>PAGK01000012.1 GCA_002704515.1 Methanobacteriota archaeon
TAGCCACGCCCTGAAGGATAAGAGCTGAAAGCATCTAAGCTCGAAGCCACCCCAAAGACGAGACACCTCAGAACGCTCGTAAAAGACGAGATGATAGACAGCGGATGTAAGTACGAAGCTTCGGCGACGTATTCAGTCCAGCTGCACTAATGTTCGAGCATCTTTTTTCGTGTAATGTAACCGCACCTTGAGTGCCCTTCGTCTAAAAGTTCATGCCAATTCATTTGCGACGCTCCGTCGCANCTCANATCCGATTCGAAAAGAGATGGGTGCACGGTCACAGCGAAGGTGTTTACCTGGTCCCATTCCGAACCCAGAAGTCAAGCCCTTCTGCGTCTCTCCCATTACTGTGGTACGAGAGTCCACGGGAAAGGAAGTCACTGTGCCCCTCTCTTTTCACCTCGGGTTCCTCGACCCGCAAGGGCGCTTAAGGCCGGACCTCCAATGGAGGCCGGCCTTTTTTGCGTTCTAGCGACNCACTGAACACCACGTTTTAGAACTCCAAGTACAAGGTCGGGATGAACACATGCCAATTGATACCGTTGACATCTTTGGAAGCGATCAGGTGGGNATCCATCTGGCGAGTGTCGACAAGGTGTTGTTTCACCCTCCCGAACTCCCGAAACCAACGGTTGAGGCCTTTGAATCGGCCCTCGGCCTTGAACTTCATCCNATCACCATCGGNGGTTCAAGTCTGGTTGGGGCNTTGGTTTGTGGAAACAGCCGTGGTATCGCCGTGGCTGACATCGCCAACGAAAGCGACATCGACCAATTAACAGCCTTCGGCGACGTTGTGGTCATGGAAGGTGGTGTCAACACCGCTGGTAATCTCCTCGTTGTCAANGAACAAGGGGCAATNGCNTCACCTAGCATNCCCTCTGAGGGGCTTGAAATTCTGGCCGAAGTCCTTGGCGTTGATGTAGCGGCTACAACCGTTGCCGGTCAAGACGTCGTGGGTAGCCTTGCGGTCGCCAACGATCAAGGCGTTCTGCTCCATCCTGACGTCACGCCCGATGAGGCCTTGTTGATTGAAGAGGTACTTGGCGTCAAGCCCATGGTGGGTACCGTTTCCTTTGGCTCGCCCTATGTTGGTGCCGGTGTTTGCGCATCCAACACAGGAGCCATCAGTGGCACCCAAACCACCGGACCAGAACTGAACCGCATTGAAGACGCCCTCGGTTTCCTTTGATGACCGCCATNGTTGGCGTGTGAAATGTTCAAAGGCTGATTTCAGCGGTTCAAGAGCATGGGAGAAATGCTCTATCAAGGGAAAGTGAAGCAAGTTTGGTCCACGGACGACGAAGATGTCTATGAGTTTCGATTCACGAATCAAATTTCAGTCTTCGACCAAATCATCCCATCACTCATTCCCCGCAAGGGGGAATCGCTCAACCGAACAACGGCTCATTGGTTCAAGNTGATTGAAGAAGCCGGAATTTGCAAGACTCACCTCATCGAAGTCAATGCACCCGATCGATGCCTGGTTCGCAAAGTAAAGGTCATCAAAGAACCCGGTGCCATTCCTCGAGATATGGAATGGGTTTTTGTTCCCCTTGAAGTGATTGTGCGGCACTACCTTTCGGGATCAGCTTGGCGCCGGTTCCAACGTGGTGAACTCTCACCTGAGGCTCTTGGTGTTGCTCCAGATTGTGAATACGGTGTGAAACTTTCACAGCCTTTCGTTGAGGTAACGACCAAATTTGAGAAATTTGATCGCAACATCGGTCGTGAAGAAGCCTTGGAAATTTCCAACATTACGGATGAAGAATACGAATCCATCGTTGCTGCCGCACTGGCGGTTGACGAAATCATTGAACGAGAAGCAGCACGAAACGGATTNATCCACGTNGATGGGAAAAAGGAGTTTGCTCTNGGGGCCAACCGTGAAGTCGTGTTGGTTGATACATTCGGAACGCTCGATGAGGACCGATGGTGGGACGCTGAAGCCTATGCTAACGGAGAGTGCATTGAACTGTCCAAGGAATTCGTCCGTACACATTACATCGGAACGGGACATCAAGCTGAACTGAAGACCGCCCGTGATGCTGGCGCAGATGAACCACCCATCCCTGCCTTACCTCAATCCGTGATTGACGAGACAGCCTCGCTTTACGCATCCATGTACGAGCGTCTNACGTCGTTGGAATTCTGAATTAGCGATGCGTTCGTAGAACCAAACCTACGCCGCGGCGTTCTGCGGCTCTCAGCAGCGTTGTGAAATGTTTGGCCACATCGGCAACTCCGCCATCGAGCGGTTCTTCGTAAGAGGCAGTCCACACTCGGGTGGCCATTTTCATCCGGAGGTCCCGCACGTCCTCTGCTGAAAGGAATCCATGGATCTGCATGCCACCAAAACCATCCTCGAAACTCCGGTGACCCCGGTGCTGTTCCTCACATCCGTGGGCCAACCGTTGGAGGTGGTCGATGAGTCCATCATAGGTGGTTTGGCCATCGTGTTCGGTGATGCTTCTGTTGGGGCGAATGTACTCCANGAGGTAGCCCAGNGCAGAACCGTCTCCAAATGGAAATCGTCCGAATCGCTCACGCGTCATGGTTTCACCAAGCTGGAGTGGCCGACCATCAGGTGTCAATTCGATGCACGTTGTAAACAACAGCATGGCTGGATCCCATTGGATGCTGGTGAAGACTTGAGGTTCTGCGATGCCTTGTTCGCTCAACCTTTGTTTCAATTCCTTCGCTTCGTGAACCAGTTCAGACCACGGTTCATAGTCACCTTCCATGGCCTGCTCAATGGCACGCACAACCTGTGCGGCACGAACCCCGTGAAACGCATCCAGCGTGTAAAATGCCGTGGTGGAGGCTTGTGCCAGCTCGTCCATGATTTTGCCCCGCCTCTGACTGAAATAAGGACTTGCATTCACGAACCATTGCCAAAGAATTCCTTCATNCGGTCTTCGATGGAACCCTCTTTTGCTGGACCATCACCCTCTCCAAGTTCATCCCGCATGCTNGCCAAACGACCGCTTGCCGTCGTATCTTCTTCTTCGATGACCTCAATGGATTCAATCACTTCAACGGTGGAATCCACCTGAGCATNNTCGATGGCTACCGGTTCTTCANTGAGGTCTTCNGGCGACTGAATTTCTTCAACTTGAAGGTTAAANTCATCTTCTTCCACCAACCGTTCGGTNGATGCAGGGGATTGGCTTTTGGTTTGGGGTGAATCNGTAGATGTGTTCTTCTTTTTCGCCGCAGAAGGTGCTGNGCTCTTNGGGGCTTGAATCACACCGAGGAGCCAAGCGATGGCCANGATGANTGCNGCTACGCCAACCACCCAACCGATTTCGTTCGAGGAAACGGCCAAAATGTTCTCTGCTTTGTAGTANGAACTCTTGGTNTCATCCTCTTCATTGTCGTCAATATCGAACGGAACGCTGCAACCAAGGGTGGCCGTGATTTTTTCATCACGCTCAATGCTCTCTGGGTTTTCAATGAAGATGACTGGAGCGTATTCGGCGTAGGCAATATCCACGATGTAGGTGGTTTGCCAACCCCCTTCGGCGACGACATTCAATTCACACACCGCCTCCTTGAGCAGTTCGTANCCAGTTCGNTTGATTCCGACGGTGATGTCTCCNTCGGTTGTCAGCGAACTAATACCCACGTTCCAGCCACTTTCNCNNGCNACAACGGATNTGGANTCGTCGGCCAAGGTTCGCCCAAACTGATCGGTNCCNCTNAGGACGACNTCAAACACCCCGGCGGCTGGGTCCCATCCAGTCACGGANACGTTGATGGATTCCTGGCTCCCGGCNCCAACCACGAATACATCGTCGTCAAGATCGATGCGCTCACCGTTTGAGGTGATGAGGGTAAGAACGGCACGAAGTTCCTCATTCTGTCCTGCGGTAAGGTCACACGTAGCAACCGTTCCAGTCAGTTCAACCCGTCCTATATCGTCGAAGGCGGCCTCCGTCAGGCTGCAATCAATGCTCGCATCGGGGTACTCTCTGGCCACGGCATAGATCGAAACATTACCCGCAGCCGTATCGCCACTGAAGCTCACAACGTATTCACCGGTGCTTGTGGGCTGAAGGAATTCAAGGGTTTGAGCGGAACTTGTCATGTCGAGTGAACCACCAAAGGAGACCGTCTCTTGCCCGACAACGGCGTAGGAAACCTGCTGCTGTGATCCCACGTAAGCATCAATCACGGGGGTCTGTGAGAAGACGACATGGCTGTGTTTGACCTCAATGCTGTGGGCCATTGCCCCCAGTAAGGGGTGATTAACGTTGATTGAGAGAAGGAACCGTTGCTCGTTCCAATCCACTGCTGGTATCAAGTTCAGGGGAAGGCCTGACACTTCCCCGGGAGCAAGAATCAACTGAGTCCCTTGATCGGTTGACCATCCCTCTGGGAGGCCGTCAACATCAATGGTCAACATGGCGATGTCGTTTCCTTTGTTTTCCACCCAAGCCGTTGGATATCCTCCCTCTTGGTTCACGTTCCATTCGCCACGGTGGTCGATGACGATCTCCGGAGACGCACCGACCCGAACGGGAATTTCTTCAATCACCAAACCCGAGGTGTCGTTGCCCGTGATTCGTATCCGCAGGACGCCCACTTCTCCAGCGATTGCCTCTTCCGGTGGTTGGACATGAACATCAAAGGTGGTTGTTGAGTAAGGAGCTACTTCGCCAGCGTCATCTGGGAGCGTGATGTTCCATCCAGCTCCAGCCTTGGCAAAGTAGGGCTGTTCGTAGGCATTGCCGGTGTGCACGAGCTGGAAAGTGAGGTTTTCACCCGCTGGGTCGACTTCTAAATCGGCATTTGTCAGGTTGAGTTTCCAACCTGAAACAGCATCAACATCGATTCCCAAATAGGTTTGACCGATGCTGTAGGCGTTGGCAATATGCGCCAAACTCACGTTCACTGATGTGGTGGCCCAGGCGGTGGTTGGAACCTCAATGGAGAAGTTCACCTGAACACTTCCGTTGATATCGATGGTGTTTGTTTGAACCGCATCTGCCGACCAGATGGAGTTGTCTCCACCAAAGGGGGCAACGGAGAGGGTGGGTTGGAGAGTCAGTGCGTCGGGGGCGTTCCCAAGGTTGGTGAGGTTGAAGCCAAACGTGAGAAGTTCCCCAGGTGCACCTGATGCTGATGTGAGGTTGACGGGGCTAACTTGCCATTCGTGGCTGGGTGCGGCTTGTACGAGGACCGACACCTGATCGGCGACCGAATCGCCACCGATCGATGTCCATGTGAAGGTGAGGGTGAACGGTGTGAGGGCAGGTATCTCGGCGGAGAGGAAGACATCAACGGTCCCAATCCCAGTCGCTAAGGCTCCAAGGGTTTTCTGTGGGTCATAGTAAGTGAACGTTACTTCAGGCGTATATTCAGGGTCCTCCGTTGACACTTCGGCAGTCAATTCAAAGGTATCAACTCCATTTCCTGGGTTTTCGAGGAACAACAGGAATCGATGTTCTTCACTGACGTTCAGGGATAAGGCGGTTTCAGCGTTCAACGGTGTGGGTTCGATGAGCGAAACATTGGCCCGATGCACCTGCAAAACATGAAGGCTCATGTTCAGCGAAGCGTCGTTATCAATGCCGTCGGTGTCGGCAAACACGTATCGTTTCGGTACGGCGTCAGCGGGGAGTTCCAACACCAAAGAACCCGTTATCGTGTCCCCAGGTGTCCCTTGACCTTCGAGTGTGGTTCCATTCACGCTGAAGTCGCCGTTGGCGCTCCACTGCCAATTGGTGTTGAACATGCCCATCGAGGACATGCTCCATGTCGCTGTACCCGAGACGGGTGCCGTCCCTACAATGTTCCAAGTGAGCGTCGCATCGGGGAGCGTACGATGGTGCGCAGGCTCGGCGACGAATTTTTGAGCGCTGAAGGTGAATGGCATCGACTCGCACAGGGCGTCTTCTCCACTTCCCATGCACAGGGTCAGTGTGCTTTGCGTTGAGGAGCCGTAGCTGGTGGATGATGGCGTGGGTAAATGGGCAAACAGGGCTTTGGATTCACCGGGATTCAGGGCGATGCTGAACAACTGTTGCCCAGATGAATCGTGAATGGATGGTGAGCCTCCCCAAGAGGGCGCTGTCCATGTGATGGAGGTGGTTGATTCTGGTGCGTTTCCTAGATTCTCCACCATGAACCATGCTTTTGCTGTCTGCCCCGGACGTCCTTGTCCGTATGAACTGTTCATTCCACTTGAGCCGCTCAAATCCAGGCCGCGAGTACGGAATACATCGAGTTGAACATCAAGCGTCGTGTTCACGGTGGGGTCGGACACCAAGGAGAGCAGGAAGGAAACCATGCCTGATTCATCGCCCAAAGCCGTTGAAGGTACGCTGGCATCAAAGGTGATGGTTTGTGGCACGTTTGGAACCAATTCCCGAGTCAGTGCTTCGTTGCCTGAAAGTTCGAAACTCCAGCCCTCTGGAAGTTGGTTGTCGTCCACAGCAATTGACCAATCCGCGGGTCTTGAACCCGTAGCTAGCAAATGAATATCGACGGTCTGTGATGTGCCCGGAGGGATTCGAGGTGTCTCCAAAGGTCCACTTAATTCTGCAAGGTACGGCTCAACGACGGTAAAACTGGTTGTCTCGCGATTGTTATCTTCCCTTTGCTCAGATATGTTTTGATTCACGTCTAAAATCAATTCAAACTCATGCACACCCAATTCCGCCACAAAGTCCGCTGAAAATGTCAGAGGCCCACCTTCGCCCGAGGGCGCGATGGGTTCACTGGTGGTGAAACGTTCTCGTTTGAGTTCTACACCGTTCATGAGAATGGCAGCATCCACATCATCATCGGCTTCTGTTGTGCCTATGTTGGCAAATTGTCCGGTGACGGTTACGGTTGCGCCTGGGTCGGCTTGGGCGGGATTAAACGACAGGCCACGGTTGTCAAGCGCCGGCGTCAAATCTGGACCCTGGTTGGAAACAAGGGTGTCGCCATAGAGGACATCGATGTGTCCATCTCCGTCAACGTCAGCAATGGCTGGAGCGGACCATACCCTGTGTGGCATGCTGAGCGGTGTCGACCATGCGTTGTTGATGTCTGCCGAGGCACCAGTGTCTCCGTCAAAAGCCCAAAACCGCCGACCGAAACCGACCAACACTTCGGGCGTCCCCTCACCATCGATGTCCAACCAAAACGGTGGTGATGCAGCGATTTCATCGTTGTCGGTTCCCGCGCCTCGCTGAAGATCTCGGGTCCATTCAGTAACCGGCGTGCTGTCAGAGATGTCGGTGCAGCCAAGCATGCCCTTTCGGTTGAAATTGAACGATTCCTCGGAGTACCACGTGACCCAACACAAGCGATCATCAATGCCATCATCATCGGTATCCAGCGCCATGGGTTGAGCATCGGCGTAGCCATTCTGGGCCCTGAAATTGAACACCTCGGTGGTCGACGTGAGTTCCATGCCAATAAAGCGGGCTCCACTCCCAGACGTTCGACCATTTGCGTCGGTTGGGACGGTAAGGATCATCTCTGGGGCGCTGTCTTGGTCAAGTTGGACGATGACAGGACCTGGGAGGCGTAGACGAGGTGAATCCGAATCGCTATCGGTGCCTTGAACAGCCACTCGTTCCCAGTCCAATGAGCCTGTACCTCCATCAATTTTCCAAATCCACATGTTACCCGAATCGCCATCGATGGTGGTCAACACCACGCAAGTGGTGGTGCTGTCAAGTTGGGCCCAAACAGGGTCTGATGGGTGCGTTCCTCGGTCAAGAGAAACACTCCAGTCCTCTTCGGTGGGCTGGGCTGTTGTCAAACTGTAAGCGTTTACTTTGACCAATGGATTGTTGTCTGGGTCGTCCACCAACGCAACAACGACCTCCGGTGTGCCATCCAGTTCCAAGTCGGCAAGGAGGGGTTGGGTGACCGCCAGGTGATCGCTGTTGGCTGTTGGCCAATGAGGCGATGGTGAACCAATTCGAACATCAGCATCGCTGTAGGACCAAACCAGCTCATTGCTGTGGCCAGATGTTTGCCAGTTGGCCTCAGTGCAGGTAAGACGTGGCGACCAAACATCGATGTTGAAGGCCCCTTGGGTGTCATAGGTCACGATGATCTCAAGAAAACCATCGTCGTCAATATCGTGAATGATGGGCGTGGAGCGGATGGTTTCGGTGGTCCCGAGGCTCGCTTTCCATGCTATTTTTGCATCGTTGCCTGAAACGATGTTCAGATAACTGGTGCGGGTTGAATCAGCGATTTCGCTTGAAATCATAACGGGGAACAACGTTCCCTGTCCACAACGCTGTGAGGCTGTTTCACTCGCTGTCACGCTCTGCGAGAAATCGCCGATGACCGAACCGTAAGCATCACTTTCAGTTTGGTCGCTAAAGACTTGCCAATTCACGACGGGGTTCTCAAGCGTTGCCAAGGAGGTAAGGTTGTCGATGCTTCCTGTACCGGGTCCTCCGTCAGGGCTGTGATCGGGAACCGTTTGATTGTGCGTGGGTGTTCTTGCATATTGCGACCAAGGTTGTTCAAGGCCTTGCCACGATGTCTCCGTGGTCATGACGACATCGATTTCGTCAAGCACAACTGGCTGGAAAAGGGGTGTTGCGACCACGCTCAGCATCAACCAAACCATCGCCAACGCAACAGCGTTGCGAGGGGTGCCGTACGGCTTGGATGCTGTCATCATGTTTCACCTGTTTCGGGGGGTTGTTATTGCTTATGGCTCCTTCAACATCTAAAACCCCTTTTCTCGCTTGCTTCATGACCAGCGAAACAAGGACACGCCGTGGAATGTTGGCACCGGGGTTGCCGCTTGAATTAAATAGGGGCCGTCGGTGGACAGACTGACTTCGGTCGCATTCTCTCCTGAGGGTTCACCGGTGAAGGACGGAATAGTCGCGAGACTTCCCGTCCCCATCGTGCCTCTTGAGAACGCATAGAGGTGATGAAATGTACAAGGTCGTAACCAAGGAAGACACCATCCGTATCCCTGCGGAATACATGCGAAAGGGGCAATCCCTTGACCAGCACATTGACCGTTTGTCAATGGACGCATTCGAAGGGAAATTCGATTCTGAGAACCGATTTGTTTTGGTCACCAACAACCACAAAACCCTCGGTCGCGGGCGAATCATTCACGGAGATGGCGCCATTTACCAACGTGTCCAGTTCGATGCCGTTCTCTTTTGCATGGACGACCAAGAAGTGGTTGAAGGAGCCGTTTCAGAAGTCAACGAATTCGGTGCGTTCGTCCGAATTGGTCCAATGGAAGCCCTTCTTCACAAATCTCAAATCATGGATGAGCCGGTTGACATCAACATCGGTGCTAACAAGATCACTGGCCGTCAAACCGGCCGTGAACTTTCGATTGGGTCCTTCGTACGAGCTCGCATCGTCTCGCTCTCACCTGATACTTCCGATCCACGCCGCTCGAAGATTGGTCTTACCAGCAAGCAAGATGGTCTCGGCTCACCGCAGTGGAAGAAGAAAGGGAGTGAGTGAACATGGTCAAGATGCCTTTCTCCTGTGGCGAGTGCCACCTCGTGCTCAAAGACGGTGTGGACCAATGCCCTCGATGTCCTTCAGCTCCTGTTTCATCCGATTGGACGGGCTACGTCATCATAGTGAATCCAGAACGCTCGGAAATTGCCAAGCGTTTGCAGGTCGATAAACCCGGCCGTTATGCTTTGAAAGTCAACATCCGTTGAGGTGAACATCATGCAAAAAGAAGACCGCAAAGAAAACAAAATCTTGAACCGAGTTGAGCTTACATTCAGTTGGAAGCACGACAAGAAATCAACCCCCTCTCGCAAAGAGGTCATCGACGCTGTTCACTCACTCGAACCAGGTTCTAACCGGGACCTTATCGTGGTGAAGGACTGTTCAACACGATTTGGCCAGCCTCTCACGACCGGCCTCGCCTACATTTATTCCTCGGCAGAAGCCATGGCAGTCGAGCCAAAATACATCGGCGCTCGACATGAATCACTTCGCAGCTCATCAGGTGCGAAGGAAGCCAGCACAGAAGGAGGCGATGAGTGATGGGAGACGGTCCTAACCCCAAAGCAAAGTGGTCAAAGTACAAGATCGAAGACGGCAAGTTGGTTCGTGCTGAGCACTGCCCAACCTGTGGGGAGGGTGTTTTCCTCGCCATTCACAAGAACCGCAAATCCTGCGGCCGATGTGGCTACACTGAAATGATTGAGTGAATCACTCTTCACGTTCTGGTCCGAATTCAAACGGGCTGTTTTCCCACGAACCATCGTTGTACAAAATCAACGCCCCACATCCGAGGGGAACAATGTGCACCGGTAATTCCTGGGTAGCACGGCGGTCATGATGTTTGTTGGCGAGAACAATTTCTTCTCGCCACCCTGCAATGCGCCATCCATGGAATTGTTCGTCCCAAACAGCACCTTGCACTGGACCACTCAATTGTACTTGTTTGATCAGTTTCATGGAGGACAGCCAAGTTACTGTCCCGCTGGTTGAACACAGCAAATCATGCTCACCGTGTTTGAAGTGGTGTTCCAATGGAGTCTCTACCTGTTCGAGCAAATGTTCCTCGATGAGTTGNCCATCAGAAAGTGAACGTCGTTGCACACGTCCTCCACGGGAAGTGATCCAGCATTCAGCATTGTGGATGTGAAGCGNAATGGTTTCTTCATTACGNGGTCTCCGCTTCGGATAGGACCATTCTGGGGTCGGCATTCTCCAATGTTCATCGGCGTTGAGGCCAATGCCATACAGTCCACGGTGGTACAATTCGAACACCACCACTTCTCCATCGGTGGCCATCGCCATGGGTTCAGCGTCCAATGCATGCGCCCATGTCGTACCTGCNGGATAGTACGTNGTTCGGGTTCCTATGGCTGCTCGAAGTTCATCTCGTTGATGNCCATTCTCCGCTAGATTGACCGGTATTGAACCCATGCAAGCAAGCATCAGTTCACGGTCGAGCCATGTGGCCACGAGATGACCATCAACGATGACCCCTTGACTCATCCTCATCGGGTGTGGGCGCGCCTCGGTGGAGACTGGATTCATGTGTTCGTCCAGCCACAAAAATTCTCCATCCATTCCCGTCACCAAAGCACCTGCTTCATGATGAATGATCTTGTCAGGAAGAAACGCGATGTTAGTGGGCAACATCTCGTTCATGTTCCTTAGATGGGTCGCCTCTATGTCAATCCTCGTCTGGGTCACCTCAAAATAGGACCTGAATCAGGTCCAACCATGGAGGCTGAGTCGGTCGTTCTCATCGCTGTCAATCAACAAGATGTGGCCAGCACGAACCAAGCAGACATTCTCCGAGGTCTTGATGATTGGAAAAGTCTGCCTTCGGTTGAAGGCCTCCCCACGTATGGCTTCCAGCATGTTCGCATGATTTACCTCCCTGATGGGTTGTTGTTCGAAGATCATTTGGAACGGCGTTGGCATGACGCTACAGGGGAGTTGGTGTCCGAGATCATCTTTCCATCACGCCATGTCGCTGCCAGTGGTCAAGCCTCGTTGACCCTGCACCCGATTGGTGTGCCTCACCTACCTCTCGGAGAACATGGGCAATACGGGGGCTATGGAGGTTCACCCCCGCCGCCATCAACTCGTTTGGCTCCGTGGTGGAAGCTTCTGTTGAAACGTGCACCGAAGGACAACCGCGTTGATGGGTTTGATGTTTCTTTGGAGGTCACGCACCACGGCCCTTCCGTTGGCGTTCCATGTTTATTCATCGAAGTGGGTTCCACTGAAGCCACCTGGGGCCATCGTGGGGCGGCCGATGTCTTGGCTCATCTCATCCGAGACGGGCTTTTTAGCGATGCTAAATCCGAATGGAATTCTGTGGACCACGAAGGACAAATCGTCCTCGTGACGCTTGGTGGAGGTCATTATGCCCCGCGGGCAAATCAGTTGGCTGCTTTGGACGGCGTTTGGCTCGGCCATATGTTGGCGACCTATGCACTCCCGTTCACTCGCGATGAAGATGGACAGATACATGGCACATGGAAACAATCCATTTTGGGTGCATTAAGTTCCACAAGGAAGGCCTTTCCCGGTGGCGACCTTGTTTGNTCAATGGATAAAAAAGCGTTCAAGGGGTGGCAAAGGCAGGCGATACGAGACCTCTTGGCNTCAGAAAANGTTCCCCTCCTCACCACTCGACAAATCAAGGAACGCCTTGGTCTGTCTTGACGAATTGCACAAAGGGTCAAAGAGCGGCTTGGAAGTGGTTATGGCATGGTGGGGTGGTTCTCCAAGTTGGTTGTGGCTTCCACCGTTCGGATGCCACGTTGGTTTGTCCGTTGGGTTAGCCGTCGATATGTCGCAGGTTCAAGCCTTGAAGANGCCGTGGCGGTCATGAAACGTCTTACCAACGAGGGTGCATGCTTTACCATTGATGTGCTCGGTGAAGAAATTTCTTCGATGGACGAAGCGAACTTCTTCTTGGAGGAGTACATTCGCGTCATGAAGGCCATTCAGGAACATGGATTNGATGCGAATTTGAGCATAAAACCGACAGCTTTTGGGTTACTCATTGACCCAGAAGCAGGTATGAAAAACATCCGAAAACTCGTCCAAATGGCTGCCGAAGAAGACATGTTCGTGCGCTTGGACATGGAAGACCATCGCGTAACCACCCAAACCATTGACGTCGTTCTTGCTCTTCACAACGAAGGTCTCACCAACGTCGGAACCGTTTTGCAAGGTCGCTTNTTTCGTACGCTGTCCGATATTGATACGCTTGAGACGGAACTTGGTCCGGCTGCGGATTATCGGATTTGCAAAGGAATTTATCTGGAGCCTGAAGACATCTCNTTCACGGGATACCGAGACATTGTTGATGCTACGAATGCAGCCATTGACCGCATGTTTGCAGCAGGAGCATACGTTGGGGTGGCCAGTCACGACCAACCGGTCATCGATCACACCTTGTCAGCCCTCACGTCGTACNGCATGGGTCCCGGAATTGACGATCCAAGACCAAACGCTGGCCAACAGCGCCATCACAAAGGCCCCGGATATGAATTCCAAATGCTCCTTGGTGTTCGAGGTCCGATGCGCCGTAGGCTCCTGAGCGAGGGTCATCGGACCCGAGTTTACATCCCCTATGGAGAAAAATGGTACGAATACAGCATCCGTCGTCTCAAGGAAAACCCAACCATTGGGACCCAAGTAGCGAAGGCGTTCTTGATGCCGTGGACGAACCGTCCGTGATCAGTCGCGCTTCTTTTTCCTTGACCGATTGCGGGGAGGGTTGGGGCTCACTCCCTTCTTGATNTGCTCTTTNGGGCGTTCGGGGTTTGGGTTGTGGCCCAGGCGACCTTCCTTCCAAGCTTGTCTTCGTTCCCTNGGTGTGCGAGGGGTGAAGTGTTCAGGGTTCGGNGGTTCATGGAGATACATTCGTTTGATGTCAGGTGCATCAACGGTTCCTCGCATCGTTCGGCCAGTGCCTGTATGAATCGCACGAATGCGCCATGTTTCTCCTTTGTGTTCCATAAGATGAGAGCCTGTGAATTTGGTTTCTTGTGGGACAACGAGGACATCCGCAGTGGAATCCTCGCCGCGAGTTAGGGTCAATTTTACGCGAACCATATCCGTTCGCAAAGCAGTAATTCGGGCAATGTTTTTTGCTGAGTCGGCCTTTGTCATCAGCTCTGATTTGGTTTCAATTTGGTGGATTCTCCAAAGCATCTCAGCCTCTTCAAACACATCCCCAACCACGAATTCTTCATCGGCATCTACGACTAAGACCACGCGTTGGGAATCGGGTCCGTCCGTCAAAATAAATGGAATGTTGGTGGGTGGAGGTGGTCGGAACTCCACGGTATGGACGTGTTGGCACGTGAGGCAACGCACCTTGAAATCAGCACCGTTTCCAACTTTCTTCTCTCGGAGAATGTCGTGAGCGGTCATCTCATCGCACGATGGACAGTATGTGGCATTGTCGAGGACTTCTTCCTCTTCATCCCAATCAACCTCTTCATCCATCGGCTTCCCTCATTGTTTGCGCTGAACCCACTTGGTTTGAACCCTCCGACTTGGATGGTGTGCAAGCCTTGATGTTGGAGATGGGGAACCCATTACCATGGCCGACCCTTTCGGGGAGATTGAGCGCAGTGACCTCCTCGGCTTCATATTGGCCAAAGACAGCGAGCAACCTCAGAGTGAACCGGTCATCGCTGCCAACATTCATGAGCAACTCCAACACATGGGATTGTCAACATGGTCGCTGTCGATCCTGCGCCGTCTACGAGATGCTGTGGGCCGCCTTCAACCCAAATCACTGCTGGAGGTTGGCGCTAGCATTGGCCATCGGACCGCTTGGATACTGGACGATCTTGACCGTAATAATCGGGTTCCCAACGCCCTTACTCTGGTTGAGCCTGGAGGCAAGTTTGGAGTTATTCTAAAACGGCTTCTCCAACGTTATGATGCCTTGGCCTGGTCCACCGTGGTCGTTGGTGACCCTGCTCAACTCGCCGCTGAACATCAAGCCTGGTCCTTGGCATCTGCAACGGGTTCAGAACTGTCTCAGACACCTTTTGAGCCCGGCTATGATGTGATCATTGTCGACGGGCCTTCCCCAATTCGGGCAGATCTGGTCTCTACGTACCTCCCGCAATTGAACGCCAACGGAGTTTTGTTCACGGTGGAGCCTGACATGCCAACAGGGGATGTGGCTGATGACGACGAGGCAGGCATGGCATTGGTCACTGGATTCAATCGTTGGATTGAGGTTGTTGGTGAAACACAAACGACCCACCATTTGGCCTTCATGCCCCTTTTCGGGGGCACCCTTGTGGCCTGGTTGCCCGTTTAGGCTTGAGTGGCTTCCTGAATCAGCCCGGAAACATTGAGCAACCCATATCCGTAGTAATCGTCGTGGGTGACTTGGCCTGATTCAGGTATGGCACTTTCCATCAGCCATTGTTTCACAGCATTGATGTTGTCAGAACCTCCGGTTGATTCGTCAGCTTTGAGCGATGGTTTCTCTTGAAGAAGCAGGCATAGCGCACCGGTCACGTACACTGTGGCGGCGCTCGTTCCATCGGCCAAACCCCAGCCGCCATTGTCAAGCAGCACGGGTACAGCCTCGGCCGGAGCCACAATTTCTGGCTTTTTGTTTGGGTCGCCTCTCGGCATGAGAATTGGAAGGGGAAGCAATCGCCCATTGTTGTCTCCCTTTGATGAGCCAGGCCAATGGGTTCCTTTGAGGGTCACACCACCCACCGAAATCACACCGGCTTCGCTTGATGGATGGGCGACATCACCGTCATCGTCCTCCCCGTCGTTTCCGGCAGCCGCCACAACGTAGATGCCAGCATCCATGGCCTCGTTCGCTGCATCACCCGAACTTCGACCCGAGCCGATTGAAAACGGTAGAATGTTGGGTGCTCCGCCCAATGAGAGCGAAATCACGTGGGCGCCGTTCTCTGCACACCAATCAACGGCATCGGCCACGATGGCATCGCTACCGCTTCCGTCCTCCCCCAGGGCTTTTGCAACCAGCAAGTCAACATCCTTTGCCATGCCTTTGAGCCAACCGTTCGCAACGAGCAATCCGGCCATGGATGTACCGTGTCCATGGTCATCGTAGGGATCTCCGTTGCCGTTGATGAAATCACGCCACCCTACGAGATTCACACCTTCGAGATCCGGGTGGTCAATGGCAATGCCTGAATCCACGATGCAGGCAACGATGCCCTCCCCTGTCAAATCATCAGGAGCGGGTTGGATGAGTTCATTGTAGCTTTCATGCCGTTCAAGGGCTTGTTGACTTGGACGAAGCAGAATAGCTCCATCGCTCAAAATGACCGCTGCCAAATACCCCGTAGCCAAAACAAGGGTGAAACCCAACGTGATGCTGACAATCATTTTGATGGTCTTTATGTCTGAACCTTCAGGGGCCAATTCTGCTTGGAAGGGTTGAGGATTCTGCCAAAACTGTCCATTTCCCTCGACTGATTCGTTCACTGGATCAGCCGGTTCCATACCATCAACCCAAGGTGTGCACTATTTCAGTCAATGTATCAACAAAGCGACGCACATCTTCCTCGTTGTTGTAGAGGTAGGCAGATGCTCGCAGCGAACCTTGTGGATGTCCACGGTCGGCAAACCATGAATGCACACAATGTTGGCCACTTCGCACCATGACGCCGGCTGCTTCATCGAGGAGGAGGGCAACATCATGGGCTGGTAATCCATCCATCAAAAGCGAACAAATTCCTCCCCTTTGACTCGGGTCTTCTGGACCGATGATCGAAACACCGGGGAGGTCTTTGACGCCGTCGGTCATGATACGATTCAAACTTATTTCGTGTTCATGGACGGCGTTCATGTCGAGGTTTGATAGATAATCGATGGCGGCTCCTGTCGCCATCATTCCCGAGAAGTTGCCAAGGCCTCCCTCGAATCGAGCAGGAGGCGGGGCCCATGTCGCATCGGTGTAGGACGAGGATTTAACCGTCTGACCACCGGATTGAATGGTTCGAAGTCCATCGAGCAATTCATATCGACCCCACAGGCCTCCCATTCCTGATGGACCACACATTTTGTGGATGGAAAATGACAAGAAATCAATGTCCAGTGCCTGAACATCCACGTCCATGTGGGGCGTGGATTGAGCGCCATCGATGGCGACAAGAGCGCCGTGGTCGTGGGCGACTTTCGTAATTTCTGAGATGGGTATCTCAATGCCATCCAAGTTGCCGACATGACTCATGGCGACCATCTTCAATCGGTCTCCTGCCTCCGAACAAGCTGCCTCAAACGCTTCCATGTCGAACGTGTTGTCTTCATGGCTTGCCACGACGCGATGGTCGATACCTTGCTCTTGCTCCAGTTGGAGCCATGGAACGAGGTTTGAATTGTGTTCTCGGTCCGTGGTGAGGACGACGTCACCTTTTGACCATGTCATGCCGTGAGCGATTTGGTTGATTGAATGTGTAGCGTTTCGAGTGAAGACGATTTCATTCGTGCTTGGTGCGTTGAGAAACGAGCCGAGTTTTGTTCTCGCTTCTGAGACCGATTTTGAAACAGCTGTTCCAAAACGGTGCACAGAACGCCCGCCACACCCAGGTGTTTCGGTGTAGTAGCGGTGAATCGCATCAATGACCGACTGGGGCTTGAGCGTGACACAAGCGTTGTCAAGGTAGGCTGGTGCATGATCGCCTCGTAGGGTTGGAAAATCGTCTCGATTTCGGTTAAACATCTCACCACGCCTCCTGGTCTGGCATGTAGTCAAGTGCGGGTGCATTCACGCCACACGATGGACAGGCGATGCGGTTGGGCATCGGTTCTGAGCAGGTCAAACAATTGGTTCCAACCAACGTTGGTGTGTTGCACCCCTCAGCTAAGCAGGGGTAGACCAGTTCTCCGGATTTGTTCAACCCAAGGTTAGAAGCTGCACCGCATTCCGGGCAGGTGGCTCCGATGGATTGGAGCAGTTGGGCACCGCCCTCCATTTCCAACGATGCATCAACGGCTGCTCGAGTACGAACGCTGGTTTGGTTGCCCAGCATACGTTGGGGATACCACAGAACGAACAACAACAGCGGAATGGCTGGAAGACCGGTAAGCAGATGCAGGACCAGGAATCCTACGTTGCTATCCCCAAAAGAGGAGACGTGGTGTAAACCAGCCCATGCTGAGATCATAATGAGCATAATCCATGCACCAAAGACCGTCGTCCAGCCCCGAAGGGAATGCTCAGCAAGGGCTTCTTCCATCACCCGAACGTCTTCGTGCAGGTGGTTGATTTCAACGTGCAAGTCGCGTGTTTCTACGACGGCTTTCCAAAAGAAGAAGAGGAAGAAAAACACCACAAGAAGGACAAGCGTGCCCTCCATCATATCGGCGAGGCTGAAACCTGCTGGAAAGGTCGGGTTGTTTCGGTGAAAGAAGATCTGCGCACCAATCAATCCATTCCACATCACCAAAAGCGAGATGGCATGGACTCGCATGACCGGAAACAGCATCAAAGCTTGGTAGGCAAACCAGCCCCAGCATATGATGGAAACGAGCATCTGGAAGAATTGGAAACCGTTGATGGCTAGCACTCCATCAAGTCCTGTAATTTTAGCATCTCCCCCGTTCCAAAGTTCACTCGATACCGAACCAAGCACGAGGGCCAAGAAACCAAATCCAATGGTCATGTAGTGGGCCCGATTCCACTCGTTCCTCAGTAATTTCCATTGAAACACAAGTTCCTTGCGAACGGTATTGACCGCATCCGCCATCGGGAGATGGCTGGGGACGGGCTTGGCGAGGGTGATGTCCACCATGCGAAATGGAAGGGCGGAAGTGGTCGTTTGAGGCCCGGCCTCAACACCCGTTTCCTCGCCCATGGTCCAACGGTAGAGGTCGCCCCTTTGAGTCCTTTCGCTTTCGTCGTTACACTTGTGGTTTCCAAAGGGTGATGGTTAAACGAAGAGTGGGGGTCGGCGAGGTTAGAGCCGAGATCGCATAGCCTGGTAGTGCGCGCGACTGGAAATCGCGTGGGCCTGTTCCCTCGGGAGTTCAAATCTCTCTCTCGGCGCCACAACCGCAANCTCCATGACACGACGGAAGTTGGTGCATCTCATGGAGCAGGAAGAAAACGTTCACCATCGGCGGTGGGCGTTTGTCTTCGTTCTCGGAATCCTCCTTCATGTGTACGCTGCTTTTCACAGCGACCTTGGCTTGGATTCACACGTCCGACTTAACGCATTGAACGATGAGTCATCCAATGGTCAATCTTTGGCATGGGGCTCGCCGCGCATCAGTGGTTCATCCAGCGTCAATTCCAGTGCCGTTTACGACGGTTACATCCCGCCTTGGAACACGAGCGAGGCAGCGATGAAAATTACGGCCATTGCCTCATTGGTATTGGTCGCTGTTGTGGTATCNAGNCGCCCTCGGGATCAATCTTCATCCGTTCGTTTTGAACCATTATGGGGTGCTTTATTGATGCTGAGTCCCGTTTTCATGTTTTCGACCAGCAGAGGATACGACGAGGCGCCNCTTACCCTTTTGATGGGGCTTGGCGTGCTTGGATTCTGGTTCAATCGTGGTGAATCCATGGCCCATCAGCGACTCAATGGTCGGCTCATGGCCACCTCGGTGTTGTTGGTCATGATCTGGAAAGGATTCTCACCGNTTTCTTCACTCATGGTTTGGTTGGTCATGATCATCCTCACGGAGGCATGGATTGTGTTACATCGATCGGGCTCGTACACCGGTGATGATCAATTCCTAGGTAACCCTTGGTCAGTGGGATTTTTGACGTTCTTCATGGTGTACTTTGGCATCACAATTGTTGGGTTCATGTCCACAACTGGCACCTTCTCAATCATTAGCGAACGACCGCTCCATTTCGTTATCGCCTCGGTTTTTGCCATGTTCGACGCAGTGGTTTTGTATTTGTTGTTGGGATGCCTTCTTTGGCCGTTCTTTGTGACTCGGTGGGGGCGTTTGCGGTCTGCCCGTGGACCCGGTTTGACCATGCTTGTGGCCTACATCAGTGCTCTCTTGGCCGGACTTGTCGCTTACATTGCTTCCCTCTGGACGCTGGAGGCATCGCTCTGGAACATGAGTTTGGCCAATGTCATGGTTGTACTGGGCAATAACGGAAGGTACGCCACCTTGATCTTGATACCGGTGGCGGCGTTGCTACGCTGGGGTGATTCAGCCGACAACGANGAGCCTCGCATAGATGCAAATCATTCACTTCGCGCCATCGTTCTTGTTCTACCCTTCCTGTTGTTCACCACCTTGGTGGGTCATCAAATTTGGTCCGAAGACGCAGGCGAACTCTTGCTTCAATCGTGGGATGAGGATGACGATACTTTGCTCCTCGTGGCACCAGAATCCATGGCAATTCACCATTTATACGTCCTCAAAACGAACCTCGACCTCGATGGGTCAACCGGTGTCAATGGTCTGTGGGTGACTCCGGGTGATGCACCGAATTTGATTGGNCAACATGCGGCTACGATTGATTATGTCCTCCTCGCACCTGGGACAACGCTCGATGCAAACATCTCGTCGTGGGTTTTGATTGATTCACGAGAGGTTCCAGTCTCCGTTCCAGGGGGCATACAGGATGGCGCTTGGTCATTGTACCGTCTGTCGGTGTGATGTCTTGATTCGCGAAGCGATTATATCCGCTTGGCTGGTGGCCCGACCACTGCCACCGTGGCTTAGGGGTATAGCACCTCATTGGTAATGAGGAGGTCGCGAGTTCAAATCTCGCCGGTGGCTCCAGCGCCCGCTGCTTTCAACCATGAAGGAAAGAGCATCCTCGGGTGATTTTGACCTCAATGTATAAGAGGCGATTTTTCAAAGTTCACCATGAGAAGGCAACTTCTCAGATGGGATGCACATGGAGCGTAAGCAACAAACAGAAGACATGCAACGACGGGTGAAGGACCTCCAACACCAAGTCGACGAACTAAAAGAACTCGTCAACACACTGCTCAGTGTGATTGTCGAAGAACCCGATGGGGTTCACAGTGGTGCCGCACCAACAATACCTGGACAAGGTATGATGCAAGTTTGCATGTGATGGTCATCCTTTGATGACGGCAAGCGGATTCATCCGAGCCACAGGTCGTGCGAGTCCTGCTTCTGATGTCAATCGAATAACCTCGTCGACATCTTTGTAGGCGTCAGGCGCTTCTTCAGCCAGGACGTTTGGCGTTGATGCATGGACGCGAACACCGCGTTCCTCCAAGCTGCGTTTCAACGCTTTTCCATCAACTGTTTTCTTGGCCTGACTACGAGAGAGTGCTCGTCCAGCCCCATGACAAGATGAGCCAAAGGCTTGGTTGCTCCCTTTGGTTGAACCCGCCATGATCCATGACCCGTTCCCCATGTCTCCGGGTACAATCACGGGTTGACCCGTGGTAGCAAACTGCGGTCCAATGTCTGGGTGATCTCCACCAAAGGCTCGAGTGGCACCTTTCCGGTGGACCATGCATGAGCAATTCTTTCCATGAACGACATGGGTTTCTGATTTGGCGATGTTGTGAGCCACATCGTACAGCGTGCGTGCTTCACCGTCGACTCCCATTTCCAATTTCAAAACTGTACGCAAACGGTCAGCAAGAACCGCCCGGTTGGCAAAAGCGAAGTTTGCAGCAGCGTTCATGGCGTCGAGGTATGCCTGTCCTTCTTTCGAATGAACGGGTGCTGAGGCCAATTGCCGATCGGGCAGGGTGTAATCCCACTGTTCGTTGTACCAAGCGCCGTTTTGCTGTTTGTAAGACGACTCTAGATTCCTCACGTGGTCCGTGCAAACTTGATGCCCCAAGCCTCTGCTTCCTGAATGGATCATGGCGACAACTTGGTCCTCGTAAAGTCCCCATGCTGAGGCCGTTGCATCATCAACCACTTGACCAACGGTCTGAAGTTCCAAGAAATGATTGCCGCTGCCCAATGTGCCGAGTGAACGCATGCCCCGCTCAAGAGCACGTTGTGAAATCGTTGCCTCATCGGTTTCCAAAAGGCCCTGTGATTCGAGATGTGTCAAATCTTCATGAAGTCCATGGCCAAGGTCGGCGGCTGCGTGTGCGCCCCGCTGAAGAATATCGTTCAGATCACTTTGGGTGATGTCAACACCCCCCTTTCCTGAACCTCCGGCGGGTATTCGGCCGGCTAATCGACCGGCGAGTTTCTTCAGGTTGGGTATGTCTTGAGCTGTGGCGTCGAGGGCGAGAAACCGAACCCCGCAATTGATGTCAAAACCAACTCCTCCCGGAGATATGGCGCCTCCCATTTCACCATGCTCCATATCGGTCGCCACAACGCCGCCGATGGGGAAACCATAGCCATAATGCCAGTCAGCCATCGCCCAAGCATCGCCTACGATGCCCGGGAGGGAAGCGGTATTGATCAGTTGCTCAGGACCACGGTCATCTGCATGACGTTCGATGTGGGCAGCGTCCGTGATGAGTCGAGCATCCGTCTTCATGGCGCCGTGAGCATGGATGCGCATGGTGCCATCGCCTTCGTCGACGAGGTGCCGGCGCCACTCAGGTTCCATGTTGAGGTGTCATGACAGTGGGATTTGAGGCTTTTCTTCATTCTGCGGCCACCGTTATCATCACAGCCTTGAAGGGGGGCCTCTCCTTGGACGGTTTGTTCAACTCTGAGGTTATTTCCATGTCGCTCCCGCCAATTGACCTGGATGTGTTTCACCAAAACGGGTATGTGCGGAAACAATGCCGTGTGACTTCGCTGTGGTTTTGGACATCAGACCCCCAACGTGAAACCTGTGGTGATACCTCAGAAGACGAGTATACCTTCATTGGCGCACCGCTTATTGGGGGCTTTGAACAACGAGGGAAGGCCCTCAAAGACGCCATGCGGGAGGCCTTTCTTGGTTTCTTTGAAGGTGTAGAACATACCCGAATTGACCCCTATCCTGTTTTGGCACGTTGGCGAGATGATATCCATCTGACCATCGCCTCCATCGCTGATTTCCAACCGCATGTCACCTCGGGAGCTGTCGAACCACCTGCGAATCCACTCACTGTTTCACAGCCGTGCATCAGGCTGACCGATGTTGATGCCGTAGGACGTTCGGGTCGCCACCTCACCACGTTTGAGATGATGGCGCATCACGTGTTCAATCGTCCTGATGATGGGCTTGAATTGTATTGGATGGATACTTGCGTCGAACATTGCCACAACATGTTGACCGATACGTTTGGCATTTCGTCTGAAGAAATCACCTACGTGGAAAACCCATGGTGTGGTGGAGGCAATGCTGGAGCGGCCGTCGAGGTCATCGTTGGAGGTCTCGAATTGGCTACGCTCGTGTTCATGGACATGGAGGAGCACCCCGATGGTGAGGTTGAATTGAAAGGAGACCGTTATCGAACCATGCCCCTTCAAATCATTGACACAGGCTACGGACTGGAGCGATTTTGCTGGGCTGCAGCAGGTACCCCTACGATTTACGAGGCCATTTATCCCGAAACGGTGGCTTGGTTGAAAGAACTTTCAGGATTTGATACCGTTTCCCAACAATGGCCATCGTTGGATCTTGATCACCTCTTGAGTGAAATGTCCCGTTTGAATGGAATCATGAACATTGAAGCGGGGGTTGACGGAGAGAAACTGGTCAACCTTTTCCTTTCAAAGTTGAATGAACGTGGCGTGGACGTCACCGGTGAACAATTCTCTTCGGTCACCGAACCTCTTGCCAACATTTACGCCATTCCTGACCACCTCCATGCCCTGTGCAACATGCTGGGTGATGGTTTGGTTCCGTCCAATGCCAAGGCAGGTTACTTGGCGAGGATGCTTGCACGTCGTGTGCTTCGAATGCGAGACGAACTCGGAATCGATGTCCCTCTCTCAGATTTAGCAACTCACCATCTGGACGTGAACCTTGGGGGGCACTTGAACAAACAAACCCGTGATGGCCTTCTCACGATTCTTTCCCTTGAAGAAGAACGCTACGCTGAAATGTTGCGAAAAGGCACAAACGTCATACAAACTCAACTTAAGAGCCTTCCAAAAAGCAGCGAAACCATTCCCGATGAACACCTGTTCACCATGAATGACTCGCACGGGTTGGCTCCCGACATGGCCATCACATTGGCGAGAGCAGCAGGGTGGAGTTCAGTTTCTCTTCGAACTGGTTTTTCCGCTGAGATGGCCGAACGACATGCCCGGATGGCCAAAGAGGCGGCAATGGTCACTGCTGATGCTTCATCTGGCCTTGACACAACGGCTTTTCCTCCGACCGAACCGCTGTATTACTCCGCTGTCTATCAACCGACTTTTGATGCTCAAGTGCTTGGATGCATGGATTCGAACGAACAGGGCCCCGAAGGTTCGACACACGCCATCGTCCTCAACGCTACCTTGTTTTATCCCGAAGGCGGAGGCCAAGAGGGTGACCGTGGTACGCTTACTCAAGGAGATGCTACCTTTTCGGTGCTGGATACCCAAACGATGGGTGGAGTGATTGTCCATTTCACCGATGGCCCCTTGGAGATAGGGAACGATGTACTGGGGACGCTGGATTGGATGCGCCGAAAACAACTCATGGACCACCATACGGCCGTTCACATTGTCGGTGGGGCGGCCCGTCGATTGCTCGGCCCGCACATCTTCCAAGCAGGGTCCCATCTCTCGGTTGAAAGTGGCCGTCTGGACATCACACACTTCCATCGTTTGACTCGCGCAGAACTGGATGTTATGGAAGACATGGCGAATGCGGTTTTGAGCGATGTTCGGGCAACGGAAAAATCAGAATTAAACCGGAAAGATGCCGACCTCATCCACGGCTTTGACCTCTACCAGGGCGGTGCTCCCAAAGGCAATTCCATCCGTATCCTCAAGATTGCTGACCATGACATCCAAGCGTGCGGTGGTACGCATCACGATGAAGTCGGACAGATTGGATCCATTCGTATCGTGAGGTCGTCAGCGGTGCAAGACGGTGTTGAGCGCTTGCACATCGTTGCGGGCAACGCTGCACTCACCTACGCTCGCGCTCAGGATGCCTTGGTGCGAACCTCAAGCGAGGTGTTCGGTGTGCACGCCGACGACTTGCCAAAAGCTGCCACTCGTTTCTTCAAAGAATGGAAGGAGCAGCGCAAACTCATCGAGCAATTGGAATCTGAAATTGTACGCCTGCGTACGTCAGGTGGCGGAGATGCGAGCACCGAAGTTAACGGTGTGCGAATCGTGGTCATGGAGATTGACGGCGACCTCAAATCGATGACGACGATGTTGAAGGAATTGACATTGGATGCTTCAACTCCGACGTTGGCGATCCTCGGTTCAAGAGATGGTGGGGGCAAATTGATGATCGCCACCACCGAAAATACAGTGGCGAGTGAGCGGTACAACGCTGTCGATTTGCTGCGGTCCATTTCGTCGCACATACGTGGAGGAGGAGGTGGCCGCCCGACCTTCGCCCAAGGCGGTGGCTCCCACGCTGATGGCCTCCCTGACGCTCTTGAAGCTGCCCGTGAGCAGTTGGGATTGTGACTACAAGAGGCTTCGGAGCGCTTCTCGGTCAAAGTGTGAAACGGCTTGTTCAAATGCTTTCTGTGGCGGAAACCACGCCGCTTCTGAAATCTCTTCGGTTTGCAAAGTGAGTTCACTCAAATCACCGTTCCATGTCGAGCGATACGTGAAGGAAACGAAGGAGATTCCCTCATCGTTGAAAATCCGTTGGGTGATGACTGGCTCAACATCATCAAGCACGATGCTCAACCCCAATTCTTCNAGCGTTTCTCGGACACAACCCGTGGCGGGGTGTTCATCGTGGTCCATGTATCCGCCTGGTAATGTCCAAAACCCATGGAAATGACCTCGCTCCACCTTCCCCATCAACACCATTCCNTCCTCATTGCACACCATTACTTTGGATACGAGTCGGTGAATCGAACGGTAGATGGCATCCCGTGCAACGGGATGAACCATGTTGTCGGATACGCATGCATCTTTCCATGCCCAATCTCGAGGCCATTCAATTTTNGGATAGGCTTTGACCACGGAGTACACCNCATCGTCATAACGAAGACGTAATTTTGCCTTTTCATCGTACTGAATGCCCATCAATTCAACTTGTTGGCGTGTTGGAAAGCGGAGTTGAACCGCTGGTGTTGTTCTTCCTTTGACGGGCTGAGCAGGTCCATGGCCGTCTTCATCAACGAGCAACACCTTTCCATCGTGTTCAAGGTACACGACTTCAGATGGGTGCATGGTCAGCGGATTCCTTCTCCGGTCATGAACCCTCGCTTGAGGCGCACGCTNCCTCGACATTGATTCATCCCTCGGCGTTGATTCCCTCCATCAAAGTTCAAATCTCTCCGCTCGTTCGCCTTGACCATGCGATTTGAGCAGTTGAACGAAGGTGTTTGGGCGATGACCTACCTCATCGTGGATGAATCAACAGGTCAGGCTGCGCTTGTCGACCCGGTTTACGACTTCATGGATGCGTATGTTTCGTTATTGGAACGTGAAGNCTTGACCCTGGTTTATGCGATAGCAACCCATACCCATGCCGACCACATCACGGCGTGTTTTTCCCTTCGTGAAAGGTACGGGTGTGAGTACGTGATGTCCCATGAAACCGCAAGCCTCGGTGTTTCCATGTACGTTGATGACCAAGAAAAAATCATGCTTGGTTCCATTCCGATTCAATTCCATGCGGCCCCTGGCCANACCAATGATTCAATGATCGTTCATGTGCCAGGTTACATGATGACGGGCGATTTCNTNTTCAACGGTCAAGGTGGAGTTGGACGCGATGATTTGCCNAGCGGTCGTGTACATGTTCACTGGGATGCCCTTGAGGTCTTGAACCGGTTCGAGGGTTCAACCATCGTTTGTTCCGGTCACGACCCNCCTGGTACAGAGATGATGGCACTCGATTGGAACCGAGAANACAACCCCATTCTTGGTATGAAGGATTTTGATGATTTCAAATCATGGCAGGANGAAACAGCGGCCAAACTCGGCGGTGTATCAAAAATCAAGACCGCCATACCAGCCAACCTTTTCGGAGAGGTCCCCGAACACATTCCCTGGCTTGATTGATTCTATTTTTTCAGCGGATTCTTTGGGGCTTTTGTGTCCGTAGGAATGGTGGGTAAATTTTGCAACTCTTCGAAGGTTAATTGCTGTGGATTTGCTCTTTCAAAGGCAGTCAGTCGTTCGTCCATACCCATCCGNACATTGAAGTCAATACGCCCTTTTTTCCTCGTCAAATCGTAGGATAATGGGTCAAGATATTCGACCACTTGCGCTTCAAAATCTTGTCGAACTCGCTCGCCTCGCCACGAGGAATATCCCCAGCGATAAGAAATTCCAACGATCGCAGCCCCGTACAAGAGCGTGAGCACCACGGTGGCAAACAAAATCGGGTTTCCATCCACGTCCCTTGATTCTTCGAGCAAGTTTCGGCCCAACAAAAAGAGAAGCCCGATGCCAACCACCGGGTTCAAGACGCCTTCAAGCCATTGGTTCACGGGAACAAGTCGCCCTTTGGCAGGATCGACGAAGACCAAATCTGCTTCAAAGGCTGTGTTCAGAACGGAGAGAATCGAGAGCAGGACCATGTAGAGCAGGGACGATACGATCAATTCAATCGTCCATGAATCCAAATCCAAGACCCAGTGGACGATGAGCCAAGCAAAGAGACCTAGAAATGCTGCTTGCGGGACGTAATTGAAGTGCTCAATGTGTTGTGAAAACTCCGTTAATGAGCGGCGTTTTTCTCGCGTCCCTCGATGAGGTTTCGGAATGTGTATCACCTGCCAGTGCATGATGCGCTCAATCGTCTTCAGAGCCAGGATGAGTAGTCGTTGTCGAATCATCAAGTATTCCATGAAGAGCATGAATGGAAAACCGATCAGGACAAGTGGCAGTGCCATGATGGCTGAAAGAGGNAGAATCAGCAAGGCTGGAAGAAGCAAAAAGTGGGACAGGGTCAGAGGGTGGAGCAATTCTGATTCGATCAAACGCTGCTTTGCAGGCGCGATTCGAAGGTTGCGTGCGATGTCATCCAATGTTTGGGAAAACGAGGACACCTGATGTCCTGAATCCACGATTTGCCGAACAATGGTGCGGTACTCGGACACTTCATGCCCCACACCAACCCAAAACTGCCAAGCCAATCGCATTGGAAGGGCCATGATCAACGGTAGGGCCAAGATTCCAGCGCCCCACAGAAGTTCCTGCATTTCGGCTTCCATGCTTCTTCCTCGTCTTGGCGAGACGCTGGGGGTTGTTCAAAAGAACGGTCGGACTTGGGTCGAAACCCAAGGTTCTAACGCCTTCGTGTTGTGTTGGAGGTATGGCCAGAATCGCGGTGACGGATGGCATGGACGAAAAGGCTGTTCAGCGTTTGGAAAAAGCAGGACATGAAGTGGTTCTCGAGCACATCAGCAAAGAGGATCTTTTGTCCGGTGCTTTGGAAGCATTTGATGCCATCATCGTTCGAAGTGCTACCAAACTCACCAACGATGTGTTGAACGCTTCGGGAGACCGACTTGCGGTTATTGGCCGTGCTGGGGTTGGTGTCGACAACATCGACCTGAAAACCGCAGGTNCTCGTGGCATACGGGTCGTGAATGCCCCACGTGCGAGCACGCAGTCCGTGGTGGAACTCACGCTTGGCCACCTTCTTGCATCCATTCGACACCTCCCGAGGTCGGACCGGTCCCTTCGGGATGGGAAGTGGGAGAAAAAAGCCATGAAAGGTTCTGAACTTGCAGGGAAAGCGTTGGGGCTCATTGGCTTTGGGCGCATCGCTCAGTCTGTCGGTCGCATCGCTCAGGCCATCGGCATGGAAGTGCATGCGTACGACCCCTACCTCCCTCCAAAGATTGCGAGATCACAAGGCACACGACTCCACAAAACACTCGANGGTCTGTTCTCTAATTGCACGCACATATCCATTCATTGCAATTTGACCGATGAAACCCGCCACCTTGTCAACGCTGAGCGCTTGGCATCGATGCCGCACATCGGCAAAGATGGTTCTCGATGTGGGAGCCACATCGTCAATTGTGCGCGCGGTGGTATCGTTGACGAAGATGCCGTGGTTGAGGCCCTTTCATCAGGCGTTCTCACTTCGGCGGCACTGGATGTTTTTGAGCATGAGCCGGTTGATCCGAACCATCCTTTGCTTCAGCTTGAGCACTTTCACGGAACNCCGCACATCGGCGCTTCAACGGTTGAAGCGCAAGCTCGCGTTGGCCTTGACATCGNCACCAACGTGATGGACGTTCTTTCAGAACGACCTTGTGATTTTGTGGTGAACGCACAGCACCTCTAGTACTTTCACTTTCAATCGTCGGGTCTGCAATAAGCATGCCTTCCCCCTGTCCTATCAATCAAACATGGGTCGAAGTGTGCCTTCATGGCGGATGCGTGTCGAATCGGAATTGCAGAACTTGATGCCGTTCAGACGTGCTTTGAGTCCCGTTGATCAAGCAGCTTTTGACACCCTGCTCAACGAAGTTCGGCAGCGAAGAACAGCCGGTGGATTGCTTCCATCGTTGAATGCCTGGCAACCTGCCGTCCTGAGCATGCTGGTGGGTTTGATGGCTGAAGTCGAACGTCTTTCAACACGTCTTGACGAACTTGAGGGACGGCATGAGCATGGTTGAGGGGTGGCTTCTTGACGTTCATGAAAACACGAGCGACACCGGGATGGTGGCATGGGTTGTGGACGATAACGGACAGGCACATGCCTGTTCGATTCCATGGCAACCCGTGATTCATGTCCATGCCTCACATCACGATCTTGANCGTTTGGAACACTGGTTGGAACAACCCGAAATTNGGTTGCGGTTCGGGTTGGGTCAGCTGCATGTGATACGTGCGCGTTTGGACTTGGAAACGAGAGGTCAAACGGATGTCCTCGAGGTTAGTCTCCACTCGTTTCAGCATCTTCGAGGATTAGCAGAACACATTGAGGCGCGCGGGGATTTTCACCGCTTCAAACTCTATTCCGTGGACGCTCATTTCGCACAGCGCTTTCTCAACGAACATGAATGTGTGCCGTTTGGTCGGGTCCGATGGTCATCGGACGAGCCTGGATGTTTGACCCCGATTTCTCAGGCCTCTAATAGCGGGACCTTCCCTCCTTTGCATGTTGTGAAAATGCAGGTTCAATTCGAACAGGGGCAAGGTCCTCCCGCCCTTGATCATGCGGTTCAACACATTCACTTAGAAACGGTCCAAGAACCTGGGCTTGNTGCGCCAAGGCAGAACCTGTCCGTGTTGCTTAAGCGGGTCGATTATTCATCCACTGCCTGCATGTTGTCTGCGTTTCAACTTGCTTTGAGTCGCATGGATCCCGACATCGTGCTAACTTCCGGTGGTGACCAACGATGGTTTCCATGGCTGGTTGAGCAAGCCCGAGTTCATGGAATTNGCATTGCTTTGGGCCGAAGTTCTGTTCCTCTCCATCAGTCCACCAGCCAAAAGACGATTCATTCGTACGGGCAGACCCGCCATCGCCACGGAGCGTTCTTTCTCGAAGGCCGCCTTCATCTTGATGTGAAGAACAGTTTCATCGTCAACGAGGGTGGTCTTGCCGGACTTTTTGAGCTCGCACAGCACTCTCGGCAATCCGCCCAAATCATTTCTCGCCTGTCGCCCGGTTCGGTCATCAGTGCCATCCAAATGCGCGTCGCCATGGACGATGGCGTCCTTGTTCCCTGGAAAAAAAACCGTCCNGAGGATACGAAATCAGCGCTTGACCTCCTCCATGCAGACCGTGGTGGGTTGTACTTGGACAGCCGTCCTGGGGTTCATGCATCGGTCATTGAACTCGATTTTGCGAGTCTCTTCCCGAGCATCATCGCCACCAGGAACATCTCGCCTGAAACCCTGAATTGCTCGTGTTGTCAATCGCCTTCAGCGAATTCAGACGGAGCCATTGTACCCCTTCATCCGGAACAAGCTGCGCAGGAATTTCAAGAGCGAAGGGTGCGCTCTCGGTTCGGTCATGGNCTTTTCCCAATCACTCACAAAAAGGCGCTGAACGTGCCTGGATTGAACATGCATACCTGTGGCCGAATACACGGTTTCCTCGGACGTGTAGTCGCCCCGCTCATCGAACGTCGAAGGGTTCTGAAGGGATTGCGTGAGCAAAAAGGCGATGCGTATGACCTGCGCCAAAATGCGTTGAAGTGGTTGTTGGTGACCTGCTTCGGTTATACCGGTTATCGCAATGCACGTTTTGGGCGTATTGAGGCTCATGAAGCCATCTGTGCATGGTCCCGTGACCTCCTTTTGACCACGATAGAGGCAGCCCAAGATGATGGATGGGATGTGCTGCATGCTATTGTTGACTGTGTCTGGCTTTCCGACATACAAGGGCGTTCTGCTCAANAGCAACGCTCGGATGCTGAGGCTTTTGCTCAGCGCCTTTCGTCCCGTGTGGGGATCCCTCTTGAGTTTGAAGCGCATTATGATTTCATTGCATTTCTCCCGAGTCGTACTCATGGCTCGGGTTCATTGACCAAGTACTGGGCTTACGACGGTGAATCGTTCAAAGTTCGAGGCATCGANTTNCGTCAACACTCCACGCCGCAGTGGGTCCGAAACCTGCAACAACATGGTTTGGAATTGCTCGCTGAAGGGGAACGTGTCGATGGCGTTCCTTCCTATGAGGTGCAGCGTTCAGTTTGGCGGCATTACCGCACAGAACTGCGACGTTTGAGCGCTAGCCAAATTCCCCTGGACCAACTGATCATTGCCCGAAGAACCAGNCGAGGAGTGGAAGANTACCGCGTGAAGAATTTGACGTACGCCGCCCTTCTCCGTGCCCATGAACGTGGTTTTGAGGTGCCTCCTGGAGGAAAGGTGCGCTACGTTGTATTGAACCGTTCATCGGAGCACTTGTTGGAACGCGTGATGTTGGCTGAAGAAGTGGAGGGCTACACTGGTTCCGGGGCAGGTTGTGTGAGCCATTATGGTGAACTTGCCGAGCGTGCAATCTGGGCTCTCCTCGCTCCCTTTGGATGGACTACGGACCAGTTGCGTGATGACGGGAGTCAACCGACCCTCCTGTCGTTCATGGGCGGTGATGGTGGAGCGGCAGGATATCCATCGGNGGAAGGTGATTTTGAGGGATGACCTGTGGNGGAGGAAACTGAAAACGGGTCTGTGGGTCGGTATGGAATGGCGACCATTGACCCGAAANCCCGGTTCGACGATGCCTTAGATGCAGCCTTCGGTCCCGTCTCCGCCCCTGCCATCTCCCCTCNAGGTGGTTCTGTGCATGCCGTTGAATGTACTGAATATGACGTATGTGCGTGTGTGGATCATCCACCCTTCCCGTGATGGCCACAACGGCTGTTTGTCTTCGATGAACGAGTTCTCGCAGGATGTGCATGTGTCGCCTTAGCAGGATGCGCGACTCCAACGGCGAGATGGCATCGTCATTGTGCATGGCCAGCAATCCGTCGACCACAACCATGGGCGAACGCGTGATGGCGAGTTCATCGGGCAGACGCTCGAGTTGCCGGTCGAACTGGTGCAGCGTAAAACCACGACTTAGGTATAANCGAGCGAGGCAGGCTTCAACATCCGCTTCTAAAAATTCGAGAAGAGGAATGAATCGCGCGGGGTCAATTCGGCAGGCTCCGTCAACCCAATGCACAACCTCGCCACGAGCGAGAGCACACGCCACCCAATGCTCGCTGACGGCCCGCATGCTCTTACCCGAACGCCCAGGTCCGCACAGATGGTAGATCTGGCCTTGTATNGGTTGAACATGTGTTGGGTCAATACCTTGGCGACGTTGCGTGAGGGCGAAGCCTTTGCTGGGTTCCGGTGTGTTGCGTTCCATGTGAATCATTGACGGCCGGTTTGGAGGGTCGTCTATCCTTACGAAGACCCCTCAAGTTGAACTGAACAAACATCAAGTTCAAACACCGATGGCGTCGTTGTTGGTATGTGGTCGAGGAGGTCAACAGCGTTGAGGCGCTCGGGCCTCGTATTCTGATCCATTGCGACCTCGATGCCTTCTATGCCGCGGTTGAAACCATTCACCACGGATTCGATGAATCCATTCCNCTCATCATCGGTTCCGACCCTAAACAAGGCCGTGGGCGAGGCATTGTTTCCACCTGCAATTACGCAGCTCGCCAATTCGGTATTCGCTCAGCCATGCCCGTTTCCGAGGCATGGAGGCGGTGTCCAGCATCACCTTTTGGCCCGGGGGTCTACATTCGCGGAACCCGTAGCCTCTACAGCCGGGCCAGTCGGAAGGTGATGGATTGTCTCCGTGAACCGGCCGTTTTGTTTGAAAAGGCCAGCATTGACGAAGCCTATCTTGATGTGACGGAAACGGTTGAAGGGGATTGGGACGCTGCGCTGGCTTTGGCTGGTCAACTCCAAAAGGCGATCAAAGAAGTGGTCAACCTCACCGCTTCTTTTGGCATCGGTCCAACACGGATTGTGGCCAAGATGTCAAGCGAAATCAACAAGCCNAACGGAATATTTCGTGTGATGCCGGATGAAGTGTCTGTTTTCTTTGAAGGGCGCTCACTGCGCGACATACCCGGCATCGGTCCAAAGCGGGCCACACAACTGGCCGAGTGGGGATATACCACAGCTGATGAACTCCANGAATTGGGGGAACTCTCGTTGTCTCGACTCACTGGGGAACGGTTNGCTGAGTGGTTTATGCGGGTGGTTGAAGGAGAGAGCAGTGCCGTTGTCAGTCCCCTGCGAAGCCGCAAGTCCGTCGGAAAAGAGCATACCTTTGAGCGAGATCTTGACAACCATGCTGTGGTGCTTGAGCGGCTTGAACAACTGGTCCAGTTGGTGATGGAGCGAGCCAAACATCTGGGGGTTTCGGGACGGCTGGCTGAAGTAAAGATTCGATACACCGGTTTTGAAACACACACTTCAGGACGTAGCATACCGGTTGCGATGGACGATGAGGCCGTGTTTAAACGGCTTGCTCAAGGGTTATTTGCAACGAATATACGTCCCGACAGCCGAGTTCGTCTCGTCGGGTTCAGGCTTGGTCAATTGGAAATACCTGAGTCTCGCCAAACTACGTTGTTTGAAGAGGAATAAGTTCACTCTAACTGATGCATTCGAGTCAGTGTTGCTTTGAACTCGTTCAACTCATCAGGAACCGACACATCAACGATGGGCTGATTAAGCGAAATACCTGCTTCTTTCTTTTTGGCCCAGGTGGTTCCGTTGAATTCCTGCAAAGCGTGGGAGAGGCCACAAAGCCGCATTCCTTCTTCAGTAGCAAACGCTACATCGGTGAGNGGGGCTGAGGGGAAGGCGTCAACATCAACGGATGAAAGGCCGTATACGGTACTGGAGATATGATGCGTGAAGAATGGACAAACNGGGCTAAAGGCAGCCATGAAATCACGCACGATGCGGTGGAGGGTCCAAGCGGCAGCCGCGTCATCATCGTAGAGTCTTGACTTGACCATTTCGAGGTAGTGGCTCGGAAGAAGGCCTGTTCCAAACGTCTTGAGCGCCTGCGTTGCACTGTAGATGTCAAGGTTTGACCATGCCTCTTTCACGGTGTGCATGGTGTTTTGGAATTCTGCCAGAATCCATCGATCTTCGGGAGCAAGGGCCGAGGGGGAGGTGTCAAGGTTTTCTGGGACATCAAATTGTGAGGCAAACCGAGCAACGTTGAACAGTTTTGTGAGCACACCGAAATATTTCTTTTCAATCTCTTCAGGGTTGATGTGGAAATCATCTCCAACTTGGGCCTCGCATGCTTTCCAAAGCCTGAAACATTCGCTTCCGATTTTATTGGCTCGAAGTTTGACCGTTTTGTCGGGTCCTTTGATCTGCCATGCGCCACTCCGACCATCAAATCCACATTCAAGAACGGAATCTGCATCAATTCCATTGCCGAGGGATTTGCTCATTTTACGGCCCCAAGGGTCCATGCCGAGGCCATCAATCCAGACATGCTGGAAACCGGGTTGGTCAAGCACAAGGGTGGATTTGAGCAGCGTGTAATACAACCATGTGCGAACAATCTCCTTGCCTTGAGGGCGGAGGGCGGTTGGGAAAGCTTTCTTGAACACATCAGGGTGATTGAGGTANCCGCTCACGAAGAGGTTAGAGTTGGATGAATCCATCCATGTGTCGAAGACTTTCTCCTCNCCCTTNACTGCACCAAGCCCGNTCAACATTTCAGCGTAGTCGCCGAGGTCTTCCCGGCTTTGACGGTCAAGCACNCGGCTTCCNGATGGTGGCATATCTTTCCAAGGTTGGACATAGGTTCCNGATGGCGGGACGATGATCTTTGTTTCATCTTCGCTGTACCAGATGGGAATCTCGGTGTGGTACCATCGGCGTCGGCTAATGGGCCAGTCAATGCTGATGTTGTCCATCCAATCGAGCAAGAATTGCCGGTTGCGAACAGGGTGGAAGGTGATGGATTCGATGTGTTCACGCATCCGATCTTGAATGTGGGTTTGACGGACATACCACTCCTTGAGCAGAATGATTTCAACTGGGTTTTTCCCGCGTTCGGAAACAGGAATGTCTTGGTCCCGTTCAACGGATTGAACCAACCGTCCATTTTGCTCGAGCAATTCAATCGCTTGGGCACGAGCNTCGAGGACTGAAAGACCAGCAAGNGGTCCGGAAACTTCGGTCATCTTTCCTTCAAGATCAATGGCTTGGAAGGGGGTTAGCCCAAGTTCTCTAAACACAGCGACGTCGTTTTGGTCGCCAAAGGAACAAACCATCAGCACNCCGGTGCCAAACTCNGACTTGACCGAAGAATGTTGTTGAATTTCCACCGTTGTTTGGCGTCCANATGTGTCAAGCGGCAGCGATATGTTGGTGCCGACAAGGTGGCTGTAGCGTTCATCATCGGGGTGCACAACCACCACGCCGCATGCACAGATGAGCTCTGGACGGGTCGTTGAAATAACGAGGTCGGTTCCATCTTCGCACGTCCATCGGACGTCGATGAGGTTGGTTTTTCGAGCGATACGTTCTACTTCAGCATCAGCAATCGTGGTTCCTTCTACGGGATCGTAGATGTTTGGNCGAAGGTCTTCAACGATGTCGCCCTTCTTGAACAATTCAACAAAGATGGATTGTGTGACGCTACGATAATCGGGGGCATCGGTCAGGTATTCNCGGGAAAAATCACAGGATAGACCCACCCGCTTTGCCGTGCTNCGCATGGCTTGTGTGAAGGACTCAATGGTGGTTTCACACAATTGAAGAAATTCCTCGCGNTCGTAGGTTTTCATCTTCCGCTTGGTGTTTTTTTCCACGGTAAATTCAATGTTGATGCCGTTTCTGTCCACGCCCCAAGGGAAGTAAACCTCCTTACCAAGAAGCCGTTGGCTTCGGGCGATGACGTCGATCATGGAGTATTGAGCCACCGCACCGATGTGCCATGTACCCGAGGGGTAAGGTGGTGGGGTGTCAATCACAAAGAGTTCTTTTCCGCTTTCAGGATTGAAAGCATAGCGGCCACTGTATGCCTCTTCGTCAGCATAGTGGGCTTCTTGAATGGACTTTTCAAGATTGATTGTCCATCGTTTTTCGGGGAGTTTCGGTGCTGGCATGGAACTCACCTGGTCTTCCCTCGGTTCAGGAGGGGATTCATTCTCTCGGATGTGGGACATCATTTCAACCCGTCGGCTTTCATCGTATTCAGCATNCAATGGTCCCATGACGAAGGTAAGGCTTTGAAGGGTCCATGCTTGGCCAGTGTTGAGGTGGTGGCTTGACTTCAGGCGAAGACGAATCAAATCCCTCCATCATTGAGGCCCCAAAGCCGAAATCTTCAGGCAATTCTCGAATTGATGCCATCGCCGAAAAGAGCCGTACAGCACGCAACCAACTCGTTGGGCAATTGAAGGCCATTGACTCGAAAAAAACCTTGGACGCCGTACTTGATGCACCAAAGCGTTTCAAGCGGGAATGGCAAAAAACAGGGGCCACAGGAGCCATTACCAAGTTCCCTATTCCAACGGTGTTGGTGTTTTTATTGCTGACTGCTTACTTTGTTTCTCAATCGGGCTTCCTCGACAACACCCGGTTCGATGATGACCCCAACAATCCTGCGCTCAATGTCAACGGCGACCTCGAAGTTTACCTTCCAGAGGGGAGCCGAGTGGCTGAACTGATTGGCAAAGTGGAAGAGGATTGGTCAACCAACGTCATGGTCGTCTACATTGAATCCACGGAAGGAAACAACATCACCAATCAGCGCATACTTCAAGAAATCAGTTATGTTGAAAATATCCTCAATCCATACCTCTCGGACGACTCAGANGACGTCATTTACATTCTTTCACTTTCCACCGTNCTCAAGGAAGTCAATTCGAGTGCCCCNCGTATTCGTGAAGCAGTGGTGACCGAAGTCGGTGAACTTGGGTGCTCGAACGATCCGACGGCCGATTGTCCATCACGTGAATTAGCCACGGAAGTAAACGAGGCNTTTGCGCTGACCGATGAACAACTGGGTGGTTCCTACGAGATTCCAAGTCAAACCACCATTGACCTCATCATCGGTGAGATGTATACCGATGAAGACGAACCTTCAGCAGGATTGAACAAACTCGCACGGGACATTGAAGGCGGAGAAGATGGCGGGCCAGATGGCCTTCTTGACCGGGCGATCATGGCCATTGCTGTTACCGAAGACCGGCCCGCCAAAGAGATCATCTCAGAGACACAAGAAGTCCTCGATGTTATTTCGAAAATGGAGCGCGCCTGTGTCTTCCAAGACAATGGAGAGCCAGATGAATCAGAAGGCATGTGCACATGGGAGGACCTTGGCCTTTCCATGGTGCTGACCGGGCCCGTTCCGATCACGAATGCGGTCACTGAGTTTTCGTTCAAATTGTTCTGGGACATCTTCCCCAACGCTGTCGTTTTGGTCGCCATAGGTTTGTTCGTTTTCCACTCCGACCTCCTCCAAGCGGGCATCACCGGCATACGTCCACTCCAAGGTTTCAAAGTCATCGTCATCGCTGGATTGCCTACGCTCTGTGCAGTGTTTTGGACGCTGGGTCTTATCGGCGCAACAAATTATGAAGTTACCATGACGGTGATCATCGTTGGTCCGATTTTACTTGCGCTTGGTGTTTCCTACGGTCTCCACATCACCAACCGATACGCTGAGGAAGAAGGAAGTAAGGATGAGAAGATGCGGGCTTCATTGACCTCCACTGGTCGAGCAGTGTTCCTGTCGGCAGTGACAACTGTGATCGGTTTCATCTCGTTGGTCTTCACACCCATGGCACCGATTCAAACCGTCGGTATTGCGCTCTCAGCGGGCATTGTCATCGTCTATTTCCTCACCATGTTCATGGTGCCGAATTTAACGCTCATTTTGGACCTGAAGAAACCGAAACATCCACCTCTGAAAGCCTTTGAGGTCTTGGTTGACATCCCTGTCAAACGAAACCGCGCCGTCATAGGCGTGTTTGTTCTGATGATCTTATTGTCGGCCACGATTGGACAAGCCAATGTTGAGGAAAACATTGACCTCCTAGGTATGGCTCCAGAAACAGAATCTCCTGTTGTCAAAATGAAGCAGTACAGCTCTGAATTCGAAGCAGGGCAAGTTGGTATGATTTTGGTCAACGCTAACGTGAGTGGTGATTTNAGTGATGCGGANGTGTCAAACGATGACCCGGTTGAGATTTTACAAAAAATCGANAACCTCGAATCATCGCTGAACACGGTTGAGAACACGAGCGCCGTATCGGTCGTGTTTTTGATGAAATCATCGGGNATTCAGGTCACGGTCTCGGGTGAGGGCATGAACGAGTTGTTCCAGTTAATTCCCTGTGCCGGAAATCAAGCCTGCGAGGATGTGAAAACAACGGCCAACGTGTTGCTGAATCAAAGCCAATCGCTGGATGCTTCGTTTTGGGACCTGCTCAACGATCCTGACGCTTTCGGCCTCCCTGGTTCACAACAAAGCCAAATTTTCTTGTTGGACGTCTTTTATGCATCGCTGACAAAAGAGACCAGAGAAATTTTCGTCAGCGAGGATTTCAGTCGCTCGCTCATCTACGTCGATATGCCATTTATTCCCGTGGCTGATACAGCCAAGAGCGTTGATTCGGTTAATGAAAAGGCCTCGACCTTCCAAGGCCGGTACGGTGAATCGGCTGAAGAACTCACGGGCGTTGCGGCAACCGCCATTGAGGTGAACGAGTTGATCGTCGGTTCACAATGGACTTCTCTCGGATTTGCNATCATCCTCACACTCATCACCTTGGCCGTTGTGTTTAGAGACATTCGGTATTCGATTTGGACGACATCACCCGTCATCGCTACCGTCGCTTTACAGTGGCTTGTGATGTGGCGTATGGATGTACCACTTTCGCTGGTCACCGTCATGATTGGTTCAATCCTTGTAGGCGTAGGGGTTGATTTTTCAATACACATCGCCAACCGTATTCGAGAATTGGGCGGAGGCATTCAAGCCATCCGAAATGCGGCGGTCGGTACAGGCATGTCACTGTTTGAGGCAGCCGTTGTCACCTCGCTTGGTATGTACACTGCCTACGATATTCCGATTCCGGAAATCACACCGTTCATCACGGTGATTCTGATTCTCCTTTGGGTGGCTGCGGCGAGCGCATTAATTCTGCTTCCGGCGATCTTTNTCACGCTCGAGAAAATGGGCATCGGTGCGGTAAGCGGCGGCAACAACATGGCAAAGAAACTGGGTCTCATTCGTACCAGTGTTTACACCGAAGACGTGATGGAAGCCGCTCTTGTTGACGATGTCGTTGATGCCTGGTAAGCGAGCAGTCCATAGACCCCTTTGTGTTCGGATAANCCATGAACCACTGGTTGATGAAGTCCGAATTGGATGTGTATCCTTATGCACAATTGGTGGCTGATGGCCAGACGCACTGGGATGGTGTCCGCAACTATCAAGCTCGCAACATGATGAGGGATGCCATGAAAACAGGGGATTTGGTGCTNTTTTATCACTCCAACACCAAACCNCCCCACGTGGCCGGTGTGGCTCGGGNTGTCCGCGATGGTTATCCCGATTTCACATCATGGGATTCGGAGGGCAAGTACTTCGACGAAAAATCAACGCCAGAAAATCCGCGTTGGTTCATGGTCGACATTGAACCGGTCNTGGAACTGCCCATGATTTCACTTCATGATATGAAAGAAAATCCCAACTTGGAGGGCATGCCTTTGCTGCAACGAGGGCAGCGCCTTTCCGTTCAACCGGTCTCCCCCAAAGAATTTGAAGAAGTCCTTCGTATGGGAAGTGTNGAACGGTCCGATGTTGAATGAAGGTGATGGCATGTCAACACCGATTCCTGTCTCATCCCGTGCGGCGAACATTGAGTATGCCATTCGTGATGTTGTCGTTCCTGCCGTTGAATTGGAAGCTCAGGGCCATGAGATTCTGAAGCTCAACATCGGAGATCCGAGTGCCTATCCCGGCCTACCTACGCCTTCCCACATGGTTGACGCCTACGTNGAAGCTCTTCGAACGGGACACAACGGATATTCGCCTTCCTATGGACTGCCCAGCCTTCGTGAGGCCATTGCCGAAGACGAACGGAGAAAAGGTTGGAAGGCGACATCCAACGACATTTACGTTTGCCATGGCGTCACCGAAGCCTTGCAACTCATTTTTGCTGCCGTACTTGAAGAAGGGAGCAAAGTGTTGGCCCCCGGGCCGCATTATCCCCCCTACATGGCCTATCCACAAATGTACGGGGCTGAAACCGTTGAGTATCAATTGCATAGCCAAGACGGATGGAAACCTGATTTTGGAGACATTGAGCGTAAAATGGACGACGATGTACGTTTGCTCGTGCTCATTAACCCCAACAATCCATGTGGAACGGTTTGCGGTGCAGAAGATATTGATTCACTTCTGGCCATCGCACGCAAGTATCCAAATTGCATTGTTGTGGCCGACGAGATCTACGACGGTTTGGATTTCACTGGCCAACATGTTTCAGTAGCGAGCCGCAGCCACGATGTTCCCGTCATCGCTCTCAACGGAGTTTCCAAGGTCTACTATGCGCCGGGCTGGCGCATTGGCTACATGGCACTTCACGACCCTGCTCAACGTTTAGGAGCAGTGCGGGACGGTTTGGAACGGTTGCTTCGTTCTCGACTGTGTGCCTCTACTCCCGCNCAACTGGGTTATCTTGCGGGCTTGGTGCAGGACCGAAGTTGGATGGATGGCTATGCCAAGCGTGTTAGACAACAGCGGGACCATTGCCTTCATCGCATCAGCCAAATTGAGGGATTGGAAGTGGAACAACCCGGGGGGGCCTTCTACATGTTCATTCGACTAACCGATGATGTGTGGGCGAAAGATGACAAATCCTTTGTTCTCAATTTGCTTCATGAGGAGCACGTCCTCCTCGTCCATGGGAGTGGTTTTTCTCCAGAACTGGGAAAGGGTCATGTCCGGTTGGTTTACCTGGCTGACGTTGCAGTTTTGGATGAAGCATTTGATCGTATAGACCGGTTCCTCCAAAGGCACCGCAGCAGCAACATGTCGTAGGAGTATTGATGAATCAAAGGCTGAGAGCCTCTTTCATGCGCCGCNNCTCCATCCTTGGATTGGTCTCGGTCACGGCGCTTTTCTTGGCCCCGATGGTTTCTGCATCAGATGTCAGCACCAACTACGATGCATCCTTCGAAAGTTTTCTTCCATTGTTGCTGGCGTTGGTCGTGGCTTACTTTGTTCGTCGTTGGTTCATTCCACAGCAGTTGAAAAATTTGCAAGTGGCTTTCGAAATTGAGGATGACTTGTACGAAGTACACCGAATCACCCGCACTTTGCGAGACTCACGGCGATTGCTCAAATCNGGACGCGTTGGGTATGGNGTTCTCCTCTACATGATGGGTCTGACTGGCGTTCTGATTCTGATCGCTGAATTGTTGTTTGATGCCGAGGTCTTCTCACAGTTGAATTTGTACATCATCGCCACCCTGATTCTCATTCCTGTGGTCATTTCTCCNTGGGAATCACTGAACAGCCAACTTGCATCGAGACGCCGTGATGTTCGCTCATCCTTGGGTGCGGACCTGATTCGACGTGTGTTTACTCTTGCCCTTCTTNTTATCCTNACCTNGTTGGTTCTCGCCTATGGCATCCAAGTNGAAGGCACCCTCACGCCGACGTGGTTGGCTTTTGCGATGTTGGCCTTCATGGCGCCGACCATTTTTGCATACGGTCGGATTATGGGTGCATCGTGGAACATGCTTCTCATCAATAAATGGCGAACGACGCGTGGCCGAAAGAACCCGATTGATCCAGAAAAAAGCGGAGTGCTCGGACGTGTGTTTTCACTTCTGCTCGTGTTGTTCCTTTTGACCATGCCCATCACAGCGCTGAATGGGATCTTGACCGTGTTTTATGTCATGATCAACTCACCCCCGAACTCAGAAGAAATTCTCAATTATGGCGGTATCATTGGCTATTCCCTCTTTGTTCGNATCGATGCGATTTCAGAATTTTTATTCCATTGGGAATTCATCAAGTCGCTTCCACAATTCCTTTCACTTTATTTGACTCTGAACATCGCCATCGTTGGGTTAGCGTTCATCTTTGAATTGACTCGAAACCTTATCCTTGGAGGACAATCCTTCGGAGGAATGTTTGGTGTNACCCTCGACACACCCCGTGAAATTCGTGCAGAAAAATCCGCTCAGGCAAGGCAATTGACGTTTGCTTTTGCAGGATTTTCGGGCTATACGGTTCTCTTGCTCATTCTTGTGTGTTACAAAGAGTTTGGATCATTGATGCCGCTCACTTCAACGCTTGAAGCCAACGATTTTGACGAAGAGATGCGTTTGTTGACCGTTTGGCTCTTCATCGCCGTTGGACAACTCATTTTCCTCATGACATGGCTCCTTTCCATCAGTAAGTTTGGCCACCTTCTCGGGCTTCGGTTTGATTTGAATCCCGACGAACGACGAGAAGGNGCTGTGCTTCTCGAGGGAGGAGACCGCCTCCAAAATTTGGTGGAGAACGCGGCCTTCAATGAAGACCTTGACATGTTAATTCGCATTCAGACTCACGATTTCCCCGGTGACCAGGCGTTGATCCGTCAGGAACAATCTCGCGCCTCAATGTGGGAAAAGGCCCTACGGGGCTTATGGCCTGAAGCCATCGAACAAAGTCGAAAACTTCTCGCCCAATCAGGGGGAGACAACGACGAAGCTAGGATGCTCATCGCCACCGGTTACATGGCCCTACGGCGCTTGGATGCGGCCCGTGAAGCGCTTCATGGGCTTNAGCAACCTGAGGGATACGATGAGCCAGAAATCCTCTCGTTCATCTGTGAGTGGTTGGACCCGTGGAATGGAGCGGTCACAGAGGACGATATTTGGGATTGGGAGAACAATTCAACCATTGATTACCTTCAAAAGTTGCAGACCATGATGAAAACATGGAAGCCTCGGCCTGCAGAGATGATGTTGCAAAACGACAAACTTTCCCAAACCGGACAACTTTCGATGATTGCTCTCCTTCGTGGCCAACGACGGTATGACGAAGCTNTGGACCTTTCACTCTCCCTTGTACGCTCGGATCCAATCGGTGTCCGGCCACGTCTTGCAGCAGCGCTCTGCCTCCTTGATACGGGACAATGGCACGACGCGAAGACCGTCCTGGACGAACTGATCAAAAGTGATAGCAAAGACCCAAGGGTCCAAGCCCTGGCCGTNATCTTTGGCTACGGCACAAAAGGCCGTGAACACATGGAGGTCTCGCTGCTGCTCGATGACCAGAAGGAGACCAAGAAATGGATGGACGCAGCGCCGGTCAATGCCTATGCTGCCCTTTTGCAAAAAGGTGGTTTTGACGAAGCCATGAACGCCAACGTTTTGATCGCTGCTCACGAGGCTACGAGACGAGCGGTACCCCCAAGGTATTCTCCGGGAATTCTCTCAAGCATTTTCCAATACCTTGTTTTGATTCCTGTGTGGTTTGTGCTCGGCATTCTCGCCTACCAAGAAATTGGCGATGTGGAGGGTCTCGCCCTCCTCAGTGGCTTGTTGTTCGTACACTATTCCTACCGGCGCGTAAGACGTCAACAAGAACACCAGATTCGCCATCGTGATCAGCGCGGGATGATCAAATACGCTCGNCGCCTCAAACGGTACAAAGCTGTCCCACAACCGAGTAATATCCCCATCGGGAATCATCTCCTTCTCAGTGGCATTCTCGTCACGGTGAACGGTGTCGTCCTCGATATAGGGTACCCAGCATGGATGTTTGAACGTCTGCCAAAGGAACAGGACAAGAAAATCCGGCAGCGTCTTCGCAAGCGTAGCGTCGCCCTCGAAAAAGGGAAAACTCCACGCGTCTCCACCCTCGGTAAGGCATGGTGGCTTAAACGACCCAAGGAACATGGCGAAAGCGGTCCAATGCTTGAGCGAACCATCGGTCCTGTTGCCTACCGTGGTCGGACCAACTACATCCGGAAAAAGGAGCCACGGGCTCTCAATGATGCGGCGGAAGGAAAAGAAACTGAGCTCCAAAAGCGATTCATCCCCCGCAATACGATTCGTAGCGAGCGGTCGTGAGCCCCAAGCATGGACGCTCTAACGAGGGTTCAAAGACTGCCAAAACTACCGGCAANCCATGAACTCAAAGCAAGGTGCATGGAAGGCCTCTGCAAAACACAAAGATTTCCGGGATGTCGTCTCAAAAGCAGTCCGTGCGAGCGGTAGTCTCTACCGTCATGGTCTCGGTATGATCGCCTCTGAAAACATCGTTTCACCGGCAGTTCGAGACATCGTATCCAGCGACCTGCACGGTCGCTATGCCGAAGGACTTCCCGGTAAACGCTACTACCAAGGNTGCGATGATTTTGATACCATTGAGGCCTTGGGGATTGACCTCGCCCAGCAGGTCTTTGGGGCGAATTTCGCCAACATCCAATCCACATCTGGGACGGTATCAAACATTGGAGCACTCAAAGCACTGGCGAAACCCGGCGATGCTATCACGGCAGTGTCAACCGCCGATGGCGGCCACATCTCACATGCACGAATGGGTGCAGTAGGATTGCGGGACCTCAACTTGACCACCTATCCATGGAATGAGGAGCGAATGGAACCTGACATCGACGCAGCCTGCAAAACCATTCGNGAAGTTAAGCCCAAAGTGGCTTTGTTCGGTCAATCTGTCTTTTTGTTCCCTACACCGCTTGAGGAAATGGCGGCTGCAGCAAAGGAGGTAGGTGCCTCGGTCATGTACGATGGGGCCCACGTTTTGGGATTGATTGCGGGTGGGCAATTTCAAGACCCACTCCGCGAAGGTGCTGACCTCATGACCGGTTCGAGTCACAAAACCTTCCCCGGCCCTCAAGGTGGGTTTTTGCTTTCATCTTCGGAGGATGAGACCTTCCAGCGCCGCCTCAACAATGCCATGTTCCCCGGCGTATGTTCCTCCTACCACCTGCATCATGTCGCAGGAAAGGTGATGGCACTCGCCGAATTCATGGAGTATGGTGAAGCCTACGCTCGAGACACCGTCTCCAATGCTCAGGCCTTTGCAGAAGCACTGGCAAGCGAAGGATTTGACGTACTTGCTGAAAGCCGTGGCTACACGGCCTCTCACCAAGTGTTGACTCGACACGGAGATCTGGATTCGGGTGCTGGAGCTCGTGCAGCAAAACGTCTCGAAGATGCTGGGATTATTACCAACATGAACATGCTGCCTGGCGATACAAAAGCACTTTCCCCCTCTGGTCTTCGTCTTGGCGTCCAAGAGTTGACGCGTGTGGGATTCACCAACGAGGACATGCAGGACGTCGCCAAGTTCTATGCGAGGGTTCTNCTCAAGGAAGAAGATACGAAANGNGTTCGTCAAGATGTCCAAGCCTTGAAAGACGAACGTCANACGATTCGCTATTGTTTCAATGAAGAGGAACTTTCGGGTTATCCTGAGTAAGGGGGTAAACCGATGGGGGAGAACACACGTCATTCCCTTGATGAGTTTACATTTGGTGGAGATGGGCTGTTTTTTGACCCCATTGGACAGCCTTGTGTTCTCATTGGTACGGTGGAATTTCAGAATTTCTGCCATGTTTTAGACGAAAGTTTTGACACACCACTTGGAAGGCGCCTCATCTACGCTGCAACGGACGGTGAAGAGCGCTCCCTGCACGATCAGAAATTGTTTCAATTTGGCCGTTGGTTTGGTCGTCGTCGTGTTGAACGGGCGCTTCAGCAACGAGCCAAATCCATGGGGTGGGGGTGGTTTGAGGGGCAACAAATACTGTCACCTGCACACGATGGGTTGACGGTTGGATTTTTACTCGCACACGCCGAACACCTGACGAAATCACGTTTTGAATTGGAGTGGAATCAACGATCACCCGAACTCATTCAGGCCATCTTGAATCCTAAACAGGGGGCGATGGTGCCTGCGCCTCGNGCTCATCGTCTGAATTGGTCAGATACTTCTGAAGCGAGGGTCGTTGGTTGGCANGATNAACNTGGAGCTAGATGTTCGTGATGCTGCCTTCTTCAGTGGGGAAGCGCGTTCCTTCTTTCTACCGATTGATGTACTTCATCATTTGATCTCGGGACTTCGTGGACGTCCAGTGCGAAAAATGCCTTCCTTGTCGATTGCCCACATCGCTGAAGAATTTGAAGAGCCGGAAGTGTTTGCGGCTGTCGTCCATGCTGCAATCGGTGCGTACAAGCGAACCGAATACCCCATCTTTCTTCAGGCCAAAGAAGACTGGAATGGCCATCTACAGAGCAGGTTGACCAGCCGTGGTTTTGGAACGGTTGAGGTGNAAAAGAGTCCACTGGATGGCGATGACAGCACGAGGTTTCTCATTCGTTCTCCCGTTCCTGCACTGGTTGCAGGAACCCTTCTTGGCATGTGGCAGCGGGCACATGGAAAACGCTGCGTAGTCTCGTTTGATCTTGAACCATCTGGATTGGTTGTTGAAGTGAGAGAACCTGCCGTCGATTATTGAATTCAAAATGATTCAAAGTCATGACCTCAGGATGGCGTTTTACGCCCATCTTTGGTCAAGGTTCATAACCGAATCAACGCCTCGGAGTGTTAGCACAACCGTGCTGGGTGTCACACATGAGTCTAAATCACAACCAGATGGCATATGTAGCAATCGTTTCTACCCTGATTTTTGGCTCCCTTTTCGTAGGTATTTCTGGGTTTTTCCAAACCAGCGAGGAAATCGGTGGGTACGAGAGCGCCGTTGAAGAGGATATCCGGGGCGAAACCATCCTCATTGAAGCAGGCCTTGACACCGACGGCGATGGCTTATCTGACAAACTTGAGGAGACTCAGTACGGTACGGATGTCAACGATCCAGATACGGATAACGACGGAATGAGTGACGGTTGGGAAGTTCAGCACGGGCTTAATCCTCTTGATAATGGGGAATCAGAGGATATTGAGATCGACCCTACACAAAACGACGAGTCCAGCGATGCCCAAGTGGAAAACGAAACGGAATCCTGGCCCGACCCGAACCAAGGTCCCAGCGGCGACCCTGACCGAGACGGCCTAACAAANCAAGCAGAGCAAGAATTGGGTACGGACCCTCAGCGCGCTGATACGGACAACGATGGATTAAATGACCGCTGGGAATCCCTGTACACGACCAGCGTTCAAACACCCGGCGGTGAAGTTGTTCTGTTCAACCCTCTCGATGGCAACTGGGATTGCCTGTTGTTGGACGCCGCTATGATCGATGCCTTGCAGGACCGATTTGACGGTGAAAACGGTATGGCGGACTGGGACGACTTGGCATCCAATGACCGCCACTCTTGCGACATGGTCCTCGACACCGATGACGACGGCCTTGCAAACTTTGAGGAAGAAGCGTTTGGAACCAACCCGACAGCCCGTGATTCTGACATGGACCTGATCGACGACATCGTCGAAGTGGCCAACGGAACCTTCGGCCTGTTCACCGGTATGGGTGAAAACTGCAACGAACCGCTTCTCCAATCCGTCGTCCGCACAGGACCCTTCTACGGCGTGGAACGCAGNTGGTTCATGATGGACATGGACGAGGATGGTCTGCTCAACGGCCCATCCGATTGGGACACTGACGGCGATGGAATGCCTGACGGNTTCGAATATTGCTATTCNGATAGCACCATGGCGCCAAACGCTGCCTATGTGCTTAACCCGGCCAATGCTTCAGACGGCTACGGCGACTGGGATGAAGACGGCATGAACAACCTTGAGGAATACCAAGTGGCACAGATTTTCGGCGAGGGCAACTTTACCTCACCTTGGTTGCAAGACACCGACCAAGATGAAATGCCTGACCAATGGGAAGCATCCAATGGTCTTCACCCACGTTCAGCCTTGAACCGCAATGAGGACCCTGATATGGATGGATACGACCTTGACGCTGATGGCCACATCATGTACAGCGAACTTGAGAACACGGCCATCGTCAANACCGTTGACGTGGCTCTTGGAGACCAAGTCATCGAAAACCAACAAGTCGCCTCCGCCCGCATCACACTTGCAGGCGGAAATCAGCAAGTCGTTGCCATGCGTGCTCCAGTCGATGGTTATGTCTACGAAATGAACGTCGTGGTCGGACAGAGCATCGATTCTCGATTGTTCAGTTGGATGAACATCGTCGAAGANGAAGAACGCTTCACCAACGTCATGGAGTACAAGGCCAACGACCGAGATCAAGACGGTATTCTTGACGGTCGAAGCACCGATCCACTCAATGCAGATACCGATGCGGATGGCCTTATTGACGGGATCGAAGTCATGGGCTGGGAAATTCTTGTCGTTAACCGTGGTGTCCAGCCCACATGGGTCACCTCTGACCCAGGTCTNTACGACACCGATGCCGATGGACTCTCAGATTATGCTGAGTTTTCCTCAACGTGCAACCTTGGAGGCTCCAATGCATCCAACCCAGATACCGATTCTGATGGNCTNACCGACCTCGAAGAAGCCGGTGATAATTTCATGTGGGAAGGTGAATTCTATTCAACCAGCCCTTGTATGTTTGATACAGACAACGATGGACTGGAAGACGGCGAGGAAGTCATTGCTGGAGCTGACAACTTCTTGACACACGCCAACAACTCCGACACAGACGACGACGGCCTCATGGATGGACAAGAGGTTCTCTTCGTTCCTCGTCCGTTCCAAAATCCAACGAATCCTTTGCTCAATGATACGGATGCAGACGGCATGCTCGATGGATGGGAAATGCAAGTGAAGTCGGCCGAGGACAATACCAATTCTCACAGCCTTTGGGTCGCTACCTCAACATGGGAGCGCCCAGGTTGTGAATCCACTCAATCCAATTCTTGCACCATGCAACCCGGAGGATATGTTTGGCAGAATTGGCTTGGAGGCTTCGCATTGGAGCCTAAATTCCAAGTTAGTGAAATGAATCTGACCGGATTCCAGATGCCCAGCAGCGCCCTTTGTGATGGTTGCAATGGACGATGGGCACTTGACCCATCATTGAGTTCGTTGAAAGACGACACGTTTGATATCGACAACGACACCCTCGCCAACGGCATGGAGGCCCCAGACCGATGGGACACCAACCCNGTTGACGATGACACCGATGGCGATATGTTGCCAGATGGGTGGGAAGTCTACTACTCCCAACTCGCATTTGAAAATGGACTCGCAGACAACGAAACCGTCGGTGTGTACGGCGCTCGTGGTGTGATGGACCCATCCATGCCNGACAGCGATTTGGATGGTATTGACGATGGATTTGAAGACCCTGACAACGATGGTCTCAACCGATCAGGTTTGGTCAAGCGGTACTGTCCTGGCTACAACGACACCACCAATTCGGAATGCAACATTGACCCAGATACTCCCGATGGCCAACGCTTCTACGATAACCTCGAGAATTACACCAACTTCGAGGAAATGCAAAACGGCACCAACCCAATCACCAACGACACCGATGGCGATGACTGGAACGATGGTCCTGAAGTGTATTACCAAGACCACGATGATGACGGTATGGCGACTGGGTGGGAATTCCACTTCCAATTCGATCCGTTTGATGGTGCTGACCGCATGGTTGACACCGATGGGGACGGCCACGTCAATTTCTGTGAATACAAATGGGACACGAACCCGCGCAACCCTGTTTCCTATCCTGGTCAGGGTGAACTGTGCGACCCGTTCAGCGATTGATGAGAACAGGTGATGGAGACTGCATCCAAAACACGGATGTCGCTTGACAGGAACCTTCCTCGTCGTCGTTTTGGTCTTCATGTCCACGCTGACAAGCGTACAAGCATCTGACGACCATAGTGATTCCAAAGGATTCGAGTTTACGCAACCCAGTGGTATCCACATGGTGGATGTTGTCAATTTGAGCGGCTTCGCCGATTTCCCACTACGAAACGCTAGTTGGTCGATTGTCAATATCTCCAGCCCAACACCGACCACCGTACTTTCTGGACCGTACCTCACCGCTGTTCAGCCGGTGGCAGATGACGAGTATCAATGGGACCTTTTGGTGGANGTACCTCATCTTGCTTGCACATGCTACGTTGAAATTGATCTGGTTGAAGGGGATGGCACTTCATATCAATGGAGGCACCTAGTCTANGTTGGTGANAACCATCACCGACCAGTTTTTGCTGAAGAACGTGCTCTTACCGGGTCCAACATGGAACAAACGACCGAGCAAGATGAAGCTCAATTGGTTCTTATCGACGGTTCTTTTGAGATGAGCTACGAAGTCCTGCTTCCACCATCAAGCACTTCGCTAACGCAGGTACAAGCTAACGTGTGCGAGGCTCCTAACGGCGTCTGTCGCGAGACTCCACAGACGCTTTCGGTTCCTTTCACCCATGCTGAGGGTGAGGTGCTGGTCACCGTAGACCCGACACATCTCAACATGTCCCAAGGGGTGTGGCTGATTGAATTCACCGCAACCGATGACTTGCTACGAGAGAGTGGTCTGCTTCAAACGACCTTCCTTTATGATAATCAAGCACCGACGGTTGAACTTCNCCTCAGTCCAATCGTTATGGAACGGGAAGCGGTCAATGTTTATGCTTCCGTTGAAGATGGTTATTTGGGTGAATCAACCTCGTTCACCTGGACCATCATCAATGAAAATGGTATGCGGAGAGCACCCTTGGAATCTGAACAGATTGCGCTGGACCAATTGCTGCTTAATTTCTCTGAACAGGGGGTCTATTCCATCGAAGTTTCCGTTCGGGACCGAGCGGGATACATGACCCAAGAGTCGTCAACCATGACCGTCATGAATCAAAGGCCTACGGCGTTGATTAGTGTAGATGGATTGGTTCTCGAAGACGATGTACGGCTCACCCTTGTTGAGGGTGAAAGTTGGGTGATTGTTGGAAACAAGAGCATTGACAATGAACCTGTGGACTACCTATGGGTCATCAACGATGACCGTTCCTGGCGTGGTCTCTCAACCCTTACNGATGAGCAGTTTGATCGAACNGGCCTTCACACCGTGGAACTCATCGTATTCGACGACGATGGGGCAACTCACTCCACCACCATTGAAATCGATATTTTAGCACCTCTATCGGAANAACCTTCCTCGATGCTTGCTTGGTTCTTCCCCGGANTTTTGGTGCTTATCGGACTGGTGGTTGTGGCTTTCCGCTCCAAAGCATCGACCAATTTAGAACTTCCAAAATGGAAGAAGGTTGAACCTTTCAANGACGGTATCGAATCAAACGAATACATCAACGAAGATGCAANGATTCAAGAAGACGAAGCGCGAGGATGAATCATGTTCGCTGAAGCCATGGCCCGTCTTCCATCGCATCCTGCGCCGACCCTGCTCGAAGAGTTCCAGCAGCGACAAGACCGTTTAACATCGCAATTTCGAAACGACGATGTCTTCGTTCTCGCATCACCTCCACACGCCGTGCACTCCAATGATGTCGAATACCCCTACCGAACATCCAGCGACCTCATTTACCTGACCGGCTGGACTGAAGCCGAAAGCGTGTTTGTGTTGCGCCATGAAGATGGTCGTTGGATTTCATCCCTGTTTGTCCAGCCCAAGGATACTCTGAAAGAAATTTGGGAGGGTCGTCGTCCTGGTGTAGAAGGTGCACTTTCATCGTATGCTGTCAATGAAGCCTACGGCAACAATGAACTGGAAGCCCAACTGTCCAAATGGCTCACGAATGCTCGTAGGGTGTTTCATCGCGGTGGTGTCAATCACCATATTGACGGCCTCATCGAAACCTCTGTCCAACGACGTGATCGTGCTCGGCAACATTTTGGTACCGGTCCCGTTGCTGTCGAAGACCCATCGGGCTTGCTGGCCGAATTNCGCCTTAGGAAATCAGCGTCCGAAATCGAACAGATGGTCTATGCGAGCAAGGTGGCCAGCGTTGCCCATGAACTTGCCATGAGGCACAGCAGGGAAGGCGTGACAGAATACCAATTGCAATCGGTCATTGAAGGGTTCTTCTCCTATGCAGGCACTTCCGGATGGTCCTACCCTTCCATCGTTGGATGTGGCGAGAATGCAACGATTCTGCACTACAAAACGAATCAGGATGTTTGTGAGCTTGACGAGGTCATCCTCATTGATGCTGGAGCAGAATTTCGTGGCTATGCCAGCGATATCACCCGTTCATGGCCCATTTCAGGGACGTTTACAGAAGCTCAACGAGAAATCTACGAAGTGGTCCTTGAGGCGCAATTGGCNGCCATTGATGCGTGCCAAGTCGGCAATCTTTACACCGCCCCGCACGATGCTGCACGCACGGTTCTTGCGGAGGGCCTCATCCGATTGGGTGTTATCTCGCAAACCCTAGAGGATGCCCTTGACATGGAAAGCGGCGAACTCAAGCGCTGGTACATGCACAACACGAGTCACTGGATTGGACTTGATGTCCACGATGCAGGAGTCTACAAGCCAGGTGGGCAACCCCGTACCTTGGAGCCAGGCATGTGCCTTACCGTCGAGCCAGGTTTGTACTTCGGAGCATGGCGCCCCGATGTTGACTGCCCTGAACGCTATGCCAACATTGGAATTCGCATTGAAGACGACGTTCTCATCACATCTGATGGTCCCGTTGTGTTGACGGAAGATTGCCCGAAAAGCATCGAAGACATTGAACGTATTGTTGGAAAAGACCTCCGTTGAGGTGGTAAGTTGAGTTGGGAACAAATTCTGAAGCGCCAATCCCTTTGGGAAAGAAGCCGTTCGGAGGAATTCCGAATGACACCCGAAGAGGCGGTCATTCTCTATGATGAGGCACCACTTCACTCGTTGATGCAGGCTGCCCATCAACGGCGCTTGGCCATGCATCCAGAAGGAAACGTGACGTACCTTGTTGACCGGAACATCAACTACACCAATGTCTGTACGATCAATTGCCAGTTTTGCTCCTTTTACCGCCCTCCAGGCCATGATGAGACGTACACCCAAACCTATGAGGAAATTTCAGCTCGAATCCAAGAATTGGAAGCCATCGGTGGTTCTCGTATTCTCATGCAGGGGGGCGTCAATCCGGCGCTTCCTATGCACTGGTACACCGACCTGCTTAAATTTCTACGAACCAATCATCCAACCATCGATTTGGATTGTTTCAGTCCAATTGAAATTGAGGGTCTGGCTGAAGTCTGTGAAATGACCACCCTTGAGGTGCTTCAACATCTCAAATCAGCCGGTATGCACGGACTACCCGGCGGTGGTGCTGAAATGTTGGTCGAAGAAGTACGCAAAGACGTTTCTCCGAAAAAAGGAGCACCAGCCAATTGGTTGCGAGTGATGGGTGAAGCCCAATCCCTTGGACTGACNACCAGCGCTACCAACGTGATTGGTTTTGGTGAGGGGGCTCGTGAACGCGTTGAACACATGAGAAGAATCCGTGAACTTCAATCCTCTTCCCTGCATGATCACGGTCATGGATTCACATCGTTTATTGCATGGCCTGTTCAGCTCGAATCCAATACATTTGGACGCCGAAACCGTGGTCAAAACAAGCACGTGCTTGGGGCTGGTTCCTCAGAATACCTTCGTCATGTTGCTGTATCTCGACTCTTTTTGGACAACGTTGAGCACATCCAAGCATCGTGGCCCACAATGGGACTGAAGGTGGCCCAGATGGCCTTGCTTGCGGGAGCTGACGACGCTGGCTCAACCATGATGGAAGAGAACGTTGTTTCAGCTTCGGGTACAAGCAAACTTGACGCAAGCGAGGTTGAACTTCAATCCGCCATTGTACGAGCTGGATTCACACCCGTTCGAAGGGACAGCGACTACCAACATCTGGCAACCGATCTGGTGGTTTCAGACACCGCCGACCTCGCAGCACCGCCACCGAGCATTATGTCGTAGGACCATAGAACACAATCCAAACGACGGCACGAATGTTTCGACCACCGTTTCCAATACCGTCAGAGGGAACGTATTCTGCACCGTTGTAGTAGCCTCGGTACACGATGTGATTGGTGTTGTTGGTTGAGTTATCAACCCAATCGGTAATGTCATATGTCCACTGTTTGACATCCTGTCCCGCACACCATCCTGCACGCCCGAAGGGCCATGAGCCAAATTGATTCGCGACAACGCCATTGTTGACCTCGTTCTCACATCCTTCACTGTTGTAGACAATTGGATGCCATTCATACGTTTGATGCTGTCCCATTGTGTAGTGATGCTCATGATCGCAGAATTCAGCGCAATTGGCCGTGTCCTGGTTGAATCCATGGCCCGTAATCGTCGCCACGATCTCAACGCTTGTAGCGTAGGAAGGCACGGTAAAATTCAACTGACGAACATGCCTTGACTCGTTGTTGTACGTGCCGTCGAATTGCCCTCCACTGAAGGCGTAGGTGCCGTTGGTTGCACGGCTTCCGCTTCCCCAATTACTAAACAGGAAGGTTACGGTCAAATCGCCTTTGTTGGCGCCTGCATACTTGAATCGGCGCTCTTCACCGTCCTCAAACATGAAGAGGTAAGGTGAGATATCGGTGAGCCACATTCCTTCTCGGCCGTAGGTTGTAATCCAACGGATGGTCTCCGTATTGCAAACGGAATCATTGGCACGGTCGCAGACAAACATGTATGCTAGGTAATCCCATTCGTGACATCCTCCATACGAACCATCTGATTTTTGGTACCGATTGGTTCGTTCGTAGCATGCATGCTCGTGGTACACTTCCAACGTATCATACGATGTGAGGTTGTTTGGCAGGTCAAACGTTGCGTTGGCAAATGAGGAGTAGCCACCTTGCCAACCGCCAGAGTGGCGCTCAAAATCCATGACTGAGACAGCGTGGACTGCAGGGTCTTGTTCACGAATTTTTGTAGGGAATTCAGCCACCCATTGATTGGGCTCAAAGGAAAGATGGTAGGGGTCATTTGACTGGGTTGTCCAGGCATAAAGGGAGCCTGTTTCACGGGCGAGTTGGAATCGATCAATGCCCATGAAGAATGGACTGTTGAATGAGCTGATCATTGAACCAATACCGCCTCCGAGGTTACTTGCATCCATGTCAATGTAGTGGATACGGTCATCCCAATGCGCTTCTTCGGAGGTCGTTAATCCAGCCAAAACTGCATTGCGTTGTTGGATGACATCGTTGTGGTAACTGTTGTCAAAAGAACCGTAGAAGAGGTGGGTGTTTAGTGGTAGATTTCGTATGAATTTACCTGGGTTCTGACCCCATGTGGCTCCGTTGTTGTTTCCGCTGCTATCGGTGTATTTGAACATGAAAAAGTAGACATCATGGCCAGTCCATCGATTGTTGAAATTGAAGCTTCCGTTAAGGGTTGGAAAACTGAATTGTGGAACCGTTTGCATGGGACCATTCAAACTGGAGGCGTCGGTCCAGCCAATGGGAAGTTGCACGACAGCACACCCCACTTCGTCTATACTCCAACGTGCGGGTGATTGAGCACAAGCATCCACGTTTGCAAAAACTCCATCGCCGTCAATATCAGCGCATCCTACGGTGTTGACTACCAATCCCGCGGGCGTGCCCTCACACTGGTCAAGCAGATCGTTTACGCCGTCTTCATCGGTATCCCTTTCAACCGCTGCACAACCGATTTCATTCACATCCACAGCATCCAGAGGAGTCCGTGGACATTGGTCCAGCATGTCTCCTGTGGAATTCACATCGTTGACTCCATCGTTGTCATCGTCATCGTCTTCTGTCGCATCTTCGCATCCATCGTTGTCCCAGTCAGTGGTGTTGTCTGAATACCAGTTTGCAACACCCTTTGCACACGAGTCGTTTTCATCACTGTGGTCGTCGTTGTCGTCGTTGTCGTCTTCATCGATATCTGAACATCCGTCGTTGTCCCAATCACTGTACCGATTTGAGCCCCATCCTTTTCGTCCAATAGGGCACAAATCGTCCACGTCTTCAACGCCATCGTTGTCATCATCGCTGTCTTCATCGGCGTCATGGCAACCATCGTAATCATAATCTGCAGAGGGCGTACTGACCCAACCATATGAACTGGGGCACAAATCGTACGTGTCCACGATACCATCGTTGTCATCGTCATCGTCTTCATCAATGTCTCGACATCCATCTTGGTCGCCATCGGTGGCTTGCGTGGATTGCCATCCCTGGTCAGCTCCGATGCCCGAGGGACAACGGTCATTGGAATCTTGTATTCCATCTCCATCCTCATCATCACCTGCTCCTTCAATGAAGATTTGCGTTGTTCCAGTATCGCTTGAGAGGCTGTATTTGCCACAGTTGGCTTGGGTCGTGATGATGTGAGATTGGGTGGCCTCAGTAAAGTCAACGAGGACTTTCCATGAAGCTTCAGAATTCAATCCAATGGTGCCTTGGTTACCGTCCGTGATGGTGTATGAAACGGTGCATGACTCTGGATAGAGGTGATCTACTGAACCCTCAAACCACACCACATTGGGTTCCTGGAGCACAAGGAAAGAGGGGACTGTAAGAATGGGGGCTGGCTCCTGAGGGGCCTTCACGTACAAGTCGAGAAGAATTGGTGCGACCGCAGGTACAAGATCGGTTGGTCCGGCATTCTTGATGATGATGGAAACGATGTGGCCGCCTGTGACCGTGGGTGTGAACTTCAGTTGGTATCCAGCGTCATTTTGGGTCCATTCAATGTCTGAAACGGGACTGAAATCGGGTTGCAAAACAGTGGGCTCAATGGTCCAATCGCCTTCGCCTTCTTGTTGAACACCAAGTGAAAATATGGCTTCCTCGCCGAGGCTGATTTCGGAAGGCGAGACCAACCACGTCGTCTTGAGTGAATAACTGGGTTCTTCGGGTTCTTCGATTTCAGGTGCTGGTTCAGTAACGCCGAGGCAGCCTGCCAACATCATAAGCGAAACCAGAAAGAGCGCAGAGAAATGACGCACTTGCATACAGCGTGGTTGCCTTGGCTGTCTTTGAATGTGTTGCTCATGTNAAATCAAGTTCGCTTCGACCGTCATGAAGGGGCAGATGTTCAAGCATCGTTCTTTTGACGCTATGTGCAACCTTGAGTGGCTGAACCCAAAGAAGCGCTCCTCCTCGCTGTCGATCGATTCTTAGAATGCATTCCCAGTGGACTCGCAAGAGTTCGGTATGTACTGAACCGGGCCATTGGGGATTGGGTGGTTGCAATTTCAAAACTTGGCCTTTCTCCCAACGTTGGGGTGCCCCTTGGTCCATGATNCGCATCGGGCGCAAGTAGAGTCCACCTTTGACCTCTTTGAGTTCCATTGGAGCATCTTCTCCACCGGCAGTGCCGTCATCAAGTCCGATTTCCCAGTGGTGTGGGAGTTCGGTTGACAAGCCGGGAGGTGGTTGGCGTTTTGGGCTTCTGTCAAGTGTTTCGAGGAGCGTTTCTCGTGATGGTGGAAGAACACCGACACGAAGAATGGCGTCCACATGGTTCCATGTCGGGTCCCATTCGGGGAAGTCAACGTTGAGTTCGAGGGTTTCATCGGCCACACTTGGTTGGATGAATTCGACAATGGGTGTTTGTAAATTACGCTTGAGGAATTGATTTTGACGACTGAGTTCCATGAGGTTAGCCATGACTCGAATGAAGAGTGGGGCAAAGATGAGAGGTACGACAAACACGGCCAAGGCAGGGTAGTCAAGTAACCCCCAGCGGACCGTTTCAAGACCGTAAACGGGGAGGTTCATGAACAGTAAAACCGGTGAGATAAACAAGTAAAATAAGCAAGCGAGAAGGATGATCACCACTCCATTAATGAATTGACGCAAGATATGGTGGATTGGGTTTGGAATCAAATACCAACCTCGGCGTTGTTTCTTCACGGCTCNCACATAACTACCGGCTTCAAGNTGAGGCTCTTCAATCACGACATCAATCGTTTCNTCGCCATAGACAAAGCTCCGTTCGATGAGCCATCCATCGTCCATGCCCAATCGGAAAGCGGGAGGTTGCTCTTGAACGGCTTGGTTGGCGGCTTCCTTGGTGTCGTATTCGCCGAGCGGGAACTGACGTACGGCAACCGGTAGGGTTTCTGGGTCCCAACGCGATGCCTCAAACGGAGGGTAGCGTATGCGGTGTTGTTCGTGGAGTTGTTTCACTTCTCCACCTCACGTGAGCAACAAGCGAATACCTGCTTTCAGTGCGAGGGGGCGGAAGGCCGGTACTTGCTTGAGCAGAGCCATTCCAAGCGGTACTGGTTTCTCGATGTCTCCAATGGCGTTGATGAGGCTCAATGTGTCGGGATGCGCGAAATTAAGGAAATGCTTGTCCAGAATTTCGTCAGTGCAATCGCTGACGAGGAGATTGCGCAGTGTTCTGGCTCNGTCTTGTTCTTTCTTCATCGCATTCCATGGCTGCTTTGTGATGGCTTTGAGGTCATGCTCGCTCAAACAATTCGTTTCTATGGCCTTGGTGAGCGCTTCATGGATGCATTGGATTTGGTGGAATCCTGGGCCAATACCTCCACCCGTTGTCGGCTTGGCCATACCCGCAGCATCCCCGAGGAGAATGACCCTTTCCTTAACCGGCTTTCTGACCATTCCAGACGGAACGGGACCACAATATCGGGCTATTTCCGATGTGTTTTCAAAACGGTCTTTCCAAAGCGGATGGTCCATGAGATCTTGATAACAGGATTCAATCGACCTTCCGTTTAGTCGGTCGGCAGTTGACCATAACCCGATGCGATGGGTACCAAAACCTGAAGGAATCACCCACGCAAAGAACCCCGGGGCAATTGAACTGCCACTGTACATCTCCAACCACCGGTCCCTTCCCTCATATCCCACGATTTCAGTTTGGAAACCAATCATGAGTTCTTTGGGTTTGCCCATTTTGAAAGTTCTACGGGTCCAACTATGGGCGCCATCTGCACCGATGAGGAGTTTGCAGGTGAGGTCAATGTTCTCATCGTTTCTGCGTACCGTGAGTTGAACGCCCGTTGATGAGGTGCTTGCTTGAGTTGGGACCGAGTTGAGCCAGAGTTCAGCCCCTGCCTCCATCCCCTGTTGGACCACGTATTGGTCAAACCGCTTACGACAAACAACGTAGGTTCGCAATGTCCCTTCGGTGCCCACTGGAACAAGCGTACCACTGGGTCCGTGAATCAACGCTCCATCCACCTCTTCGAGGACCGTGTGGTAGCCTTCGACCACGTCCATGGCGGAAGGGGTCACCAAACCGGCGCATTGGAATGGTCGACCTATTTCTTCATGTTCTTCAAGCATCAAGACCTTGAGACCGTTTCCACTGAGGAGGGTCGCTGCCCTACCTCCAACCGGTCCAGCACCGACGATAACAACGTCATAGTCCCAGTGGTCCATGATTTTGCCTGTGGAAGGTATTGTTTCAACCTTCCTTCCTTCAATGGCGTGTTTAGGAGCGTTTGGCGAACTTGTATCCTACCGATTGGTTCTTTTTGAGGTAGAGTGAAGCGCTGAAGGGATTGCTGGTTTTCTTTGAGACAAAATCGTCAAATGGACCAACTGAACCTGTTTCGACCAAAGTCTTGGCCTCGGCTCTGGTAAGGTCTCGCTTTGAAATACAACGTTCGATGTGAATTTTGCAGTCGGTGGAGGAATCTTCTGTCGTATAGTGGGTTTCGGTCTCAACGATGTTGGCTTTGGTTTTTGGACACACAGCGACCACACCGGCTTCCACAGGGAATCGCTTTGCGTCGGCTGCTGCAGCACGAGGAGGGAAGTCGTAAGTTACTCTGTTCTTGTCAAGTTTAAGGAAGGCATTGAACGGTTTGTTGCGCCGAGAGGTGAAGTCNTCCAACANGGTTGATTTNCCTTCCGTAAAAATCGGTTTTGCTTCTGCGGGTGTAATGATCCGTTTACACATCACGTTTTGCATACCTCTGAAGTTGCATTCCGTGTCATCACAAACATAAGCAGTTTTGGTAATTCTAATGGAACCTTGCTCGCAGGTTGGACAGGGGCAAAGGACCTCATCGTCTTCGGTAGCCTCGTCGCTTCCTGAACCTTTGCTGACGACCTTTCCATCATTTTTGAGTTCAATCGATGTATCATAGCCTTCTCCAGCTTGTGAAAAGAAACCATGNACATTTTCAAGTGATTGATTTTCAAGCAACCGTGAGGCCGTAGTTCGATCAAACCAACGGCCAGAAGTGTCTTTCCAGAAGACGAAGGAACACCCCTTGTTGCGCCCCTCGTTATGTTCGCATTGGTAGGCCAGTGTGTTTTCCATCACGTTTCCATTGCANGATGGGCACGCCCCGAGGCTTGGCTCATTGAGGTACAAGGTATTGCGGTCATGTTCGCGAATGCGGTCAACCATCGTTTGGGTTTGTTGGATAATTTTCTGCATGTAAGTTTCCATGGGTTCATCTCCACGCTGAACGGCGAGAAGGGAGGCTTCCATGTCGCCGGTGAGTTCGGGTGATGTGATCCATTCAACGGGGATTCTTCGAAGAACATCGATCATTCGAATCCCGTGTGGAGCAGCACTAATGGTGCCGTTTCGAGANCGGCGGATGTATTTCCGGTTGAGGAGTTTCTCAATGGTGTCGGCCCGCGTGGCAGGGGTGCCAAGGCCCTTTTCCTTCATCGCATCNGCGAGTTCATCATCCTCAATGTGCTTTCCTGCATGTTCCATCAACTGGAGGAGGCTTGCTTCCTTGAGTCGGTTTTTGGGCTTACTCAATTCTTCAGAAAATTCGTGGGATTCAAGGCTTGAATCACAAGGATTACTTGGAAGATTTCCCCACCCTTCGGGNACCTTGTCCTTTTTGGGAACGACGGCTCTCCACCCNGGTGAGGCGATTTGCTCAACTTCTTTGATNAACTGATGACCCGATTTGCGGGTGATGCGCTTCGTNACCGTCCATTCAGATGGCGGATGCCAAGAGGCGAGGAAATTTCGAACAATCATATCGTAGAGTTTCCCATGGTCCCCACCAAAATTTAGCGGCGGCGTCTGCCCAGTGGGGATAATGGCATAGTGGTCGGACACTTTGCCGCTGTTGAAGTTCCTCTTGGAATTGGACAACCCCTCGCTTTGAAGGCGTTTCACATGCTCTGTNTAGTCGCTTTGACCGCCGAGGTTGTCCAATGTCTTCGCTACCGTTTCGGGCATGTCTTCCGGGAGGTATTTTGAATCGGTTCTCGGGTAGGTGGTCAATTTGAATTTATCATACAGGTCTTGAGCGACGCCGAGGGTTCGCTTTGCTGACCATGACCACATGCTATTGGCTCGCTTTTGGAGCGTTGTCAAATCAAAATTTAGCGGAGGTTGTTCCTTTTTTACACGGCTCTTTTCTTCTGTCGTGAAGCCTCCAGAGGAGGCCAGCATGGTTTCTATTTCCTCTTTTTCTGAGGCTTCCATAATGCGATGAGATTTGTATTCAGGCCGGTTAGGGTCGTCCTTGTGTCCNGTCCGTTCCCAGCGTCCAGTCCAATTGGCTTCACCTGCACCAAAAGTGGCGTTGAGTTGCCAATACGGAACGGGGATGTGGGATAAAACCTCGAGTTCGTGGTCAACAACAAGGGCAAGGGTGGCGGTTTGCACACGACCGAGGGAATTGGCTGAACGGTCTCTATTTTGGGGCAAACGGGTTGCAATGCGTGAACCGTTCATTCCAATGATCCAATCTGCCCTGGAACGGGAGTAGGCCGCATCACTCAGAGCTTGGTAGGTGTCTCCAGATTTTCTGGTTTCAAATGCTTTGAGCATGGCGTCGTAGGTCATGGATTGCATCCACATCCTCGACGTTGGTGTTTTGACTTTGGAATGTTCAAGGATGGTTCTGAAAATCAATTCACCCTCACGTGCTGCGTCGCACGCATTGACGATTTCGGTGACCGATTTGTCCTTCATGAGCTTCAAAATAGCAGACAATTGTTTCTTGCCCCGGCCTCCCTTGGGTTTGTACTGGAAGGCATCNGGAATGAACGGTAAACGGTCAATGGTTCCCCTCCAATTCTTGAACTCGCTGTCGTAGTCATCCATGTACTTGAGTTCCAAGAGGTGGCCGATGGCCCACGTGATAATAATGTCCTCGCTGTGCCAGTGAGTTTCGAGTTTTTTACCAACTCCTAAGACGTTGGCAAGGTCCTCGGCAACACTGGGTTTCTCAGCGATGATGACGATGGACATGTGTTGAAAGCCCAACGACGACCATACTTGAACCCTCCTTAGGTATTGGGTTGCTTTCCTTCGTGCGCATGAAATGAATCATTTCATGGGGGACTTTCATTGGAGTCGTTCATGGATTTGCGGCTTTGAGTTTCGTTCCATGGTTGTTCGGATTGGGGCCCACCGCAACCAAGGCAGCCAGGATAACCCGCATTGAGGAGGTCGTTGGTCATCGAGGCAATGGTCTCCCACGCTTCAGTTGGTATCATGGGCAACCAGAGAATGTCGATGGATGGCTCATGCCGTCCGCAAATGGCCAAGGTTTGCAGTGGAGATGTTGTGCTGACAAGGATCTCCTCTCGCTCATGGTCGGCGAAGGCAGGAAACATTGTTCTGGAGGGTTGAACATCTCCGAGGCGGATGCCCAANTCGTGGACCCGTTGCTTCATCCAGGATGGTCCGTGTATGGTTATTCCATCCGTTCTGAGTATGATTCTGCTCAATTCACGGGCCGCCGGCCAACGAGGGTCCGTGATTCGCATGTTTCTGTGCAGTTGGGGGCAAGTCTTGAAGGATGTCTTTCGGAACCCAACCACCATGGGCGTCGGTTATCGTTGGTTTGGACGCCCACTCCTCCGCTTTCAAGATTCAGAAAAAGCACATGGCCGTTCCCTCTCATTGCTTGGGCTTGCGTCATCAAACCCACTCACTCGGTTGGCCCTTCGGGTGCTGTACAAACCCCGAGTTTCTTTGCCCGTGGAATTGTTTGGCCATCGATACATCCATCCATTTGGCCTCGCAGCAGGCATGGACAAGAACGCCAAAGCCCTGCGTGGCTGGGAGGCCACCGGATTGTCGTTTGTCGAAATCGGTGGTGTCACCATGCTTGAACAGGGAGGAAATCCCAAACCGCGCATGTTTCGCGCTCCTCATGCCCAAGCACTTGTGAATCGGATGGGATTCAACAACGACGGTAGTGAAAAGATACAACTCACTCTTGAGCGCCACGTGAAACGGCATGGGCGCCTTGGTATTCCTGTATGGGTTAATCTTGGAAAATCCAAAATCACGCCTCTGGACGAGGCTCATCTTGATTACGGAGCGACCTTGGAGCGGCTTTGGTCTTATGGCGATGTTTTTGTCATCAATGTCTCATCTCCTAACACGCCCAACCTTCGGGAGCTTCAGGACGATGAGGGGTTAATTCGTATCCTCCGCCATTGCCATGAGGTCAATGATGAACAGGCGCTGACATTGAAGCGTGAGCGCAAACCGTTGCTCGTCAAAGTGGCCCCTGATATGACCGAAGAACAACTCGTGCACATTGCGAAAACTGCCAAAAACAATGGTGCGGACGGCATTGTTGTTTCCAATACAACGGTTGAGCGCCCCGGGGACCCACACCCCAGGGATGCCTCCGTCTTTGGACAGCATGGCGGAATGAGCGGTCAACCGCTCAAAGAGCGTTCAACCTCCATGATTCGAACGGTTCGTCAAGCCGTCGGAAAGGATTGGCCCATCATAGGCGTAGGCGGGATTGCCAACGCACAAGATGCTTGGGAAAAAATAGAAGCCGGTGCAACCCTCATTCAAGCGTACTCTGGATTTGTGTTTGAGGGACCGTCATTGACCAAACAAGTTGTTCACGGTCTTTCAAAACGTCTGAGGGCCTCTCAGCATGCTTCCATCACTGATGTCGTTGGAACAAAATCCGACTGAAAGAGGATTGTTAAGGGTGCGAGGCTTGGTATCACCATGTGGGCAAGGCGCACACGGATTTTGGTCGTGGGAGCCGTCTTGACGGTTGGCCTTCTTGCGACTGTCCTTTTGCAAGCGCCTGCACCCACGCAAACCGTGGATGAATTGATGGCGTCCCCTGCTGACCACCTCAATCAAGACATTGCCGTTCGTGGCGAGGTTCAGGATGGAACCATTGACAATTCTACCATGACCTTTGTGCTCGAAGGTTCCTCTGCAACGCTGACCATTCGTTTCACGGATGCGATGGTATCCAATGGTTTGGATGACAATCGAACAGTGTACGCTGAGGGTATTCTTTTGTTTGAGGATGGTGCTTATGTCCTCGATGCGAATGTGATCAAGACATCGTGCCCATCGAAGTACGAAGAAGAGGCAGACCGAGAAGAATGAGCCCCTGCGCTGCCTTCATATAGGCTGGTGGTCGGGCATTGGTTGGGATAGGTGGGGAGCTCGGCGTACCCTGAATCACAAATCGTCGTCATGGTGGACCGAACGCCTTTGGGCGGCGAAAGCGGCCGTGGGGTTCCCGTAGGCGGACGTTGATGTCTCGCCCCCACATGACTCGGGTGTCATGATCCGTCTCCGGAAGGAAACGGGGAATGAATAACCGGGGGACTAGGTCAGGCCGGGAACGGAGCAGCCCTACCTGGGGCCATGGGTGCTGTGGGGATCCGGGACGGAGGAAGCTTGCGGATTTGGCCTTGCGAAGCGCACGTCCACCTTTGGCTCTCCCACCTCAAATATCAAACACGACGTCAGCGTACCAGCCAGGGCCTTCGAAATCCGGAACATCGTCCCACTGGCTAACGATGTGCTCGCCATGATTGACTTCTGCGACGATCAGATTGTGTGTCGTAACCGCTTTGATCTCAATCTCCCGTTCAATCAATTCTGCATTGACCCAACTGACTTGGGCCACGGCCATCCAGCCATCGTCATCCTGCTCAACTTTGACCATGGCATCGATGTACCATTGGCCATGGACCTCAGCTCGGTACAGCAATTCATCAAGCCAGGCCAAATAGAGAAAATGAACATCATGTGGGTTATGTTCTGAACGTATCCTCCATTCGCCGGTGTGTCGAACATGGGCATTCAGGTGTTGGGAACTTGCCTCGCTCATGAGGTACGCTTGCATTCCGAGTCCGGCTTCGGCAAGGAGGGAAGGGAAATCTTTAGCGAAAACCCGCATACCGATGTCGGCCGTCGTTGGCCATAACCAAGCACTCATGTCTCCACCTTATCGCTTCGAAACCTGTAAATTCCAAACGTGTTCACCCACGCGGTGGATGAGGTCGTCCTTGCTTAACACAAAGGAATCGGTTCGTTCTGCTCCAAGGATGCATTCGCATGCTGCGTTGGCCAACAGGGCCGTGGAGCGAACGTCAAGGTTGCGGGAAAGTGAGAATGCAATCGCCACAGCAGCTGCATCGATGAGGCCAATCATTTGCCGCAAATCCACCAATCCACACGGTGCGTGAACGGTGTCTTCGTTGGCAGAGTAGATGGTAACACCTGCTTCACCGGAAAGCACGACCAAGTGGTTCCAATTGTATTGAACAAGGAGCTTTTCTGCAGCCTCGGCACCGGTTGATGCCCCTAACCTTCGGCGCATCAATTCCAATCCTTGCGACTGAAACAACGTCCAATCAACACCTTCGGTCCGATGAAGGCCAGTGAGTTTAGGGTCGGCAATCACTGGAATTGACATGCTTTTAGCCGCCCCAAACAAGCGTTCTGCTCCTTGGTCGGTGATGACACCTTGGCCGTAATCTGAGGCGATCAGCGCGGAGGCTCCCTTGAGGTCCTCAATGGCTTGTTCGTAGAGAGCGTGCGATGCTTCGTCTGGGACCGGTGCGTCCTCTTCAATGTCCCACCGTAGGAGCAATTGTTCGTCCCGAATGAGGCTCTCACGAGAGGCCAACATTCGTGTTTTCACCGTCGTGGTTCGGTCTTCAACAATGGCGATGCCGTGGGTCGTCACACCTTCGGATTCAAGGGATTCGATGATGCTTAAACCGGCCGTATCGTCCCCTACGACACCGAAAAGGTGGCTATCGAGCCCCATTGATCGCAATCCCCTTGCCACGTGGGCTGCAGCTCCGACATCTTCTTCGCGAGACGTCTCCCGCAACACCGGAACAGGGGCACGCGAATTGAGGTTGTTGGCATATCCATGGATATAACAATCCATCATGACATCGCCAATCAATACAATTTTCCCCGATTCATCGGACCGTAGTTGTCGCTTGAGTTCGGATAACGTGTCGTGTAAATTGGCCTCTTCATCGGTCATTCCCATGTGTTCACCTCAGTGTTTCATCAAGTAAATCGCTCATAATTTGCTCGTGCTCTGCATCAGAAATTTCGAGTTTCAATTGGAGTGTTTTCAAAATAGCATGTTCATCAGCCGTGATGACATTGTCCTTCATGGCTGTTTTCACGGCCGCCGCATACGTCTCATAGTATTGGGAATTGCTCGGAGTATTTCTTGCTCGTTCGAGCAGATTTTGNTGGGTCANTTGGTCAATTCCAAAGTGGACTCGAAACGTATCCAACAAATCAATTTCATCCTGGAGNATTTCACCATCGTCAAGAGCCTGAAGAATCATGTCATAGTACACTTCCTCCGGAGGTGGAATTTTGAGGGATTGACGGGCTTCATTTGACAATCTTCGGACACGTTCTGGATGCATTCCAAGAAATCCAACCACCTCGTTGAGCAGGGATTGTTCGTCCCGAGTGATTTTTCCATCTTCCCATGCTCGAGCAAACATTCGGCGAACCAATTCTTCGCCGTACTGGGCATCGATGGATGCCATGCCCTCTGGATTAGACACGGGTGAAACCAAGGCCTGATCGTGAAAGGTCATACCCTCGTCGAGATGTGATAACAACTCAAGGATTGGTGTCGAACGGGTCCACAATGTTTCAAGACGGACACTGGAGTCGCCACGGTTCACTGGCTCATCCATGATGCGTTTGCACAGAGCATCGGCTTGTTGACGGCCGATTTCTGTAAGGGTGTACACGCGTTTACGTTGTTTACCTCCGGGGATGTGCCGTTGAGCAACGTCCAACAGACCGTTTTTCTCCATTCGCTTAAGTGTCCGAGGGATGTGCTTCCTTTGGACGTGAACCGCTGCTGATATGCCGGCCTGCGTGAGAACCGCTGGTGCCTCCCAACCACCGCTTGGTAGTTGTTGGTTGATGAGATGCAACAGCGCACGTTCCTCGGTAGTGAGGGTGCCCAAGTAGCCGTCAACCATCGCACTCCCTCATGGTAGGGTTGAACCGGTAGCAAATAGGACAATCGGTTTCAAGCGACGGAATCAAAAACGGGGGGACGGTGGTCTTGGCATGGGTGGACGGGAACGAACCTACCGTCCTCGGGCACGTACAACTCGGCCCTTAGGCTCTGGACGCTCCGCCAATGCTCCCCCTTCACAACCCCTCTCGCCACCTGAGGTTCGTTCAGATGGTTGGTTCATTTCGGACCCACTTGCTCAGCGGCTTCACCAGAAAAGTGCTCTCGGACAACGGGTCGAGGGAGGCATTCTCTTGACTGCGGAGGAAGTACTCTTCTGCCATTGGTACCGGCATGTTCCACTTCCAAGTGATGGCGATTGGTTCAGCGACCAACTGAGCAAGGAGGGTACATTGCTTCGCCGTGTTATCGCTATGGACGTTCTTCGAAACGGTGGTGAACGTGTCATTCCAGTCAAGCATCTTGCGGCACGATTTGATCCGTTCCCTGAACACACTTGGGCCGTCCGTTGGGAGCGGCATGAGCCGTGGATGTCTCACCCAGGTTTGAGTCAAGTTCGTTTGCAGCGGACGCATGATCCGCTGGACTGGGATGAGCTCAATGCATGGGTTTCATCGGTCAACGCTTGTGGTCATGTTGCCGAATTGTGTGTCATCGATGATGAATTTGACACAACCATCTATCATCTTTCACCATCCGAACCACAAGGCACACATCTTCGATATTCTGACCTTGATCCGACACTACAGGAGGAGATCAAAGCATCATGTGCCTCTGCTCATGCCATCGATGGCGGATATTTTCTCAACCATCCCAAAGAATGGCCACTTCCAGCCATTGGAACACCTCATTTTTCGGGCCGTTTTTTACGGGACGAAGAACACGATTACCTCCTCAATGATGGTAGGGATGAAGTGAAACTCTACGGCGCATTGATTGAGCAGGGGCTGCTTCTGCGCCCGGGTTTCAAATATGGTTGCCGTTGGCGGGGATACGAAGAGTCCATCGAAGCAGCTCACGCTCCTTGGTTGATACAACCTCGAGAAGAAGCACCCACAAATTGGGAGGAAGTTTGTCTTGCTGTTCGACTCGCAGAGGGCGTTAACAAGCGATGGATTTGCGCTCATCTTACCAACAATGCATCCTCATTCCTGAACATCAAACGCGTTGGTTGAGCCTTCGAAGTCCAACGGGCGGCCCCAGGGGTCGTGTTCTTCCTGTTTCTGCAATTCACTGATATTGCTTTCATTCTCTGTTGTGGCAGGCTTTTCCTTCTTGAGCAGGCCGGTCAAAGCAGACAATCCGAGGATTGTGAACATGAGGGCGATGATTCGACCTGGCTCAGTCAGAGGTGTCCACCATTGATTCTTGGTTGAGGTCGCTTCCAACTCTACATCGATGGTCCATGACATGCCATTATCGGTTGAGACCATCACGGTGCCGTAGACGAGCATGTTCTCGGTCAGCAAGCCATTGGGTTCAATCACCAAAGAATACGTGGCATCTTCATTCACAAGCACCGATACATCCCCACTGGCCACACGTGCTAATGGCCCATCGATGGAGACTGAAAAGCGCTGACTTCCATCTCCAAAGGAGGCGATTGGAATGTCCAACATNGTTGTCGCTTCTGGGTGAACGGTCGCTTCAAACCTGGAATCCAGTGGGATGCGGTTGAGGATCTGAACGGGATGGCGCAAATGGACGGTGCTATCATCGCACGAAATGGTTCCCTCAACAAANGCGGTTGATGGAGCAGTGCCCTCGGTTGAAAATGTAAGGGTGTGCCCTTGCTCAGACCGGGTCAATGAAACACCACGCCCATCCGATGAAGTCAATTCGCTCGTGCAAGGTTCTGTGTTTCCAGAGATATCAATGCTGATCGCCCCGGTAGGAAGGACGGGACTACCATGGTTNCCCATATCGACGTCCATCGATGGATTGCAGGACGGAGCCGTGAATGAGATGCTGAGGTTCTCTTCACCAGAAACCGTGGCTATCCACGGAACTAAAATCCCATCATGTGTCCGAATTTCAACTCCCTCGGCGCCAAATGATGTATTGTTGCGGAAAAGGTCGCTTGCTTCACCTTGGTTTGAACCACGGACCAAATCATCGCCCTCATCCGCTTCGATGACCTTGAGCCATGGTTGATTGGGGTTGGTGTTGACTTCGTTTCGCTCAAAATCACCGACGCTCAAATCCTGGTATGAAACAAGAATTCCGGCTCCGGGTAATCGCGAATCATATCCTGAATCCGACCGGTGTTCAATAAATACGGATTCAGTATCTGAAATAGGAATTTTNAGCACCATCCCACCTTCGGTGATACCTCTGAGAAGGGTGGTTGGACCAATGCAAGGTTGGACGGTACTTGCGGGCCATGTGAGGTCGACGGTTTCGATTCGTTGTTGNCGGATAAGTTCCATGTTCNCACCGGTGGGCATGGCTGGCCATCTTCCCCCTCCGTTCCAATTGCCACTGGCCATGATGTCCCAATCGCCTGGTCCTTTCCACGACTGGAAGGCCACTTCATCATGAACTGGATAGAGGTCAATCGCCCCCATTTGGTGAAGCATCTCGTGGATGATGGTTCCTACTCCACTTGTTCCNGTTTGCAAACTGGCCATGGTGTAATGTTCAATTCGGTGATCATTCCCAAGGTCAATGGGCTCTTCAAAATGCGTAAAATGAGACCATATCCGATTGCTGGTACCTGGGCTTTCTTCCTGTCCCTTGGTGGTGTGAAGCACTAAGAAACGATCGATGGTGCCGTCATCGTTTAGGTCGAACACCTCCCAATTTATCTCATCCTTAATGCTGGAAACGGCCTCTTCAGCAAGGGCTGATGGAAGGAATTCACCATCGGGTCCACTGTCCTTTCCAGTAGCATCTTGGCCNTAATTCTCAACAGGAAAGTTNGCTCGAATCACCCTGTCGTAAACCGTGATTGAAAGGTTTGATTCTCCACCTGANAGCTGCTCNATGTAAGGGACGACCGCTTGGTTGAGCATGTTGTCTGCCTCCTCAGTTCCCCATCCATTGTTGGCTGTGTTTTGCTCAAAGTCNACGACGACGACGAGCCATTGTTCACGGTCTTGTAACGGCAGTTGTGAACTGGGTTCATCGTTACTCACAACGATTTGCCCGNCCAACCATCCTTCTACCTTTTCTTCATTGGTGAAGGTCCATGCTGCTGAGGAAAGAAAAACGAAGGCCATGAATGCCGCCGCNACCTGCCTCATGANGCCGTGTCTGTGCTTGCAGGTTTGAAGTTTCGTTGAACATGCGTAGTTTGGGTTTGCATAACCGCTCAAATCCCTTGATCGGAAAGGCCGGATAAGATGGNGGAAAATGGATGGGTTGCCCATTGGTCGATATTCGCATGATGGTGGGCGTGTGTCTTGATGTCCAGTCGTTCAAAATTTTCCATGATGAAAGCTGGCCATTCGTTCTTNTCGTCATGGTTGAGCATCACGTCTGTGATGCGTTGGTGTTGAATGAAAAGGAGGACCTTCTCTCGTTCATCTTGCCTTTCATGCCAATTCTTCACCGTGAGCAATGAATANCCTGCTTCCTCAGCCANATTTGGGCTGATGTTTTTCGNGGAATCATGGAATTGAATCACTGCAAGTCGTCGCCGACGCCCTTCGTCATCAAACCAATCCGTCATCCGTCCAGAGACCAGATTGGTTTGGGAAAACCAAGGTCGTGCAAAGAATTCGTTGCTCGCTAACGTAACAACCACCAAGGGCACGGACAGTGATTGCGCTTGTTCCGGGACGGTGAGCAAAATGAGGATGCTGGTGATTCCATAGACGCGTACTCGCCACCATTCAGCGGTCGTTTGTGTTAGCAGCCCTAGTTGTCCAGCCGTGAACATCACGAGCCAACTGATCANCATGAGACCGAAGATCCAAGTAAGGTAGGTTGCAATAGTGAGCATTTCAACAGCACTGTATTGGGCGGATAGGCCAACACTCTGATGGTTTTCATGCCCAGCCTCAAACAGCATTGGTAGCAGTGTGGTCGTCATCAACATGAAACTCAACACGAGAAGAACGGTGCCCAACATCGTGCACCGTTTGAGCGCTTTGTATTCATCGATCGCCAATCCAGGTTTTGCNAAGCTATGCACGTGGTGCAAAAGCAACGGAAGCGATGAAAGAAAGGCGAGGTAGAGGGCGCTTAACCAGCGTACNGCGCTCCATTGAGCGGGGTCGTATACGTTCAAACAATCTCCCTGGCACGGGTGGAGCATGGCGAGGAAATCACGAAGCAAATCGTCAACCGAAAATGACCAAATCAGCGTCAGCGTTGCGATGGTGACAAAAATCAGAATCGTACGTTTTGACAATTCATTGAGATGTGATTGTATGGCCGTATCCTTGTCGGATTCGAGCAATATGGTCATGAGGTCTCACTCAAACAAGGTCCGTGTACGTCTTTGGTGCCCGTGCTTGAACAATGGTTCGATAGACGCCATAGATTGCCCACAAGGTGAGCATGCCGACTACGAGCGCATAGCCCCATGGTTGTCCATCGTCCACGAGGTAAGCGAACAAGATGGCGAGACCAGACGCAAGAACGCCCCTGCGAAGGCCTTGAGGAACGGCTAGACTCTTGTCGAGGTGCGTTGGTCCACCGCCGAATCGTCGTTCGTAGAATTCACCCTGAATCACGGCAGCGATGATGATCATTGAAAGGGTCGTCCAGTAGTAGAGGTTGCCATTGGCAAAGAAATTGTGTGCAATGCCCTCTTGTCGCTCAGCTTCTATGGCTTCGGGGTCTTCTTCTGCTACGAAGAGTGAATCGTAATCTCCAACGCTGATGGTCCTTAGAGAAACATCCTCGTCGGTGGCGATTTCGGTANCACCGGGTTCACTGATGGTAAAAGCAANAATGTTCCATTTGTCGCCTTCGTCGAAGTTTCCGTTGCCATTGACGGCATTGCCCACAAGTTGGAAGTTGGCCGGGCCAACGTCTTCACTCGGTGCGGTCCACGATACGACCCAGTCGTTGCCTGGTTCAGATTGCGAGAGGGCGCCGGGTTTGTCGGCCACGCTTTGACTTCCTTCACCGGCGGTCAGTGTTCCGATATCGCCGTCCCAGAACAGGAATCCACCACCATCGTTTGATGCGTGTTGGAGGCTGATGACGAATTCGTATGTCTCACTCACGTTGTAAGCTCGGGGGACACCGGATACGGAAACAACCACTTCAGTCGAAGGTGCTCCACCTCCGTGGCATGTGCACCCAGTTTCAATCACCAGGTTTCCACCNTTGTCCCAAGGTGGACCGTTGGGGTTTCCCAAAACGGGTGCAATCAACATCAAAGAGAGAACTACCATCAACGAAAAGTTACGGAAGTTGCGTCGCATGAACTCACCCAGTTTTTTCCACTTGGCCCCGCTCTTTGAATGTTGCTTCAACTTCGTNNTTGTTGAGCGCTATCAGATTTCCTTGATGGCGTTGTTCAAACCGGTCATCATGGCCTTTCCGTCACCAAAGAGCATCATGGTTTTGTCNTCGTAGAAGAGGTCATTGTCAACACCAGCATATCCCACCGATAGGGAGCGCTTGATGATGACAACCGTTCGGGCTTGATCGGCGTCAATGATGGGCATACCGGCAAGAGGACCTTCGCCACTTCGNGCGGCTGGGTTGCAGGTGTCGTTGGCTCCAATGACCACGGCCACATCGCATTCNGGGAACTCAGGGTTGATTTCATCCATTTCGATGAGCTTCTCATAGGGTACGTTNGCCTCTGCGAGAAGGACGTTCATGTGTCCGNGCATNNGANNAGCNNCGGGGTGGATGGCGTACTTGACTTCTGTACCGAATTTTTCTTCGAGAAGGTCTCCGAACTCTTTGACTTGGTGTTGACATTGGGATACAGCCATACCGTATCCAGGGACGATGATGACCTTCTGCGCACCGTCAACCATCATGGCCACTTCGTCGGCATCAGAACCGACCTTTGTTCGAGTCAATTCTGCCTTTTCTCCACTTCCGCCGAAGGACTTGAACAACACATCGGGCAGCGTCCTGTTCATTGCCTTGCACATGATGAACGTGAGGATGAGGCCTGAAGCACCAACCAAAGAACCTGCAACGATGAGAACGGGGTTGTTGATGATAAAACCGGTGAACGCTGCGGCGATACCCGAGAGGGAATTGAGCAGGGACACGACCACTGGCATGTCTGCACCACCGATAGGCAAGACCAGTATGATGCCCAAAAGACACGATATACCGATGATGGCCCACAAGTAAGTCTCGTTGGTCGGGTCGTTGATGGACATGACGATAAGTGCAAAAACAGAGACTGTCAAAAGCACCTTCACAGGGTTGAGCCATGTTGGTCCCCAAGTTGGGGTCTTGAACCACTTCCCAAAGATTTCAACGCCACCTTTGAGTTTGAACATGGCGAGCAGAGATCCAGTCAGTGTCATCCATCCAACAAGGGCGGAGAGTCCGGCTGCAACGACCACGACCTGCAGCGTCAAACCGGTGGGTAGGGCAAGCGTTGGGTCTTCGATGTATTTCCAGGTTTCAGAAAGGGCCACCAGTGCGGATGCTGCTCCGCCGAATCCGTTGAAGAGAGCCACAAGTTCCGGCATACCCGTCATTTCGACCTTGATGGCCATGATGGCTCCAATGATTGAACCAATGACAAGTCCGGCAATGATGAGTTCCCAGTTCATGGTTCCTGAAGCGAGTTGCATATCAACGACGGTTGTAATCACGGCAACCAGCATACCCAAGGCACCGTATTGGTTTCCACGGGGAGCGGTCCTTGGATGGCCGAGTTTCTTTAATCCAAAAATAAACAAGGCCGCAGAGAGCAAGTAGCCAAGAGGGATCCATTCTTCCATCTCAAGCCCTCCTTTTCTTGCCAGCGATCATGTTCAGCATGCGATTGGTGACCGCAAAACCACCAACGACGTTGATCATCGCCAATACAATCGCCACAAACGCCAAGAGGCCAGAGACAAGTGTGTCGCCTCCTTGGTAAGCCACGTTGGCACCAAGCAAGGCGCCTACGACGCTGATGCCTGAGATCGCATTTGCGCCACTCATCAGTGGGGTGTGGAGCGTGGCTGGAACTTTGGTAATAAGTTCAAAACCAAGGAAAATAGCCAGCATAAACAACGTTAAGTTTGCAATCAATGAAGCTTCTGTAATCATTCAACCACCCCTGCCAGTCGAGTTTGCTTGGGATGGATGGCACCGTCTTTGCAAATCAGTACCCCTCCCATTCCATTGACATAGAAATCGGAACCTTCAGGTGCTCCAACAAGGATGTCGTCGTCTTGAGAAATAACCACGTTTCCTTCATCGACGAGGGACGTAAAGAAGGTCGTGAGGTTGTTCGAATACAGCATGGATGCCGTGTTAGCGAGGGTTCCGGGTAAATTTGAGGTTCCAACGATGATGACGCCGTTTTCAGTGGTGGTGACTTCTCCTTGAACCGTGTCTTCACAATTTCCACCCACGTCTGCGTTCATGTCCACGACAACGGCACCGGATTTGAAATTCGCAACAGCGCTTGATGGCACCGTGATGGGTGCAGGTCGACCAAAAATACGGGCGGTTGTGACAATGATGTCAGCATCGGCCGCCACGCCGCAGACGGTGTCGTTCACCTTCTGGATGAATTCAGGAGTCAACGGTTTAGCGTAGCCTGATTCGTCTTCAAAATCATCCATTCCATCCACTTCAATAAAACGCCCACCGACCGATTCAATCTGTTCGGCGGCTGACTTTCGAACGTCGGATGCGAACACGATGGCGCCGAGTCGCTTGGCGGTAGCAATCGCTTGCAGACCAGCAACCCCACTGCCCATGATGACAACTTTTGCCGGTCGAATGGTTCCTGCAGACGTGGTCATCATCGGAATTCCCTTTGGCACTGCGGCAGCGCCCAAGAGAACGGCTTTGTAGCCCGCCAGGTTGTCTTGGCTGGAATTCACGTCCATGGATTGGGCCCTTGAGAGGCGACGAGGGATCATGTCCATGGAGAGCAGCGTGATGTTGGCTTCCATGCAGGCTTTCACGTATTCCGGATGGCGGAACGGATCAGAAACACAAGCGAGGTTGGTTCCTTCGCCGATGCCGTCGGTGCCGGGAAAGCGGATGCATACGAGGTTTTCACAAGCCAGAGCATCTTTGCGAGACACGATATGGGCGCCTGCATCCTTGTATTCTTGGTCGTGGTAATTGGCGGCGAGGCCGGCTCCTTCTTCGATGTAGACCTCAAATCCTGCACGTGAGAGTTTCTTCATGCTCGATGGAACGATGCCAACGCGAGTTTCTCCTTCAGGTTCTTTTGGGACACCGAGTTTCATGCTTTCACCTGTGATTGGCACCCACGAAAGGGTAGATGCAATTTGGCCACTTGAAGGAGGTTTTTAGATGCCACGCTTTGAATCACTGCAAAGCACTTTTGCAATCGCCGTAAATGATGTCCAACACCATGCACCATTTGACTTATGGACTGCATACATCAGGTTCACTTTGAAAGGTGGAAACCATGGCAAGCGGACGACGAAAAATTGCAGTGATTGGCGCAGGAAATGTTGGTGCTACGTGCGCCTTTGTCTTGGCCCAAATGAAGGTGGCTGACATTGTCCTTCTCGACATTTACGAAGGGTTTGCAAAAGGCAAAGCGCTGGACATGTCACAAAACGCGAACGTGCTGAATTACAACGGTACTATCACAGGAACGGCCGACTACAACGACATCGCCGGAGCAGACGTGGTCGTTGTGACCTCAGGTTTTCCTCGTATGCCGGGTATGACCCGTGAGGATTTGATTGGAAAGAATGCAGACATCGTGTCCCAAGTTGGAACGGGCATCAAAGACCATGCACCAGACGCGGTGGTTATTGTTGTCACCAACCCACTTGACCTGATGACCTATCACATGCAAAAAGTCACAGGATTCCCGCCCGAGCGGGTCATTGGCCAAGCCGGTGTTCTCGACAGTGCCCGCATGGCTCATTTCATTGCCTTGGAACTTGATTGTGCAGAAGAAGACGTCTCACCCATGGTGCTTGGCGGCCACGGTGATACAATGGTGCCACTCCCCCGTTACACGACGGTGGGTGGGATACCTATCACGCAACTGATGAGCCAAGAGCGAATTGAAGCGATCAGCGCTCGCACGGCAAGCGGTGGGGGAGAAATTGTCAAACTCCTCGAGAAAGGTTCAGCTTTTTACGCTCCGGGTTCAGCTGCTGCTATCATGGCGGAATCTGTTCTCAATGACCGCCGTCGATTGATTCCAGCATCGTGTCTCCTCACCGGCCAATATGGCCTTTCAGATGTTTACATCGGCGTTCCGTGCATTGTTGGCGCTAACGGTGTAGAACGCATCTTTGAGCTTGATTTATCCGATGAGGAACTCACCTCGTTGCAAGGTTCCGGAGAATTCTACAAGGGCCAACTCAAGGACGTTCTTGGCTACTGAATTCGTTCGAGCATTAGGCTTTCGTTGGCACCAACCGTGGTGGCCTTTTCAACAGGATTGCTTCGCTTCACCAAACGGTGGCCTTGTTTCCCACGGCTCCGCATTCGCGTGAGTACTTCTTGACCAATGTAGCAGCCCTTCTGTGGGTGAACCAAGTCGCCCAGGCCACAGGCTAACGGATGAACCTTCGATGTGATTTCATGTCCATGGTAAGGGATGAGGTTCCGAATTCGGTGCTCGGTCCAATCTTCTTCCGTCCACGTGGCTTCCCAACGGTGCTTCACTGGAATGATGTACATTGTACCAAAATGACTCTGATGCAATGTGGTGTCTTCAGGGCACGACTCATCATCGGTTCCAAGAAACACATCGTTCAGTTCAGAAATATCGGTGAGAGAGATGGACTGACCTAGAATACGCTCTGCTAGGTGAGCGATTACGGTCGATTTGCTTGGTTCATAGCCGACAAGCGCGACATGGGAACCGACGGGTATCACTTCACAGACATCAACAATTTTCGCAGCACGGTTGGTGAAGACGGTGGTGCATGCTCCGTCGACTTGGTTGGTTGACAACCCATTGATGAAAGAAAGAATGTCTTGGCCTTGGAGGAGCAGTGTGTAGGCATGATGCCTGACCATCCCCATGATGCATCCTCAGGAGAAGGATTCGCCGCATCCACATGATGCACTTGCATTGGGATTGTTGATCTTAAATCCGCCACCCATCAACCGATCGACATAATCAATCTCAATGCCGTCCAGTAGGTGGCTCGAGGCGGTGGGGACCAAGACTCGAAAGCCTTTGATGTTCAATTCTTGACACGGAGTTTCGGTGGATTCAACGATTTGGAGGTCGTACATGTATCCTGAACATCCTCCGCTCAACACACCAACAAGGAGGGCATGGCTTCGGTCGTCGCCAAAGGCATCTTCCAGCATGTCAGTGGCCTTTTCGGTCAAGGTGAGTTCAACATCCACAACATCCGGTGCATGCACCTGAATGACCGGTGCAGTTTCGCATGTGCCGCAGTCCATGGTTTACCCAATCCGCCACCGTTTTTGAACTTGACCACGCCAAGAGTGCGATTCATCGCTTCTTTCGTTTCTTGTCAACGGCCTTTTGGAGAATATTACAGCGCCGAATTTGATCCTTTGCCCGCCGCTTTGCTTCATCCGCTAGGCCTCGGGGGATCGCTTGTTCAAAGCACTTGATGGCGTCTTTGTATCGTTCCATTTCTGCGTAAGCTGTCCCCATGTTGTACAACGTCTCACCGCGAACTTCGGTAGGTCGAATCAACATGGCTTGATGGTAGGACTCCACACACTTTGGATATTCTTCAAGGAAGTAGTATGCATTTCCACGGTTGTTAAGAATTCGAATGATCATGGCATCATCCCCTGCGAAAGCAGGTAGGGCCCGGTCAAAGCACGACAGTGCTTCTTTGTACTTCTTATCGTCAATGAGCTGAACACCCTGATTGAACCACGTCACATCTTGATTGGCAATCGCATTGGAGGTGGTTGACTGAGGCACATTGTTCGCTACTGTTTGTGCTGCGTCGAGAGCAGCCTTCGCCAAATCAACTTCTGGTTGTGGGGTCGATTCGACCGCTTTTTGTTGAGGCTCAATCGGCGTTAAGAGCAACGAGGCATGTGCCGATTGTACTGCGGGGCTTTCCATGAGGAGCGGGGTTGAGGGCGTGGCTTGAACCGTCGATTCCGCCCCGGAATCCAATGAACCTACGATGCTTGGCTCGGGAGTTGTGGGCGCAGGCTGAGGGGTGATTGCAATCGGTTCAGGTGCCTGTGTAGCCGTGGGGGGAGTATCGCCTTCGGCGTTGGCTAGACTGACGGCTTTGCTGTGGCATTTCTGTGCTGTTTCAAGATCTCCGGCTTGTTCCAAGGACCGAGCCAGGCCGGTCCAGTGGTCGGACGAATGTTGTTCTTGTTTGATGAGTTCTTTCCACATCAGGACTGCATCGCTGTGTTGGAGGCTAAGCGATAGCGCCCTTGCTCGAGATGGACTGGGTTCTTTGTCCATGAACTCCAAGGCTTCTTTGGCCATTTCTGGGCCGGCAGGTAAGGTTGGTGGGAGTCCGGAAACTTGGTCGAGGACATCACTTTCTCCCTGGGCCAATTGCAACAACATTTCAATGAAATCACCTCGGATTGGGTGGGCGTTTTCCATGCTGATTAGCGTCCTTGCTGCCTCCATGTACGATTCAATGAGACCCTTTTCCTTGGCCAAATCAGCCATTTTTTCGGCTGCTTTGACATAGCCAGCATCAGCTTCTATGGCACGGTTGTAGCTGGTGAGTGCCTCTTGCGTCAGATCCGAACGTTGTTGTACAGATCCCAAATTGAACCAACCGGGTGCATGAGATGGCTCAAGGTTTTGAGCATGCGTCATCGCTGCGATAGCGTGGTTGTCAAGGTCCAAACGAGCCATGGCTCCACCTGCGATTCGCCAAGCAGCGGCGTGTTGTGCTCCAATGGTTTTCAGATGAGGTTTGAGCAGGGCGAGAGCTTCTTTTGGATTTCCATCTTTAATTGAGGCTGTTGCTTGCTCTACCAAAGCGTCAATATCGACAGCAGGCTCTGCTTCTGGTTCAGGCAAATCCGGAACTTCAGGCTCAATTTCCCGTGTGATCTCTTGTTGGGCAACGACAACATCTGCAGCGCTTTTGAGTTCTTCAACACTCAATTCTGCGTCTTCATCATGGTCGTGGTGAATCGCTTCTTGGAGAAGGTCTTCAGGATTTTCAATTCCAGATTCCTCAGCGATTTCTTCAACCACTTTCATATCAACGGACTGCGTTACTTCAAGCGATGGCTGCATGGCTTCCATGGAGACGGAAATGCCACTGTCTTTGCAACGTTCTCGCAATTGGACGAGGGCGGGGTGGCCTGGGAAGAAAACCAAGGCCTTTTCAGCCATGGAATACGCTCCTTCCAAGTCGCCAATACGTTCAAGGAGAATAGAAAGATTCGCCGTCGCTGGTGCATGTTGGTCGTTCAAATCCAAACAGATTTGAAACGATTGGCGCGCACCTCGAGCATCTTGCTGTGCTTCAAGAAGGACACCGCGATTGAACCAGGCCATATCGCATGAGGGGTCAAGCGCAATGGCCTTGTTAAACGCAGCCAACGCACCTTTGACGTCATCTCGTCGACTCCGTTCTTCACCCACCGTGAGCAAAACCTCGACCATTTCTTCTGGGTTCTCAACATCGTCAAGTTCCGGGATGACATCGCGAGGTGCCTGGACCTCTGTTTCGGAGGATTGCGAAACAGGCTCTGTTGGTTGGTTTTCAACGGCTTCAATCGCCTTATCAACGGATGCCAAGGCAACTTCATCCAATTCCTCGTTTTCACCGACACCGGCCGCATTCGTATCGTCGCTGGACTCCACTCTACCTCACCGCATCAAAAACCAATGATGAACCCTGCATAAGCCTTGCTTATGATTGTCCATTCAATCAAACCTTACATTCAAGGGCCCCACCCTTCTCCAAAAGCCATGGGAGACAAACCGTTGAAGGTCATCGGACTCGCTGGCGAATACCGTTCCTCCTCAAAGTCGGGGATGCTGGTGAATTTAGCACTCAAGATAGCCAAGGAACAAGGTGCTGATGTAGAATTTTGGGATTTGGCTGACCGTCCCCTTCCCTTGGTTGGTGAAGAGGGGTGTTGGACGAACCCCAATGTGAAAGCCTTCCAATCATTGCTTGAAGAATCCGATGCTTTCTTCCTTTCTTCACCTGAATACCATGGAACTATGTCTGGCGTCATGAAGAACACAATGGATTGGATGTATGACAAGCATGTTGGAGGTAAGGTGTTCGGGCTCATGTCCACGTTGGGTGGAGTCACCAATGCCAACACCCTCAATCACATGCGAATTTCACTACGCTGGCTACACGGTTGGCCAGTTCCTGAGCAACTTGCTATTGGTCATGTCAAAGAAGCCTTTGATGAGGAAGGGAGCTTGGTTGACGAAGAACTTCATCAGCGCTTATCCAAACTGGTAAGTTCAGTGTTGTCTGCTGCGAAGAAATTGCGTTGATACCCATGAGCGGACAAGCCACAACACCGTCGTTTACCGATGTTTATGGGGCAACGTATCGTTTAGTTGAACCAGGAACATTTGTTCTTGGCGATGACCGTCCCTCCGGCCACCCATCAGAAATACCGGCCTGCTCGGTTGAAATCACTGAGCCATTTTTCCTAGCCGAACGCCCTGTGACTCAGGCTCAATGGTCAGATGTGATGGGAGGGAATCCCTCGAAATTCCAAGAAGGATGGAGCGCAGGTCTTCGCCCGGTGGAGCAAGTCAGTTTTGATGACATCCAGAGCTTTCTCGACCGGTTAAATCAACGGGACTCCAACCATTCCTATCTTGGATTTATTGGTCGATGGCGTCTGCCTTCCGAAGCCGAATGGGAATACGTTGCACGTGCAGGATCCAGCGGCCGTTGGTGGTTTGGCGACAAAGATGTCGAACTTGACGAACATGGGTGGCACGCTGGCAATTCCGGTGGCTCAACCCGTGAAGTTGGATTAAAGAAACCCAATGAGTGGGGGTTTTTTGACATGAACGGTTTGGTGAATGAATGGTGTTGTGACCATTGGTTGCGAACCTATGAAGGTGGGCGCACTCAACAGCCGTATACCGATGGAGATGGGGAGAAATTTGTCGTTCGTGGAGGTTCGTGGTTTACCGAGAGTGATTCCACGCGTAGTGGCTCTCGATCCTTTGCAGCCAGAGATAAACGCAGCGACGGACTGGGACTTCGACTCGTTTGGGAGCCACTGGAGACCCTGATTGAGGACGAACCTCAAAGCGTCTCTCCCTCGAGGAGCGACCAATCATAAGCATGGTCTCCGGGAAGATCTCCAAGATGTTGATGCTCTGGGATTCGGCCTGGTCCAACGGTCCATCGATCGTTGAGCGGCTCATCCAGCATCAACATCAGGTTGTTGCGTTGCAACAAGGCAATGGCGGTCGCAGTTCGTTGCATCACTGGAGCGATTTCTTCATTGAAAATCTCGTTCATAATTGAACACACCTCACCAAACGTGCGGCTTCCATCACACAATTCCCAGAGCATGCTGTTCATCGTGTCCAATGGTCGTCGCACTTCCTTTGGTGCACGCAAGATGGAAGCAAACCATCCTTCAATTCGCCCGAATTGCTTAGGGATGCGCATCACGATGTTTCGTCCGCTCACCCCACGCAATGAGGGATTCTTCTGCACAACCCCAACCCGAGCCCACCAGACGGGTGTTCGGCAAGGATACTGGGCAAACAACGGATGGTCTTCCACACCTGCGATCGCTTCCATTTCATCACCTTAAAATTCTGTCCAGGTCCAAATGAGGAGCGTGAGCATCGAAACGGTTCCAAGCAAAGCCATCGTTCGAGTCGCTTGGATGCGTTCGGAAAAATGGCGCAGGTACCACGTCGCCACACCGCATACGGCGACCGCTACCCACAAGGCATACCAGGTCGCAGGATAGGTGGCCACAATGGTGCCCTATCACAATGTCCCATCAAGGTATTGTTGGCCGTAGTATTGCCATTGTTCTTGGGTCCAACCGGGTGGCAAACCCTCTTCGGGAAGAGGCGGGCTAGTGCTTTGGCTGGCCGGTCTTGGCTCGTCCGCTCGTTCAGTTTCCTCTGCGGACTCCACCAATTCTGGCACCTCTTTTTCCGTTTGTAAGGTTGAAACAGGTGGCCCTGCCTGGATAAGTGGGGTTATTTCTTCATCCAGTTCAGGGTCTCTCCGACCTCGAAGTAGGAAGACCAATGCTCCCAAAAAGGCCAATCCGCCCAATCCTCCGCCGATAAGCGCCGTGCTTGATAGTGATCCATCAGCGGGTGGGTCTGAAAATACAAGGTCCACAGAGTGTTTGGTCGTCATGGTCCCATCCAAGGACGCCACGACAACAGAAACGGTTCCTGCGCTGGGTCCCGACATGCGAAGAATCTCGCACTGGAGTTCCGTGGTTTGCTGAACAACATGCCCCGGTGAGAAATCCACCAGCAAGCCACTTTCATTCACCAGCATCTTGTTGCACGATGTTTGCCAACCCTCTTCGTCCGCGAGCGTGATACGAACTTGTTCGTTCATCGTGGACGTTGATGAGAGGTTAATCTGGACCGTCGCTGAAGTACCATGAGGGACGGTTCCGATTTGCATGAGTCCCGCCGTTGAATCAAGTCCACGCTGCTGGTTGAGAATGACGAGGGCTTGAACCAGCATCTCCACAGGAAGTTCTTCGTCATCCACCACGCCAAGAATTTCAAATTCCAGAACAAATCTGGTGTTGAGTGGAGCATCGTCGGGTATCATGACCTCCAATTGAAGACGTTGCTGTCCAGCAGCCGGAACCATCAATGAGACTTCATTGGCCAAGGGTTGGTCAGCGCCTTCGACGCTGAAGAACGCAATCAAACCGGGAAGGGGAGGAACCGATGACAGGCGTGCTACGGCGGATAGCCGGTTTTCCACGGCGTTTCCATCGTTTCGAATGACTGCTTCCGCCATGATGGTTTGCCCAGCCATAGCAAAGTCGGATTGTTGTTGGAGTTGGAGGGAAGGAATCCTTACTGAAGCGGTCGACATCACCATTTCGAAATGGTTGTCTTCTTCGTTGATGTCTTGTTCATTGTTTTCGTGCATGGCTTGAATGTTCAAGGTGTGAAGTTCTCCTGCAGCCTCTTCCATGGGCAAGAGGATCCACAAGCTCACATTTTGCTCATGCTCAAGGTCGTACGATACGCTGAGTGGAATGAAACCAGTAATGTTGTCGTTGCCCACCGAAAGCCACCATGTCCACGATGTGGGTGCGTTTTGTAGTTCCAATTGAACAGCCGTCTCACCGTTTCCATTGTTGACCACACGAAGCTGAACCTCGTTCGCGACGCCGGGTGTCAGGCGAGAAGGGGCATTGATCAGTTCGAGTGCAAGATCATACGATGCTGTGACACGAAGGCCTTCGAAGGCTTCCCCCTCAATTTCCATCAAGCTCCGTTTGGATTCAATGACCGGTGTTATGGTGGGCCCACGATCATCGGCTTGCGCCGTGATGGGCAGGTCAACGAGTACCTCAAACGTGGTGCTTGTTCCGGAATTCAAGACGGCATCAGGACGGCTTGGCTGATGGACGATCCATGACCCTGAATTTTCCACATCGACTCGCATGGAAAAAATATCCTGACGAGATGCATTGTTCCAAATCGTGTACTTGAGGATGACTTGAGAGCCTGCCTCAGCATAAATTTTACCACTTTGCGGGGGATTGTTCATCGATACACTGGCGTCGCTGAGCATGGATGCAGAGACTCCAATCACCTTTGTATCGCTCCGAGAACTGTCGTTTTGTGCTTGGAGGGTGAGGTCGAATTCAACCACTGTATCAGGTGACTCATCGGCGGGTATGGTCATCGTGAACATCGCTTGGACGGTCTCATTTGGACGAATGAGTACGGAGGATGATTGTGTCCAAGCCAAGTTGATGCTCCAATCGGAGGGAACGGAGGACATGTCCATCTGCAGGTCAAAGACATCGGTGGCACCGCCTTCGTTGGAAAGTCCCACTTCAAACGTACAGGTGTACGATGGCGGGCAACTCGGGCGGACCGACGGTGGATGAATAATGGGAATTCTATCCGCTTTGATGAGGAATTGAACCGGAAGCACCGTGTAGACGTTCGGGTATTGTTGAGAGGTGATGTTGACGGACATTTGTTGAAAGCCGATGCTGGCGTTGGAATCAGGTTGAATTTTGATGGTGAATTCAGCGAGATTGCCCGGAAGGGTAAGCAGCCCGTTCATTGGGTCAAAGCTTGTGCCTGATGGACGCGTGTAATAGGCATCCCACCCCGACGGCAGCCCTACCAAGGTTGGAATAAATACCTCTGAGATGTTTCCAGTGTTTTCAATCTGCATCGTAATGCTGCCCCACTCACCGGGTGTTGCTCCAATTGTAGAAACTCCTTGAGCGGAGACTTTGTACTCTTGCGGGCGAACCTTTTGTTCATAGACAAACACGATTTCGTCAATGAAGAATCCAACATCAGTTCCTGATGCATCTGACGTAAATTCAAATTTAAATTGCGAGTTGCTGTGAAATAAACTGTCTTCTACCGGAATGAGTGGAGATGCATGCCCTTTGTTCACAACGCTGAACGTTTGCCAACTGCCGCCATCGGTAAACACAGCATCGACCGTGCCGGTGATTGAACCGACCTCAACCCAGGCCCCGAAGGTGTTCTTGCCGAAAATTGTCAATTTGTCATTCACTGCTGTGCTGCCGGTGTAGAAAAAGGATAACCCATTGGTCCTGCTTGGATTTTGAAGCGCATCGGACATGTCCATGACCGGTGTCGTCATCACGGCGATCTGGTTGTTGTTGTAGTTAGAAAATTGACCATTCCCTGCGTGGCAACTGCTGCCTTGGGACATGTAGGTGAACACATCTTGTGAAAACATCCATCCGGTTCCTAGAGTCCATTGAGTGGACGAATCGCAATTGAAATACGTGTGTCCAACGGTAAATGGTTGGTTTTTGATGTCGTTGTTTGGGTTGTCATCTGAAATGGTCGATGTAGCGGTGATTGAGAGGGTGTGATTGCCCGAATAAGAAGGTGTGACATCGACTTCAACGGTATTGCTTCCACTTCCTGCTAATGTTGCCATCTGAAGCGTGGTGTTGGTGAACTCAAAGTAGGTGTAATCGTTGTGTAAAAGCCGGACATTGATGTCAATGATGCCTGAGGGATTGGTCCCGATGTTTTCCACTGTGATGGTTAAGGTTGCAGACACGTTCACCATGGCGTCAATGACAAACAATTCCGCTGGGCGGTCGAATCCAGCGACCGGGTGATTTGATGAGAACATCTTGTACAAGGATTCGTCAACAGCATCGGTGTATTCAACGGTAGCATTCACCACGCGAACATCGACACCCGTTGGATTCGTTGGGCTCTGCATAGCGTTTGGTGCGTTGGTTAAAGCGGCTGGAACCGATGTCGCGAGGGTCCCGAAAAGGAACACCAAGGCCAAGACAACCGGGCTGAACCGCATTTCCCTCAAAGAAGGCTATATCGGTCTATCTATTTAGTGGCAATGCCGTTGTCATCACCATCATCTGTGGGGTCCAAGGTGGATTCTACTTCCGACTTAGCCAGCTCAAGTTTAGCCTCATCGCGCTTCTCTTTGGCCCTGGCTGCAAAGTAAACCGTCAGAGATGGAATCAAAACCATGGAGAAACAACCCACGACGGCTGCTAAGGCCCAGAGAAATTCCGTGGCAGCATCCACGGAAAAGACGGCTACGCTGCTAAATGCTTCGTTGACGGTCTCGGCTGAAATGCTGGGTTGTGTCGTTCGGTTGCCTTCTTCAACAATTTCAATTCGAAGAATGGAGGGTGAATGNNTGTATTCAATNGCANCTCTGGATTTTTGTTCGGCTTCAGCCAGGTCAGCNGCAAAAACCGAGCCGTTGGATCGCCGGGCCGGATCCACCGAAGTNAGTGCGTGNAATTCGATGGTGCCTCCNTCTTCACTTGTTCGCTCATGCACGCTTGCNTGGTCGCACAAGTCAGCACACGAGAATTCCTCCTCGAGTGGGTTNTGGAGATTGTATGTNTTTCCAAGGAGTTCGTGACTGTAGAGTTTNGCGACGTTGGTCACGCGCAGAACAGCNCCGGGGGCAAGGTCGGTTGCTGTGACGTTGACCCAAGTCAAATTCGAATCGTCTGCGATGACTTGCCATGCCCATGTGGTGGTGTTGTCCTCAGCATCATAGGTTCGTTCGATGTTTTGGTCGGCCACCGATGCGTCGTACACATCAACGGTCGGCTCCGTTTGGTAAATGTACACCGAGGGGGAAACTGTTGCCCCATAAACGGCGTACGAGAGCATGAAAATCAAGGTCAGCGAGAGCCCAATAAGGGTCCTGAGAAGATTGGGGTTTTGGGCCAACGCTTTCTTCATTACTCCCAACCACCAATCGGGTCTTTTAGAAGGCTTGTATCCCACGGGTTTCCGTTGACTTTTCTGAACATGCTGAACGAGTGCTTGACCCGCTGTTTTGATATAGGGGCGGACGGTCGCCAAGTTGCTTGGTGTATCACGATGACGACCGTTTACGATATTCCCGCTGACATTTTCAACCCGGCATTGGCCTTGGCAATGGCTGACCAAAAGGCTGTTTCAATGCCAGATTGGGGTCAATACGTCAAAACTGCAGTCGACCGAGAGCGCCCGCCAACCCAAGAAAACTGGTGGCATCTTCGCACCGCGGCCATTCTACGCAAGGTCGCTCGAAGCGGTCCAGTCGGTGTCACTCAACTCGCTCAGGCTTTTGGTGGCAAGAAGGACAACGGCGTCATGCCCAACACCCCAGGTGTTGCTTCAAGGCACATCATCCGCACCGCTCTCCAACAACTCGAAGACGCTGGTCTTGTTGAACAGGTTTACCTCAAATCGGTTCAACTCTACGAAAAAGACGATTACGGCGAATTCGTTTATGTCAAAGACGAATACGGTAATGACCAAAAAGTCCCAATGAAGGACGAAAAGGGCAACCTCCTCAAGCAAGACCTCTATTCCGGCCGCGGCATCACGGCTGCCGGACAAAAGCTCGTTGACAACGTGGCCCACTCCGTGCGTGGCGAAGCAGACGAGCAATACCCCGGCTTGGACAAGTATTGATTCGGAGATGTGAGAGAGTGTCTACGATGACGACGGCCAATCACGACGATGAATTGGCCGCTCTTCGAGCACGCCGGATGAAAGAGATCCAAGATCAAATCCAGCAACAAGCTACTCACCAACTCGAGGCCGAAGAAAAAGCACAAATGGAGGCGTCACAGGTCGCCAACACCGATGCAATTCTTCGCCGCCACCTCTCNCCTGATGCCCGGGCTCGACTCGCCCGGATTGCTATGGTTGAACCCAAGCGTGCCAACGCCATCAAAGCGGACCTCGCTGCGATGCTTGAACAAGGCACCATCAACACTCCACTGAGTGATGCTTCCCTGAAGCAAATCCTCGCCCAACTGTCCAAGAGCCGCAGCAATGCGTCCGTAAGGAGAATCTGAGAAGGTGCTCGAAATGTCAAAGAATAAGCCAGCAGCAAAGAAAATACGCCTTTTGAAGGCGGGAAAGCAGAATCGGCGTGTCCCTGTTTGGGTCATGCTCAAGACCGACCGAAACACGGTATCGCATCCGAAGCGACACCAATGGCGACGTAGCAAGTTGCAACGATGAGGTGAGATGAATGGTACGACCCAATGAATCTGAACTCATTGTTCCATTGCGCAACGCTTGGAACATCACGCGCTACAAGCGGGCTCCACGAGCCATGCAGATCATCCGTGAACAAGTCATTCGACACTTGAAAGTTCGAGAGGACGAAGAACTGTACATTGACCCAGAAGTCAACGAACATATCTGGAAGCGTGGCATTGAAAACCCACCTCGCAAAGTGCGTCTGCTATGCATTCGNCACGATGAACCCGACTTCCCCGTAGAAGTCAAACTGATGAAGGAGTGAAATGTATGGGAAATATTCGTCCAAGTTTTATCAAAATACGAGCCATCCGTCTTTGTGAAGAGCACGGTGAGAAATTCACCGATGACTTTGACCACAACAAACTCATGGTTTCCCAATTGACCGACGTTGACTCGAAGAAGCTTCGCAATTGGATTGCAGGCTACGTCACTCGGTACCGACAACGCCGCACCGATTGATGGTGTTTGCATTGCCGATTTGGGTTGACTGGGATCGTCAACCGGTTAGTGTTCACGGCGATGAGCAAGGTCCACTTGAGGAACTCATCCTTCATCTAAGGCAACAACATAACCTGAGAAAACGCTCACTCGTCATGCCTGATCGGGAACACGGTGGTTTTGTCTTCTTTCTCTATCAATCATGTGATCCTCGGTGGATTGCTGAATTTTTACAACGGAATTGAGGTGCGGAAATGGGTGAACGTCAAGACATACCTTTGCCCACCGGAGGATTTGATGTCGTCGTTGTCTTGGTCGGCGTGACCCATCCTGGAAACCTTGGTGCTATTTGCAGATGCATGCTGAACTACGGTTTTGATGATTTGCGACTCGTTCAACCCAACTGTGCGGTCGATGACGGAGAGACAAAAGCTCGTGCTAAACATGCCGCTCGATTGCTTGATGAGTTGACGATACATTCTGACATTCCAGCAGCGACTGCAGATTGTTCCGTCATCGTTGGTACGTCCGGTAAGCGTGAAGTTGGTGATAAAACGCTGTTCCGCCATTACCTGTACCCTTGGGACATGGTGGACCGGTTTACCGAGACCGGCGGCCGTGTGGCCATCGTCTTCGGCGAAGAAGGGAAGGGGTTATCCTCAGATGAACTTGGCCAATGCGATTATTTTGTCACCTTGCCGACATGGGAAGGTTACCCCATTGCTAATTTGAGCCATGCCGTCAACGCCATCCTTTACGAAATCCAACGATACCGCGTGCGGCATCACCAAGGAAGCGATCCAGGGTTGCCTGATATTGTACCGTTGAAAGTTTCATTGGAACCNGCCGTGCGCGAGGCCTTGGTCAAGGCGATTGAACAATTTGCGGCATCGAGCAGCGGTTCACCAGAACGTCGTTCTTCCGTGGAACAAACGCTGAAGCGCACCCTTCTCAAAGGGGCACCTACTACTGAAGAATCCACACGTATGATCGGTGCATTTGTAGAGGCCACCAGTGCCCTTGAATTTGCNCAAGACGACGACAGTTGGAAAAANGANCATCGACGAAAACTTCGATGATCATGGGCGCCAAGTCGCGATTGACTTCGGCGTTTCGCGACAATGCATAGCGACCAATTTGAGTCGATTGCCGTAGGTGGAACTNATGTGCGGTGCAACGGCGTCAAACGCCCATTTGGCGAGGTTTTCTGCCGTTGGAATGAATGGGACCACGACCGTTCGATGACCGTCTCCCATCATTGAACATGCCTTTCGNCCATCTTCNTCTCCCTCGTAAACCACAAACGCGTGGTCGATGACATCGTGAACATGCTCCATGAGGATGGCACTGATGTCTGAAAAATCCATTAGCATTCCTTCATCTGACACACCTTCAACGGTCACCACATCGCCCTCNATCTCCGCTTCAAATCGATAACGGTGTCCATGCAAGTGCCTGCATTTTGATTTGTGATTTGGCACACGATGGCCTGTATCGGTTTCTACGTATCTTCGAATGGTCGTCGTCATGGTTCATCACCTGTCTGTTCTTCAAATTCTANGGAAGCGGAATTGATGCAATACCGTTCGCCACCGTAAGCNGCAGGGCCATCGTTGAACACATGGCCGAGGTGAGCATCGCATTGGCTACAGCGAACCTCAATCCGGTGCATTCCGTGGGAGTGGTCCTCAACACGGAGGATGTTGGCCTCCTTATGTTCGGTGTGAAAAGAGGGCCAGCCACAACCGGAATCAAACTTCATNGTGGATGTAAAGAGGAGGGCTGAGCAACAGATGCATCGGTAGTTCCCAGGTCGTTTTTCGTTCCAATATTCTCCTGTAAAAGCACGTTCTGTACCCGCTTCTCGTGTGACATGGTATTGGATNTCTGTCAATCGTTCTCGATANAGGTTGTCNCGATGATTTCGTTCGATTTCGAGGGCATTGGCGAGAACTTCCTCCCATGAGGTTGTGTACTCCACCGGATCCTTTCGACCAATGGCATGGAAGGCCAATATTCGTTCCACATCAGAGCCTGTGCTTCCGTCCGANCGGCCTTGTTCATCCGGTTGGTAAGACGTGATGGTTCGNCGAAAAACTTCGTCGAAAACCAGGTCAAGTTGGTGTATTGATTGTTCTGCGTCTCGAAGAATACCGGTTTTGTCTTCGTTGAGGTAAGGTAGTGTGAACGATACTCGGTCGCTGTCCCAGTTTCCGATCGCAAATGCATGCTCAAGAGCGCGATAGAATTCTGGCCTGCAATCTGGATAGATCGCATGGTCGCCGCTGTGGACACCGAGAACAACTTCGACATCAGTTTCATGNGCATTGGCAATGGACAGGGCCGTTCCGTAAAGGAGTGAGGCAAACATGGCGTTCCTGTTGGGTACGACGGTTGCTTTCATGTTGTCCTCTTCGTAGTGNCCTTTCGGCACATCNTCGCCACCTTGGAGCAGATGGCTTTCAAACAAGGCCGTAGCTGATGTGAGGTCTGCAACATGGTGGGTAAGATTGAGTTGATGTTGCTTCAAGTAATCCACCAACAAACGCGCACGGTCTAACTCAACCACATGTTTCTGACCGTAGTTGAATGATACCGCTGTCACGGTATACCCCTCGCGCAGGAGGTGGAGCAACAGGGCGGAGGAATCCATCCCGCCGCTTAAGGCCATCACTGCTACTTTCATGGCGATTCACCTACAGGATACCCATCCATTTGTGCGTTTGGAGGGACAATCGCCAATCTGGGTGTTGTTTTACCACTTCTTCGGTGAGAGCAAAGGTTCGCCCATTGCGCTCAACCGTATCGTTTTCATCGTAGCAGGGCTGCAAAAACAAGTGATTGAAACCTTCTTTCAGTTCGTCGTACATGGTTAAAGATTGGCCGACATAAACGCACTTCAATTCGTCCCCTGATCGTTGTTTGATCGAGACTTGGGGATACATCTGGTCCTTTGGTGAGATACAGACCCAATCAAGCAATCCATCGGGTATGGAAACCGTGCCGTTGGACTCAACCGAGAGGTGATAGCCCCGACGTTTCAGCACACGTGCGATGGGCCAAAGATCGTTGAGCATCGGTTCACCTCCTGTGAAAATGATGTTCTTGCATGGATATTGCAGGACGTCTGCGAGGATGTCAATGACCGTCATTGGCTCGTATTCATCGAAATTGGTGTCGCACCACTCGCATCGCAGGTTGCAGACTCCAAATCGGATGAATACATGCGGTATTCCGCTTCTGTACCCTTCACCTTGGACAGAATGAAAAATTTCTACGATGTTGTAAGTTTGAGCCAAATCACTGGGATTGTCAACGGGTTCTTCACCCGCCCGATGGCATTCCAACGATTCCATTTTTGTCCCTCAGAGTTTGGGTTGCTGGATCAATTGCATGAGTTCAGTACGAGCTTCTGGTCGGTCAAAGAACACGCCTCGCATGGCGGATGTTGTCATAATCGCTTGTTGTTTAGCCACGCCTCGNCACTGCATGCAACCGTGAGATGCTTCAACGATGACGGCTGAACCAAGCGGTTTGAGTTCACGTTCTAGATCCTCAGCGATGCCTTGAGTAATACGCTCTTGGTTTTGCAATCGGCGGGCGTGGAGTTCAAGGATACGAGCGAGTTTACTGATGCCAACGATTCGTTTTACTGGTATGTAAGCGATGTGGGCTCGTCCACGAAATGGCTGAAGGTGATGTTCGCAGGTGGATGTAAATTCAATGTCTCGCAAGAGAACGATTCCATCATAACCTTCGGCATTGAACGTAGAATCGAGGAGTTCCGAAGCATCCATGTTGTATCCAGCAAAGATTTCCGACCAAGAATCAACCACTCTCTTTGGCGTGTCCAGGAGCCCTTCCCTGTTGACGGCGTCTTCACCCTCAATGTAGGCGAGCAGCGTGCGAACGGCATCATGCGCTTCGTCAATGGTTGTCATTTTGGTCCACCCCTTCCATGCCTTTGATCAATGGAATCCAATTGGTCGAGCATCTTACGGCATGCTGTCCGAATCGCATCAGCCAAACTGACAAACTTTTTTTCATCTCCAACATGCAATTTGATGTCGTCAACCAGTTCGAGTGGCATATCCAATGATACCTTGGGCACATTCGGGCCTCGGGTGAACTCCGTATAAGTATTCGTATACGAATACTGGGNGAATAGATGGCAGGAAACCAGACAAATTTCTNTATTCGACGTGCCAATGTTCAAAGGATACCTCGGAAGNATTCANACCATGCAGACCAGTGTTTCTGTTGACCCGGTTACATTACTCCAAGAAATTCGCACGAATGTGGGTGCGATTGACACTCCCGGGCTGAGCGATGAGGAAATTGGTTCTTTCATCGACACCGACCCCTCATTGACTCAAGCAATCCAAGAAGCGCACCAACGGTATCAACGGATGGCGCAAGAGTACCCTGATCTCTACCTCGGTTCAGATGAAAAAGCGCTCATCACGGAACTTCAGGACGGTTTCGTGAATTTTTACAACCCTGCAACGGTGAATCCATACGTGGCCCTCGCAGCACGAGGCCCATGGGTCGTCACATCGCACGGTGCCGTCGTTCACGACAACGGAGGCTACGGGATGTTGGGTGCAGGGCATGGCCCCGAACGGGTTATTCAGTCAATGTCCGATAATTGGGTGATGGCGAACGTCATGACCGCTTCGTTTTCTCAAAAGCGATTGGATGAACGCCTTCGACGTGAGCTCGGACACACCCGCGGATGGTGTCCATTTGAGAAGTTTATTTGCATGAACAGTGGCTCNGAATCTGTAACTGTNAGNCTACGGATTGCGGANGTGAACGCAAAAATCATGACGCAGCCGGGTGGAAAGCATGAAGGAAAATCCATCAAAATGATGGCGATTGAACAAGGATTCCATGGGCGAACCGACAGGCCCGCTCAAATATCGCATTCATGCAAAGGAAAGTACGATCAACATCTTGCNAGTTTCCAAAACCGAGACAACCTCATTCTCGTTCCNGCAAACGATGTTCCTGCCCTCGAGCATGCGTTCAATGAGGCTGCAAAAGAAAATGTGTTCATTGAATTGTTGGCCATCGAACCCGTNCAAGGAGAAGGCAACCCAGGACAATGCGTTTCTCGAGAATTTTACGATGCAGCTCGGCGTTTGACCCTTGAGCATGACAGCATGCTCCTGGTTGATTCAATTCAGGCAGGCATTCGCGGTCAGGGTACGCTTTCTGTCGTTGATTACCAAGGCTTCGAAGATTCAGATGCACCGGATTTGGAAACGTGGTCCAAAGCCATGAATGCTGGTCAGTACCCCCTATCTGTTCTTGGGATGAACAAACGCGCTTCTGACCTCTATGTCACCGGAATCTATGGCAATACCATGACCACCAACCCACGTGCTCTTGAAACAGCCGTCGCCGTTCTTGATGGAATTACGCCAGAGCTACGCACCAACATTCGGGAGCGTGGCGTCGAATTTGTGGAAAAGTTCAGTGCTTTACAACAAGAGTTTCCACACGTTATCACCAAGGTTCAGGGCACAGGTCTTCTCTGCAGCGCCGAACTCGAACCGAACCAATTCCCAGTTGTTGGCATGGAAGCGGTTGAACCTTGGTGCCGACGAAGAGGTCTCGGAGTGATTCACGGTGGCCAGAACGCTTTGCGATTTACGCCTCACTTCAACATAACATCAAAAGAAATTGATTTGATCGTAGATATTGTTCGTGAAGCCCTTTTGGCCTTCGGTGCTTAAGACAGACTTGTGACAATGTCTTCTCGCTTGAATTGGCGAGCCGCGTAGTATGCTGCAGCAAGCGCATAGAGAGTGGAAGACACCAACCATACCGCAACATGCGTATAGACGATACGATTCATCAACAATTCACGAAGNGCAAGCAAGACATTCACGACNGGGATGGCAAACCAGAATGTTTCAATTCCATCAAGATTGATGACTTGNGTAAACAGGGCTGGGAAGAGAATAATCAACACGGCCGGTCCAAGTATCGAACCGGCTTCCTTGACGCTGTGGGACCGCATGGCGAGAGCCAGCTCAAACGCCACCACCATGATGGCGAAAAGAAGAACGGCAAGACATAGGAAGGCAAGTGCCGTGAGGGANACACTCGGTGCAGAGATGATGTCTGAAGTTGCAAGATACCCTATCGCAAACAACAGTCCAGCGACTTGAAGCAGAACCCCAACCCCTGTAATCGTGGCTACCGCCAACCATTTCCCCATCAACAATTCCATTCGTGAACACGGTAAACCAAGCAACGCTTCCAACGTGCCTCGTTCTCGTTCGCCAGCGGTCATGTCAATGGAAGGTTGGATGGCCGACGAGAAGGTCCAAACCGCTAATACCAACGGTATGAACAGTGACAATGCCATACCTGCTTGTTCACCTTGAGTCGCNACATCGCTCTGTGAAACATCTCCNTTCCACCTCAGCGGGTCCAGAGTTTGATTGGCATCNAGGCCTGCAGCGTCAATTCGGCGAACGGTTTCATTTTGTTCCCAAGCCCCAAGGGCGTCAAAGGTTCGACTGCGCGCTTCGAGACTTTGTTCGGATGTGGACAAATAGAGGACGGCGTATTCAAGAATGGTCTCGTTCATTTGCAGGCGAAGAATCACATCAACTGAACCATTCCGAAGACGCTCTTGATCGCCATCAGGTATTGATAAAAATTCCAATTCGGGAAGGGGCTCGTAGACGATATTCAATGTAGCATTCTCGAAAAGGAGGCCCAATTCCTCGGGAATGGAGTCCGATTGGACCACGACATCAACCTCAATGGCTTCAAGTTCTGCTGCTTCTGACGCAAGCAAGAGTGGAAACAAAATGAACAAAAGCGGAAACATCAACAACGGGATGACAAGGATGGCAAGGATGGTTCGCCAATCACGAACGAATTCAACCAATTCCTTTTTCGCGATGGTTCTGACGCGCAAGAACGGTTTACTCACTTTCATCACCTCCCGGTGTTTTTGGCGTAAACATGCCACGCCACCATGAAGACCATTTGGATAACGGTTTGCTATCTTCTTGACGTGTTCGGGCCACATCTTTGGTCAAAACGACGTAGGCCTCTTCCAAATGCGACGTTCCTGTCGATTCCAACAGCGCCTGAGGTGTACCATCCGCACGGACCTGACCGTTGTGGATGATGACAATACGGTTGCACACCCGTTGTGCTTCTGATAGTTGATGGGTGGAATAAATGACCGTTCCACCTTCATCGCCTAACTGACGAACGAGTTCTCGAACAATACGTGCGCTTGTAACATCCAAACCAGCCGTTGGTTCATCGAGAAGAAGGACGGAGGGTGCATGGACCAGAGCTCGAAGCAATGCCGTTTTTTGGCGCATCCCTCTTGAAAATCCCTTGGTGTGGCGAGAGAGGGANTCAACCATTCCAAGATGTCGTGCGAAATACATGGTCCTGTTCCATGCTTCATCATCGCTAATACCGTGCATTCGTGCATGGTATCGGATGTTTTCCCAAGCCGTTAATCTTGAGTACAATCCAGTGTTTTCAGGTACGACGCCTAACTTGCTTCTCGCTCGCTCAACATCGGATCCATCCGACAAGACAACCCGTCCACTGGTCGGGCGGTAAACTCCTGACAACAAACGCAACAAGGTGGTTTTACCCGCTCCATTTGACCCCACTAAACCGACGATTTCTCCTTCATGAATGTCAAGATCTATCGCTTCTAAGGCGATGACATCACCGAAACGCTTGGTTGCGCCCCGGACGGAGAGCAATGATGGACGCATGGTGCCGTCAACTCGCACGACCAGATTCCACGGCCCAATTCAAACCAGGATGCTTGGTTTCTATGCGGTTTGCACGATGAAGGGTGGAGCGAAGGTGTTCTTGGATTTCGGTTTGGGATACGCCCATGTCAATCATGTTTGCAACCAAATCGATGGCGCCTTGTATGGCGCCTGCGTCCAAGTAGGCTTCGTTTGAGATGGTGCGCTGCATTCGAAGCTGTTCCAATCGACCGGCTAAATAGTGAACTTCACCTTTGAGCCTTGGTGCATCAATGTGAGGCAGGGCGAGCAATTGGTCAATGCAGGTTCTCATCGGTTTCAAATTGAACGAGGACGATTATAGGTGTTCGCATCAGTTCACATTGGTGGATTGGGTCAATTCTACCAAAACACCACCGGTTGAGGACGGGTGAACGAAGGCAATCATCTTGCCTCCAGCCCCCAATCGTGGGACTTCATCAATGAGNCGTATGCCGTTCTTCGTCAAGTGGGCGAGCAGCCCCTCCAAATCTCCGACCGAGAAGCAGACCTGCTGCACCCCGGGNCCTCTCTTCCNTAGAAAGCGTCCAATTGGNGTNTCCTCACCCGTTGGCTCAAGGAGCTCGATTTTTGCATTCGGNATGTNNTNTGCCGNNGGNGATGTGGAAAAGAACCGAGTAGTCACACCCTGGTCGGATACGGTTTCGTCATGTTCGCCTTGCGTGAGGCCGATGAGTTTCCAAAATGAACTATGGTCGTCAAGTTGGTGAGTCGCAATGCCAATGTGATCGATGTGAATCGGTCCAAATTTCATGTTTCCACCTCAAAATCCACTCGGTGCAGTGTAGGTTCCAAAATCATCCTTGAGCACTCCCATTATTTCTCCAAGGGTTGCACGTGCCCTTACCGCTTCTATCACGAGGGGAAACAAGTTTGTTCCATCTTTGGCAGCCATGTTAATTTTGGATAATGCATCCNTGACCATGGATGTTTNCCGTGTTTTCTTGAGTTCGTTTAAACGGTCAGTNTGTCGCTGCCCAAGGGTCGCATCGGTCTTCATGACAGGGATGCCCTCCAATTCATCCATCACTCCATAGTTGACACCGACAATGTTGCGTTTTTGTTGCTCAACTTCATTCAANTATTGGTAGGCTGAAAGATGAATTTCTTGTTGTTGCCAACCTTCCTCAATGGCTGCTAAGGCACCACCTTTCTCTTCAATGNTCTCAATCAATTTGAGGGCTTCGTCGTAGATGGTTTTTGTCAGTCGTTCCACATGCCACGACCCTGCGATGGGGTCAACGGTGTCGGCCACTCCCGATTCTTCAGCGATGATTTGTTGAGTGCGCAATGCCACCGTTGCCGAAGCTTCGGTAGGTAGTCCAAGAGCTTCATCGTAAGAATTGGTGTGGAGGCTTTGTGTCCCTCCAATCACTGCTGCGAGTGCCTGGATGGTNACNCGGGCAACGTTGTTGAGTGGTTGCTGTGCGGTCAAACTCACACCGGCGACTTGGGTATGAAAACGTAGCATGGTGGATTTNGGATTTTGTGGATTGTAACGGTTGGCCATCAAATCGTGCCAAAGGGTTCTGGCTGCACGGAATTTGCTGATCTCNTCAAAGAAATCATTGTGGCAGTTGAAGAAGAAGGAGAGGCGGGGNGCGAAGGNGTCGATGTCCATTCCTTTGGACACAGCAGCCTCAACATAGGCCAAGGCATTAGCGAGTGTGAAAGCCACTTCCTGAACGGCCGTCGAACCTGCTTCGCGGATGTGGTAGCCCGAAATTGAGATCGTGTTCCATTTTGGAACATGTTCCGCACAAAACTCGAAGATGTCCGTGATCAATCGCATGCTTTGCTGTGGCGGGAACACGTAGGTGCCTCGGGCGATGTATTCTTTCAGAATGTCATTTTGGATGGTGCCTTTCAGATCGGCCATGTCTGCCCCTTGCTCTTCGGCTGCAACGATGTACATCGCCAAGAGAACCATGGCGGGTGCGTTGATGGTCATTGACGTACTCACTTGATTCAAAGGGATGCCGTCAAACAAAAGTTTCATGTCTTCAACAGAAGAAATTGACACACCAACCTTGCCAACCTCTCCGTAGGAGAGTTCATCATCGGCATCTAAACCAAGTTGCGTTGGAAGGTCAAAGGCTACGGAAAGGCCCATTTGACCGCGTTCCAATAAAAGTTTGAAGCGTTCATTTGTAGCTTCAGCACTGGAGAAACCAGCGTATTGTCGCATGGTCCACAATCGCGACCGGTACATCGTTGAATGAATTCCCCGTGTGTATGGGGCTTCGCCAGCAGCCGCCAATGGAGCGGATGCGTCCTCAGATGAAGCAGAGGGTGGAAGCGGGAGCCCACTCAGCGTGTGCCAATCGGACTTGCGCTCTTTGGCCATGTTCTGCACAAGGCACGGCACTTCATCAAGACTCGCCTTGCTCAGTGCCCTACGCCACCAGGTCCGTGAGCATGACCGTGGCTAATTTCCTCTTCTGTTGCGGGACGGACCTCTACAACTTCAACTGAAAAGCAAAGGGTTTTTCCGGCCATGGCATGGTTGAAATCAGCTGTAATGGTGTCTTCGTTAACCGCCGTCACCATGAAGGGAGCAGGACCTTGAAAGGTCTGGGCAACCAATGTCATACCCGCTTCGATTTCGACTCCACTCTCTTCAATTTGAGCGAATTCGGCCTTGGGGAAATCGGTGATCAATTCTTGAAGTGGGTGGCCATATGCTCTTTCTGGCTCAAGGGTAAATTCCCTTCGCTCGCCTTGGGCGGCTCCCATCATTTCCTCTTCAAATCCAGGAATCATTTGTCCATGTCCAACCAAATAAGTGAGGGGGTCTCGTCCTTCACTGCTGTCAAAGACTTCACCCGTGTCGGGCAGGGTTCCAGTATAGTGGACTCGGGCCACGACGTTTTGTGCAATGGTGGTTTCTGACATGTTCTCATCTCTTGGTTGTCATTCGCTTGATGAGGTCTCGGAGTTTATTACCGACATCCTCGGGCAAAATCAATTCTTCTTCCTTCGATTCAATGTAGGCGAGGCATTCATCAATTCCTTGGCGTTCGCCTTTGGCCCATACTTGACCGAGTACATTGGAACGATGTTCTTCGGGAACATTTGGGTTGTCAAGAATGTCTTTCGCGGCATATTTGTATTCCAAATACTTCTGCCGGTTGAGTTTTTTCTCTGGCTTCTGTCGGCCTCCGCCTTTCTTATCGAAACGTCGCCTTCGACGCCGATCTTTCTTTGGAGCAATGTTTGTTTCTATCGTTGCAAAGACGTTTTTTGCTGATTTTGTTGTTGCGTTGACAACTCCATCAACGGTGGCTTCGAGGGGAGCGGCGGCGAGTTCAGTTGAGCCTTGTTCTGCCTCCACGGTGGAGGGTTTACTCAGGACGGTTTCAGGAGCCGATTCGATTCGGGATGCATTCTTTTTGGTCGCCTCAGATTTCCGGCGTAATTCTGCAATCCTGTCTTCGTGGGATAAAATGGCAGGCTCATCGTCCTGTTTCTTTCGAGGCGCATCAACCGGAACGGGTGCGGGTGCAACCTCTGGGGCGACGACATCGCCTTTTTGCACCAGCTTTTCAATGGCTTCTCGTTGCTTTCGCTCAAGGTCAGCCTTGATGTCTGGTTTTTGTTGTTGAACCTCGGTAGGTTCGGTGGGAGCAGTTGGCCGGCGCGCATGTTGGCGTTCCCGCTCATCGCGACGGCGACGGTGTTGCTGGGACGCATCCTTGGCAAAAGGATTGAACTCGTCCTTCTTTCTCCCACCACGTCGGCCGTTGATTGATAATGCCCCCAAGGAAAGGCGTACGACCACCCGTTAAAACCGTATGCCCCAAACTTGGTCAAGACCAAACGATTGGAGTTTGGTCAGTTCGCAGGTACTGGTCAATAGCGCTGTGCTCAAGGGCCGTCGTCCGCTTTTTGAGTTCAAGCCATCCGAGAAGGGCAATCATGGTTCCATTGTCGATGCAATACATTCTGGGAGGAGCGTGCGAGGTTCCTTCCCGATCGGCTGACATTTCAGTGCACATGGTCCGAATACGCTGGTTGCAAGCCACTCCCCCGCCCAAAAGCAATTCCGACTTGCCTGTGTGAGCCATGGCCCGTTCCGCAACCTCAACACATGAAGCAAAGGCGTGTTCCTGCAATGACCAACAAACAGCATCCAATGGTGCTCCATTGTCGATAAGGCGTTGTGCGGCGGTCAATAATCCAGAAAAGGCCAGATCCATGCCTCGAACAGCGTACGGCAACTGTAACCCTTCCATGCTGGGGTTGGGCTCACGTTCGAGGTATTGCGCTGCAAGTTGCTCGATCTTCGGGCCACCTGGGAACGGTATGCCTTGATTCCGTGCAAATTTGTCGAGCATGTTTCCAATCCCGATGTCAAGCGTCTCTCCCAGTACCCGGTAGCGCCCATTCAAGCGAGCAATAACTTGGGTGTTGCCTCCTGAAACATAGAGCAAAACAGGGTCGTCGCACCCACATTGTTGGCGTCCAATTTCGATGTGGGCGACACAATGGTTGACGCCGATCAGCGGGACGTTCATTCGAGTGGCCAATCCCCGTGCCACTGCTGCACCAACGCGTAGGCATGGTCCAAGGCCAGGGCCCTGCGAATAGGCGACAGCTCCAATGTCCTCATGAGTTAAATTATGCTTGGAAAGTGCCTCAATGAACAGGGAAGAGGCCACGTCTTTGTGGTGGTCTGCAGCTTCTCTCGGATGGATTCCGCCTTGGTCAGGCCGGAGCGTATCGCTGGCTGCTGGGTGCGGAATACCGTCTGCATCAACCAACCCAAATGAGAGGGTATGGGCTGTTGTTTCAATGCCCAAAGTCCATCCAGACATGGAACTCCGACGAACCGATTGTTCTTCAACCCTCTTCCCCTCATACGGAGTATGCGCACCATCTACCTGAACGCGGGAACGATGGTTCATTTTGCCGACGCCACTGCACCTAATGAAAAACCATTTTATTCTCCTGGAAAGGCAATTGTTATCGAAGGGCAAGTAATAACAAAAATACAAGATTCACAAGAGGTGATTCACGAATACACCCTTCCCGAAGATATCAGTCAATTTCAGCACGATGACGTTCACGTGCACGACCTCCACGGCCAGGCCATCGTGCCAGGATTGATCGATGGCCATACGCATTTGCTATGGGCGGGCGACCGTTCAAAGGAGGTGGCATGGAGGCAAGAAGGGAAATCCTATGCACAAATCTCGGAGATGGGGGGTGGCATTGGCCACACCGTTTCACAAACGCGGACAGCAACGCCAGACCATCTTCTTGAGTTAGGTTATTTGAGGCTACGAGATGCTCTTCGAACCGGAACAACTCACCTTGAAGCCAAAACTGGGTATGGTTTAACCACTGAATCGGAATTGAGGCTCCTTGAAATCGCAGCTAAATTGAATCATATCGAGCATACGCCAACCATTGAGTCGACGTGGATGGGTGCTCATGACATACCGAAGGAAGTGCACCGAGACGAATACATTGAATCACTGCACTCCGAACAACTTCCTGCTGTGTTGGAACAAGGTTTGGCTCGCTCCGTAGACGTTTTTTGTGAGCCTGGATGGTTTTCAGTTGAAGAGTCCGAAGACATTCTTCGTGCAGGCCACCAAGGTGGATTGGCCATGCGGATGCATATCGATGAATTCAACGATGGCGGTGGTGGCCAATTGGCTGCTGAGTTGGGAGTTGAAACCGCCGATCATGCTTACCATACACCGGTTAAAACTCGAATCTCCATGAAAGAAGCCGGCGTCAATACGGGCTTTTTGCCAGGTACGCCCTACGCAATGGGTGATCCATGGCCAGATATGGCGCCCCTTCATGAGCATCAGATTCCGTTTACTTTGGCAAGTGATTTCAATCCGAACTGTTACACTCTAAGTCTTCCATTCATGTGTTCATTAATGGTTCAACGATGTGGTCTACACCCATTAGCAGCCCTAGCCGCCGTGACGGTGAATGCGGCACGTGCAACTCAGCATCCTTCCGGCCTGGTGCAAGGTCAGCTCGTGGAAGGTGCCGTGGCCAACTTCAACATCATCGATGGGCCGCACTGGGAGTCAATGATGCTTCGACCCTCTTCCAGTCCATTTTCTGGTACGGTTCTCAATGGCCACTACATTTCACAATGAATCTCATCCAATCACATATCTAAATCGTTTTATATTATTTCCTTTACAAAAAATACTTGGGTGAAATTCATGGCATGGGTTGAGACGATTGTTTGCTCGAGCAAAAAGGGAACGGATGCGCGACTTCGACGGATGTTGAAAGCTCGTCAAGAATTCAAGCGGAGACAGGATGGTTGCATTGGCGCCTGGATTGGTCGTGGACCAGGTGATTCAGATATGTTACTGGTTCAATCAGCATTTGAATCGGCTGAAGATTGGAAATCGATATCCAAAGAAATACAAAGTACACTCGACGTTGAAGACGGTGGAATCGAGGGTCTCTTGTTAGGTCCACCGCTCGTCGGTATCTTCGAAATTCCAAACGATCAACTCCAATCGATGAAGTTTGCCGATCAACCCTGAAAATCACATAGGCGTAACGTCGCATAATGTGAGTTATGCGACAAGGGCCGATATCGGATCTTCTGCGAGTTTGCACCACTGGCCCATCGATGCAGCGCAGTACGCCGTTTACGCCGAACCTCCGAAGCTGCATTTCTATTTTAGGCGAAATTATGGCCTCCGAACCCCCCCTCAAAGGTAGAAAAATGCCATAATTAGAGAAACATGAACAGAAGCGTTCAATATCCGAACCGATTCCCAAAGAATGAGGACCATGAGCGAAGTTCAAGGCTACTGTCTGAAGTGCAAAAATTACGGACCAATCAAGAACGGTCAAAAAATCGTGATGTCCAATGGTCGAACGCGCATGGCTGGTTCATGTTCACAAGCAGGTTGCACAGGTAAAATCTCCAAGATCATTGGATAAGATAACCACGTGTCTGAACCGAATTGATTTAATAGAAATGTCAGGTGGCTCAGTCTACCTAGGGCTCGTGGTCTAGGGGTTTATGACGTTGCCTTGACATGGCAAAGATCGAGAGTTCGATTCTCTCCGAGCCCACCAATGATAATTGCGTAAGTCTGACAGGATTATGGTTTTCATTAATTATGAATGAGTTGACACAAAATC
>PAGK01000013.1 GCA_002704515.1 Methanobacteriota archaeon
AATTTAGGGATTTTTGAAACTGACCTTGCACTCATCACCTTTGACACCTACTATAACCCTCCAAAAGAGAAGTATGATTTTCCAGTACGAACAGGTGACCGATGGTACATGCCGTTCATGTCTGGAACGAGCGTGGATGGAAGTTCTGATTATTTTGACCCGAGTGAATTCGACACCAATGGCGCTGAAAACACTTCGTGGCAAGTCACAGCAGACGGCATTCCTACGGAGGATGGCCTCAACATCAAGTACGGAGGATGTGACGATTCATACAAAATCAACGAGTGGAACGCAACCGGTGTAAGTGCTGGATTCAACTGGTACTGTCCCGAGGTTCGATTCAATTCATGGATTCGAATCTCAAATGCGGCTGGATTCACCATTGATTGGCTTTTGAAAACCTACACTCCGGTGGATTCCAACAATGTCAACCCATCGTCTTCACCCGGAGGACGCAACACGCAAATCCACGTGAGCACCGCCACCACGGCGACCTTACCGAATGCCATCGAGCAGATTTCCATCGACTACAACGTGGCAGGCTCACCGAGTATACCCATCAAAAACACTAATCTCCAATTGCGCTATGAAATAGCGGACACCATTGCCAACCCCACAACCGATAACAACGGTCAGGCTCAAGTGGCCCTGAATGTCTCCGATGAGGCCGATGATACGATAGCGAGCGATGACTACACCAGCAATGGAGTGGTCGTCTACGACCCGGTTGGTCGAGTGATTGGAGCCACCACGGTGGTCCAAGATTTGAGCGTCGTTGGCGTGGACCTTGTCGCCCAGTCGAGTTCGGTGATCGTTGAGCGAACGCGAAACGGCAGCACCACAACGCTCAGTGCCTCTATTGGCTACAATGCTCTTCCCGGCGATGTTCTCAGTTTTTCGCTTCCCGCTCAAAACCGCGGTGTGCTCACAGCACCCTCCACGTTCATGGAAATTGAAACACCAGAAGGAATTGTGACCCGAGGTGCGCTACCTACGATTGCGCCTTATGCTGAAGAACGGTTGGAAGTGGAATGGTCCGTCCCAGTCGACATGGCCATTGGTACTGCTAATTTATCCTTCACCGTTGACCCTGATGAGAACGTCACCGCCGATGCCAACCGGAGCAACAACGCTGCTTCGTTGTCCATCTTCATCGGTCGCGCACCCACCGTTGATTTGCAGGTTGATGAAGGGAAATACACCTTCGAGAACGTCACCTTGAACGCCACAGAGAGTTTTGATCTCGATGGTGGAGATGTTGATTGCCGATTTGAGATCGAATCACGAGCAGGTCTCATCGATGTCATTGAAGCGCCGGATTGTTGGACGCAATGGAATTGGTCAAACAGCGGAACTTGGAGCGTCACCGTTCTGGTGATTGACGAGGAGCTTGACACGGATGAGTTGCAGGTCGATGTGACAATCATCAACCAAGCACCGAAATTTGAGATAACTTACCCCGAATCTGTGGCTGTAGAGTCTCCAGTTACAATTGAAGTATTCAACATGAGCGATATTGACACCGTTGCCCCTGTAGGCCAGATTGTCAAGGTATATTGGCCAGAATGGACGGACTGCGGGATCATCAACGACAGCCCCACGACGGTCAAAACCTGCACCTTTACACCAACCGAAGAAGGAATGATTTCTGTCACCGCCGAAGGACGAGATGACGATGGAGAAGCAACAACCATGACTGCAGAGATCTTGGTACTCAACATCCCCCCAACCATCTCTGCTCCTTCACTGCTCAAAGGTGGACAAGAAGTCATGCCGGATGAAAACGGAACNTGGCACCTCNACGAAGACGAAGTGGCNCTNNTNCGNGCNACAGCCAGTGATTCNGCNAACGATGAAGGCACCGTCATCATNGAATGGCANCCCTCCTTGAACGACGAGAANTGGACCGTNTCNAGCATCGGCGTTTCATCGTCNGAAGCNGTTTCNTGGAACACCTCCGGAGAGCACATCATTCAGGTTCGAGCCATCGATGCTGACGGGGCCACATCCGACCTTCGCCAAGCCATGGTGATGATTCACAACGTTGCTCCAACCGTCGAAGGACTCCCTGGAAACACGCCCGTGATTGAAGGNGACANGCTNAATTTGAGTGTCGTTGCTTCAGACACCCCTTCAGACGTGGAAAGTCTCGTGATTTGCTGGGATTTGGATGCCAANCTTGACGNAGACAACGATGGTGTTGCTGACAACGATTGTGAACTGACAGGAGCGACCATCAACCCGACATGGACGACCAAGGGCGTTCGAATGATCACTGTCACGGTGACTGATGACGACGGTGCAACGGCCCAACAAAGCATGAACGTGAGCGTCCTGAACCTCCCTCCACGCGAGTTGGCCGACAGGCAAACGGCGTTCACAAATTTAACCGAAGGNGATAACCTCACCTTGATTGGNAGTGACTTCATCACCGATTCGTCCAACGACATTGAAAATCTGGCCTACCAGTGGGACAGTTCCCACCTCGACACCGACTCGGACGGCTCCAAAACTGGAGACATTGATTTCAACGGAGCCACGTGGACCATGGATAACCTTCCACCCGGTTCATGGACCGTGGTGTTGACCGTGACCGACGACGATGGTGAAAGCATTAGCAAGGAACTGACCGTTGTTGTGGCAGAACTACCGCCGAATGGCCTGATCGAAAGCATCACCAACGCCGTGGGTACCACAACAGCGGCGGTCATCGGTCTTCTAGGCATCATCATTGTTGGATTGGTCGTGTTCTTGTTGTTCACTCGTCGAGGCTCTGGTGAAGGCGAAGACTTCGGTATGTACGAACAAAGTCAATTCGCCGCTGCACCAAAACAAGTGGAAGCGATACCGGCTGCTCAACCGGCCCAGCAAGAACCCATGGCGACACAAGCCGCTCCGCAACCTGCCGCAGCCGCCGCTTATGCAGCTCCAATTGAACAAGCAGCAGCCGTCAACACCGGACCACCAATCCCAGCCACTGGGCTTCCAGAAGGATGGACGATGGAGCAATGGAACTACTACGGCGAGCAGTGGCTAGCCTCCAATCAGCCCGCTCCTGCACCGGTTCAACCCATAGTTTCACAAACTCCACCAACCCCTGCATCCACAGAGTTGCAGTCGTTACTCGACGACTTGGACTTTTGAGGAAGCAACATGGGAAGTTTGTGGCAATTTTTCGGACTTCCAGACCCCGAGGGTGGCTCCACCAACGAACGAGCACCTCCTGCGCAAGCACCCCAGGAGCCCGTCTCGCTCTCAAGCAACGAAACGAAGCCAGCGCTCGACCAACCATCCCCTCAACCTGCCGTGGAAACCCCGATGCTCAATCCCGTTGATGTTGACTCACTTCGCACACCACCGCTGGGATGGAATGGACCGATTACCCCGGATGGTGAGGCTTTTCACGACCTTGGGGTGGCGGTTCAGCGCCTTCAATCTCCACCCAACAAAGCGCTTCGTTACATCGCACCCGACGTGATGAAGCGCATTCCAACCTCTGCCATGTTGGAACGCGTGATGCAAGGCGATACCGCCATCGTCGACCTCCGTTCACTCGTTCACATGGAAAGCCATCAGATGGCATGTCGGCGAGAAATCAAGCACATGGCTGACCAAGCACGTGTCAACGTCTTTTCCCTGGATGCCGAAGACAAGCTGCTCATGATTCCCGGACAAAACGTCGTGGTTGACATGCAAAAGCACGAATTGGGACTCACACCGCTGCTGTGAACCTCACCGGGTTGAAGCCAAGGCTTCGAGGAATTCCATGGCCTCGCCAGCCAAACCCAGTACGGTGCTTTCGGCCCCTTCGACCAAACGGGCATGCGTTCCCATACGACCTGCTAAATCATACCCTCCCGCTTTGCCTTGCCATGAATTTGAGGTAAGAAGGTCCTGAAGTTGTTCTGTGGTCAACTCTGGAATTGAAACGATGGCTGATTCGCACCAGTGGTGCCACGACCCATTCCATCGAATCGAAGTCGCCGTCCAGACTTGATGGAACCGCCCTGATAAGCGATGAAGCATGGTGGCTGCATGAGCGAGATCACGAGGTTTGCCTATGCTTAACGANTGGTCNTCNGGGTCGCTCAACATTGTATCNGCGNCGATGATGAGCGAATGNTCGCTGGGTGGAAGNGCNGNNGCNTTNCGCTGGCANATGGNGTGNACTTGGTGNTCNACNGTNCCNGATGGAGGTGTTTCATCNACGCCTTCCAANCCTNGGTGGTGCANNGATGGNAAAAGAGGCAACAANAGCGCATGTCGGCGGCTTGAATTGGAGGCCAACCACACGTCCATNCCNCNAACACCANGGCGCNGACCTTGGNGATTACCCATCAANTNNGTGGGTGATATTGAAGAATCCCAAGNGCAACCCACCAAGTGAGCCGCATGTCCGAGATTGAACGAATCCCGACCCACATTGAAGGACTTGATGAAAAAATGCAGGGCGGTATCCCTCAAGGTCACATCAGCATTGTCGCTGGTTCGTCGGGTGCAATGAAATCCAGCCTCACCTTTTCCATGCTCTACAATGCCGTCCTCTACGGAGAGACNAGCGGGATCTACGTCACCCTTGAACAGGGCAAAGATTCGCTCCGTTCGCACATGGCCAACATGGGCATGAACGTGGACGACCCGCGTGTTCGAAACCGAATCGCCATCATCGACTTGGCCGACCTTCGTGTTCAACTTGACGAACAAGGAATGAGCAACCGTGTTGATTGGATGGGGCAACTCATCAAGCAACTGACCTCCTACCGACAATCCATCGGTTTTGAGCTGCTGGTCTTTGANTCGCTTGGGGCCTTTTTCACCTTGACAAAAATGGAGAACCCCCGNGATGAAATCTTCCGTCTGTTTGAAGCCGTTCGTCGCCTCGAGTTGACCTCGTTCTTCATCTGTGAAATGACCGGAGAGGATCACAAGCAATTCGGCGAATACGGCGTTGAAGACTACCTTTCAGACGGNGTGATGCACTTGGTGATGGAGCGCCATGGCGATGATGTCGCTCGTAAGCTTGGNATCGTGAAAATGCGCCACACCAACCACCTTCTCGGTTACAAACCATTCAACTGGAAGGAAAGCGAGCAGCGCTTTACCATCCTTTGAGTTCACTCAACGGTCACCGACTTCGCAAGATTGCGCGGGCGGTCAACATCTCGACCAAGTCGGAGAGCCGTTTCGTACGCCATCAATTGAAGCGGTACCACCGTGAGCAACGGGGTTAACCATGGATGAATGGATGGAACACCGATGGAAACGTCGCCTTCAGAAGCAATGGAATCTCCTTTCTCGTGGATAAGAATGACCTTCGCTCCACGGGCTTTCACCTCATGAAGGGCNGAGAGTGTCTTTTCTTTGAGGTGGTCGTTTGGTGCGATGATAACCACTGGGCTCCCCTCCTCCAGAAGGGCGATGGGTCCGTGCTTCATTTCGCCCGCTGGGTAGGCCAAACACGGGATGTAAGCCAGTTCCATGAGTTTGAGNGCNCCNTCTTTCGCCACGGTTGCTGAAAGTCCNCGNCCAAGGAAAAGCACTGAACTAGCTTCGCAAAGCAAATCCACNGCTTCGGNGATTGGACCNGTATCTTCAAAGTAGGTCTCCATCAANTGTGGAGCTTGTTGNAGNTGGTGAATGAGNTCNCGNCCATCTTCCNTNGAAAGGTGGCGGGTNCGACCNAGNTGAGTTGCAAAAATNGCCAAAGCNGCNACCATGTTGGTGAANGCCTTGGTCGAAGCAACNGATTGCTCAGGACCGGAGTGNATGTAGACNCCCTGNCCACAAAGNCGAGCAATGGTTGAGCCAACNACGTTGACNACNCCNAACACCTTCCCNCCTTTGAGTTTGATTTCTTTNACCGCNGANATCGTNTCNGCGGTTTCACCGGATTGNGANACAGCNAGGTAAAGCGCCTTNGGATTGATGACCGTATCGTTGTTTCTGAATTCNCTNGAGATGTGTGAAACNGCNGGNATNCGNCCCATTTTTTCNATCAANNTCTGCCCNATTTCNGCNGCATAAGCCGCCGTACCGCANCCCAANAGGCGAACATGNGGNGCTTGNACGAGGGTGNNNTGGTCCAANCCCATNCCGCCCANNCGTCCGGTTCCCATCTCGCGGTCAANACGGCCNGCAATGCACTGNCGAAGAGCGTCGGGTTGTTCNTAGATTTCTTTGTACATGTAGTGAGGNGCATCNCCNAATTCNGCNTCNCCCCATGCNTTCTCNAGGACCGTNATGCTTGGNTCAACNGNNCNGCCTTTCATCGAGGTGATGGTGAANGCATCNGGTTTNATGACNGCAATATCACCGTCTTCGAGNTANACGACNCGTTGGGTGTGNGCGGTCAANGGNTGGGGGTCGCTTGAAACAAAGGTTTCACCTACACCTTGACCGATGATGAGTGGTGAACCGTTTCGGGCGCAAATCAACATGTTATGGTCCCGAAACAAAATGCAAAGTCCCCACGTTCCTCGGAGGCGACGTAGCGTGGCTTGAACAGACTTGAGCGGTGTAGCGCCTTGCTCAAGCTCAAGCGCCATCATTTGGACGAGCACTTCTGAATCGGTTTCACTAACGCATTCAATGCCCCGCGCTTCAAGACCTTTGCGAAGTTGTTGGAAATTCTCGATGATGCCGTTGTGTACAAGATGAATCGCACCGTCGTGGGACGCATGGGGGTGAGTGTTGGCCTCTGTGACGCCCCCATGGGTGGCCCAGCGTGTGTGAGCGATGCCGAGTGTGCCTGGAACATCGTCAGGCAGAATGGCCTTCAAATCAGCGACCCTGCCTACGGTTTTGTGGGTTTGAATGCTTTTTCCATCATCAATGGCAACTCCCGTTGAATCGTAACCACGGTACTCGAGACGGCGAAGACCCTCCACCAAAATCGGGAGGGCTTGTTGATGTCCCAGATAACCAAAAATGCCGCACATAGGATTCCCTCACAAGTCAATGACGACGCCGCAAACGGGGCATTTTACACGCTTTAGCATAAGGTCCTTGACGCTGAAGGTTGCTTCACATGAAGAACAGGATACGTCCCGCTTGAGGTCGGGAAGCGGCAAGGCCGGCGTTGGCAAGGGTGCCGGCAAAGCACCGTTGCCATCCAAGGCAGGAAGCGGAAGCGGTGGTAGAGCACCGGGCAACGGAGGAAGGCCTTGTTGAAGAACGGCAGCCATCTCGCTCATTTCTCGTTGTTGTTTTCGCTTCATTCGTCGCTCCAAACGGGCGTTGCCCTCGCCATCCTCAAGTTTCTTTTCGAGTTCATTTGCAAGGGTTTCTTCTTCGTCATCCATGACGGCCAGAGGGGCTTGGACGGTGAGTTCTTCCTCGTCGTCAACAACCATCAGAAGTGGACCTTCGTCGGCTTCAGGGTTGATCATGACTTCCAAAAGATCACCCTCTTCATCCTCCATCTCATCAAGGAGGCCCTCAACTTCACTTCGAGAACGACGGACGACCACAGCAATCGAGGCCAAGAACAGGAACAAGAGGCCAATGCCGATACCAATCAAACGCATTTTCACCTCTCGGGACTCACCGGGGAGGTAGTCAAGAAACGTTTCCAAAAGGCCGGGAGAGGCAACGGCTGAGTTGGACCCAGAAAGGGAGGCAATCTTGCTCAAGCTGAGGGAACCGCCCGGCGTGATTGAACAGACAATGGTATCGTCTTCCATAACACCAACACCAAAGAGGAAACCTTGCTCAAGCATGTTTGACAACCCGGCGAGTGGAAGGCCGTTGGAATCAGTGACCAGGCCCAAGCGGTAGACTGGGCCGTTCAGATTGATTTCATCGTGGTACAAGTAAAGGCCGTCCTGACGAAGCGTGAGGGATACATCTGTAGCACCTGGAGCCAGCGTACGGATGTTGTCTTGGCCCGCCCATACGGCGTTGGTGTTGGAAACCACGACATTCGCAACCTTGCCTTGGCCCTCAATCCATGCCCCTATCAAACGGTCTTCACCGTCGTCGACCATGACTTCCAGATGAGGTGTGCGGGCATCATCGCCAACGGAGTACTGGAAACTCCACGATGGCGTGGTGTAGGAGCCGTGGGTGTACATGAGACCGACCCGTTTGATTCCGGTCACGTCCTCGCGGTATTCCTGGTACAGAAGATGGAGGTATTCCTTGCCGAGTCCAACACCAAGCGGTTGGACGTCGCCGGGCCGGATGTCGATGTCGGACAACACCGTGAGGGGGTTGGACCATGAAGCCCCCCGGTCAGGAGAGGTTGAAGAGATGACGAAGAGAGAGGTGACATCCTGCCAAGACCCACCGGTGGAAAGGTCCCGATGGTAGCCGGCAAGGACCATGGTTCCATCGTATTGGTCAAAGGCAAAGCCATAGTATGACCCTTCTGAGAACTTCAATGCCGGCATGTGGTAGTGCTTCGGCGTGGTTTTTCCGGCGGCAGAAATGGAAGTCATGGCAATGTCGGTGAGGATGTAGCCTTCGAGGCTGAGGGAGCGGCGTGTCCAAGCGACTTGGACAAGGCCATCGTCCCGTTGGTGGACAGCGAGTTCACCGCCCCAATTCTCTTCCAACACGACCCCACCCACCATTGAGAGCGTGGAAGTAATGGTCCGAGCATGGAGTTCACCGTCAATGGTGGTGAACAACAAGCCGCCGTCATCCAAACCAATGAAATCAACAGCTACTTCTCCCGATGAGAGGGTTAACCCAATCCTCGGTCCGGCTTGGAGGTCAGCGACGGTCACGTTGAAACGCAGCTCGCTGTGTTCAATTTCCACACCCGAACCGCTGAGTACAGCACGGTAGGACACGGCTCCTGGTTCATCGTGGACGTCTTCAAACTGGGCATAGGTGTACCCCGAGGTCGTGCTTGAACCGGGGACCAGCGACAAGGATTGATCTTTCAATCTCATCCAGCCTTGGCCCTCGAAGAAACGCTCCAATCCAAGGTTGAGATTGCTGGCATCGGTCTGACCGAGGTTGTCAACGCGGAGTCGGATATCGTAAGGAGCTCCCGGGACGGGAACATCGGGGACCGTACGCGAAGAACCGGGAATGAAGCGCAACATCGGTTCAACCGGGCGTTCTTCCACGGTGAAACTGAACGTGTAGGTGTTGTCGCTTCGGTCGGGGTCTTCGTAGAGTTGTGTTGGATCAAGAGAGAGGGTCACATCGTGTGTTCCAGGCACCGTCGCCCACCAATAGAGCGTGACTTGAACGCTTTCACCCTGCTCGAGTGAGGTAACCTTCCCTTCGGAAGGGTAGGTGCTGGAATCACCGCCTTCTCCCTCCAAAGTCAAGTAGACCTCGCTCGCATCCAAATCCCCTATGTTGCGAAGTCCAAAGCGGACTTCCAAGACGGTTCCTGCGACGGCGTCGTTGACCGGTAGACCGCCGTCATACACGCCAACCGTGCCGGTAAAGGCAAAGTTTGGAGCGGCCGGTAAATTGTCCACTTCGTAGGTTCGTTTCAGGACATCACTGGTCACACCTGAGGCATTGACCATGCGGACGCTGATACGGTGGGAACCATCACTGACTTGGGTCGAATCCCATGAAAACGACCATTCCTGGACGCCTTCTTCTTGTTCATTCAAATCATCACCGAGTTGCCAATCTTGGCCGTCAATCTTGTATTCCACACGGTCATGTTCGGTCCCCTCAACGGTTCCTGAGAAATCAACGGAACCCACCAACGATGTACCGAGAGGAGGTTCGCTCATGGAGATCGATATTCGAGCAAATTGAACGATACGGACGTCGAGAACCGAGGCTTCTCCTCCTTCGTTCAAAGCGCGCGCATAGATGAGGGTGTAGGCTTCATCCGCATCGACCCAATCATCGTCCACGGTGATGTCAAAGTACCAATCTTCGGTTGTTCCGTCAGCGCTTAACCAATTGGTTAACTCATCGCTTTCACCGTCTTCATAGAACTGTTCGAGCTTCACTTGAACTTCGATGTAGTCGTTCTCACTCGTGTCCGTTGTACCCTCGATGGAAAGGGTATTCCCAGCCAAATGGAGCGATTGATTGACCGGAGCGGTCATTGAAACGTCTTCGCCAAGCCCATCTCCTCCCGGTGGAGGTGTGATGATGATTCCGCCGTTGTCTTCGAGGGGCGTGCAGGTCCGATCCAACACATAGTCGAGGGCGCAAGAAGCATCCACGAGTCCAAAGCCCCATTTTTCATTCCAGCGATTGGAGATGTCAGGTTCGGTCGCCGAGCCTCGTGCTTCAGATGAATTGTGAAGGATGCTGCGAATGTCTTCGGGTGAGAGGGAATCATCCGCCTGCAAGAGCGAGGCGACAATGCCGGAGACGAGTGGAGTAGCCATGCTGGTACCGTCTTTGGAATCGTAGCCGTCGTCCGCCAAAGGTCGCTCGGGCTGGCCCGGGAACGATGGACCTGTTGCAGCCGTTGCAGACATGATGCCGGTTCCAAAAGCGGTTATGTCGGGTTTGAGTTCCTCCCATTCGTTATCGTCGCCATCATCGAGGCGAGGGCCCCAGTTGGAGTAAGATGCCATCACGTCGTCGGTACGGTTGACGGTGTTTCGGTCGTTGACGGCACCAATGGAAATGGCCCCGTCAGCGCTGGCAGGGGAAGGAACCCGTTTGGTTCCGTCGTTGCCCATCGCCACCACACAGACAATGCCTGCGTCTCGTGCGTCGTTGACCAGACGGGCCTCAGCACCCGATCCGTTGTCCCCTTCGTCGTCGGGATTCAGCGGGCTGCTCAAGGAACCGAAGGACATTGAGGCGACATCGATGCCCCGACTTGAATCGTTGTTGCCCCAATCGGTGTCTTTGTTGTTGATGACCCATTGAATTCCGTTGAGCGAGGCTTGGGAGTTGGTACCACCAGAATCCGTCAGGACCTTCACATCGACCAAATAGGCGCCCATGCCGCTTCCTGTGTGAATTCGGTCTGCCCCACCAGTGCCTAGAGCCGTTGCGGCGACGTGCGTTCCGTGGCCTTGCCCATCGTCTGGGTCAACGGTGCCATCGGGGTTTGAGGCAGAGGAGGTGGCGTCAAAACCAGCGACCCATTTTTGGTCGTTGTAGCTGGTAGCATCGCTGTCGGGTTCATCGTCAACATCATCAAAATCATTGAGGGCACGATGTTCGTTGTCAACGCCGGTGTCAAGGACGGCCATGACCACCCCTTCTCCGTTGTAACCTCGAGCGTAGGTGCTGGCGGTGTAGACCTCAGAGGGCATTGAACGCGTAGCTTCAGAGGCAACACCGTTGAATGGAACCATCACGTTTTGCATCTCAACCACCACCACGCCGTGAAGGAAGTAAATGTCCATCAAGGCACTAACAGGAACTTTGTCAACCACGACGGAATCAATGGAATCCATCACTTGGAACCAAGCTCCGGCTTCCTCACCAATCCATCCATGTTCATCCAAGACGGTTTCAAGCGCAGCCACATTATCTGCATTTGGCGCCCAAGCAAAATCAACGACGAGGGCGACCGTTTTACGACCATCGGGGCCCAAAATGGAGGTAGGAGAAATGGATTCTTGGCCTGCAAGCACGCGCTGGAGGCGATCGTCCATACCGTTCCAGTCGAGGTCAGGCCCGTATCCAAGCCACCATTGATCGGGTTCTGCGGATGGTCGCTCACCTCGTTCAATCATTCGAGTTGGACGTTCGCACATGTCCTCTCCACACATGAGCGGGGGCAGTCCGTCCACGAGAATCGGCTCCTCGTATTGAGCCACAGGAGTTGCATGTACAGGGTTCGAGAGAAGGCCTCCACTGACATCCGCCAAAAGCATCAGAACGGCAAAGAGAAGGGCGCCCGTTCGGAATGATGGCCGTGGTGCACTTCGCATGGCTTCCCCTCTCCATGCTTTGGAAGGCTTGCCCACCTTTGATTCTATCCTCAGATGTATCACGCTGTCCAACGATTCACACCCCACCCTAGCGGGGCGGCCATTCGAGGTGCTCGGTATTGACAGAGCATTGCAGATGGGGACCTGTCGAGCGTTCCACCAAACCGAGAGGCGCTTCACAGACGGGGCAAACACCGGCATCGGCGAGGTGCTCCATCCAGGCTGCCCGCGTTTCGGGTTCATCGCCGGCTTGCATCAAATTTTTGAGCGGTTCCCTGAGGTGTTTAGGAACCTCATAACCAGCCGAAGTCCACGGATCTTCAAGGGAGCTGAGGTCGACCATGTTGGCTTTCATCCGACGACGCTGGGCTGAATGAGCGGCGCCTTGGCTTGGCCCGCCGTCAACCACACCGAGTTCCACCGGACCACCTCGTGCTACGATCGGAAGAAGCGCATAAGCGGCGACAAAACCGCCGATGTGAGCCATGTGGGCAATGCCACTTGAAGTCCCGGATTCCATGGTGGAAAGGGCGCGAATCAATTCCAAGCCAAAATACAACAAGGCGATGAAGACCACTGGCCACGGACGAATCAACAACAAGGGGAAGGGAATCTCGTCCCTTGGCCATCCTGCGAGGTAAGCTCCGAGCAAACCAAATGCAGCGCCAGATGCTCCCAAGGCTGGCGTGTAGGATTCAGCATTGAACGCAACCCAACCAAGTGAGCCTCCAAGCAAACCGATGGCGTACACCACAGCAAACCGTTTTGACCCAAGGCGTTGTTCCAACGGAACGCCGACCAGCGCTAAGATGATGACATTCCCCAGCACGTGCATCATGTCGCCTTGGCTGTGAAGAAAGCCTGCGGAGACCAACGTATGAAGGAAGGATGGCTCAAAAGCCCGCACCGGGACAAGGACAAAATCATTCCAAACCCAGATGTCCACAAAGCCCCAATTGTAGAGCATTGACCACAACACTTGGACCACCGCCCCGAGCAGCACACTCACGGTGATGCCCATGGCAAATGAGGTTCGTGTGCGGGCGGCATAAATCAGCGGGGTAAAGATCGCTAAAAACCACAACAGAAGGACCATCCACTCCACCGAAGAGAAGAAGGACATGGCAAAGCCCATGCAGGCCCCTTTGACTCCCTCTCTTTTGAGTTGATGTCTCCGGAAGAAGAAACAGGAGGGTTCTTGCCCGAATGACCTGTCCCCGAACCATGGCCAAGGCCTTGCTCAACCTCGTGGATGTTCGAATCCGCCGAGGCATGAACACGGTTTTGGATGGATGCTCCCTAAGCGTTGAATCTGGTCAGACCGTGGTGCTTACAGGAGCGAACGGGGCTGGCAAAAGCACCCTGCTGGAAGCTGCGGCGGGTCTTCTCCCGCTCGAAAACGGTCAGATCAAGCATGAAAACACGGTTGTGAAGGACCATGAGGGGCGGGCCAAATCTTCTCCGTTGGCCTTGGGGCTGACGCTTCAAAAAAACGGAGTGATGGGGAGTGAAGTGCTGGTTGAACATCTGCAATGCGCCATGTCGATGAGCGGGCGAACCATGGACTGCAGCCCGTTTTTGAAGGCATTTAACCTGACTCACCGAGCCAATGATTTGGTCGCCCACCTCTCGCAAGGTCAAGCCCGCAAGGTCGCCGTACTCGCAGGATTGCTTCCTGCTTTTGCAAGTGAACATCCCACCATGGTCCTTCTCGACGAGCCCGATGCAGGTTTGGATGATGCCTCAGTTGAAACCCTCGGTGGATGGCTGAATGAACTTCGAAGCATGGGCCATGGTTTACTCATCGCCACCCACGACGAACGCATTATGGCTCATGCCACACACCACTTTGAGGTCGGTCAAGGCAAGAAAACCACTGGAGCGCCCCCAAGCGATGCAAACGCCGAACGACGGCCATCTGAATCTGTAAAGCGCACCTCTTCAGGCACCTTTGGTGTCCGCATGCATTTCCGCACCCTGATGTGGCTGAACACCAATGCCATCGCTGGCCTTCTCACCTTGGGCATCCTTCTCTCCTTTGGAGACTTCATGGGGAATCTCAACGAAATGCAACGGCTGGGATTCGTCCTCGCCCCCGTTTTGGCTGTCGCTTTGTGCGGTGAGCCACTCGTGGTCGCCACAAGGGAAGAACGCACAGGAGATTGGTGGCGAGCCGTCGGCGGAAGAGCGCCGCATGCAAGTTGGCTGCCACTGATGATCGGATTGGTGTTTACGCTGGTCTCGGCCACAGCACTGGGCGAGACCTTGACCACCACAACCTCGGTTGCAGGAGCCTTCCTTTGTTTCTCGGTATGGCATGCCATCGGCTGGATGCAGCGCTCAACACAACGCCTCGCTCGACCCCAAGCCGTCTTTGTCGGATTGCTTACTCCGGTTCTGATTCTACCGTTCTCACTGCTTGTCAGCCTTCTTTCTTGAGGGGAACACCAAGTTCAAGGAGGGCATGCCAACACAGCCGACCATGAAGTGGGGTGAAGCTTTGCTCGTCCTCGGTTTCACAGGCATTGGCGCCACCTTGCTCCTCGCCCTTCTTTGGGCACCCAGCGTTTCCATTGATGCGTTTGAATCTCCGGCAGCCCAACGAATATTCTATTGGCATGTCCCGGCGGCTTGGGCTGCTTTCATCGCCTTCGGCGCCCTCTTTGTCGGTTCGGCAGGATGGCTCTTTCGACGCTCAGAATGGATGTGGCGTTTGCACGTAGCCGGCGCCGAAGCCGGTTTGGCCTGCGGCCTCATGGTCGTCTGGTCAGGGTGCGTTTGGGGCCAAGCAGAATGGGGCACACCTTGGGATTGGACGGATGTTCGGCTCAACAGTTTTGGCCTTCTTACGCTCCTTGCCACCTACGTGGTTCTCGGGCGGAATAGCCAGCCTGACGGCGTGGAAACACGGGACACCTTCGCAGCCTTCGGATTGTACGGCTTTGTTTTGGTTCCACTCACCTACATCGCGACGAGAATTTGGACCATACGCCACCCCGGGCCCGTGGTGGGAACCGGCGATGAAGGCTCCATCAACGGCGAGATGGGGCTTGTCTTGTTGATTGGCGCCGTTTCCTTCACGGTCTTTATCATCGGCCACATGATCGCATCCATGCGACTGACGGCGCTTGAGCAGCGACTCGAAGCGATGCAGAACGTGCACGACCGAGGTGTTTGATGTGGAAGGGATGACGTACCTGGCCGTTGCTTATCTCGGGATGCTGGTGGCCATCGCTTTGTGGACATGGACCGTTGTCCAGCGCAGTCGCCGGCTTGACGAGCGGTTGGAAGCCCTTGAGCGAGTTGAAAGTGGCGAACCTGAAGCGCTCGAGAAAACCGATGGCTGAATGCTTTCACAGGCGTAGTCTTTCAAAGGCATCGGCGCGAGACCACCATGGAGAGGAGCATGTCATCCCGACTCGGCGGCGAATTTTGCTTGGTCTGTGGGGCCGATCCTCCCCTGTTTGGTGACCGCATGTGTGAGCCCTGCTTACGAGCGAGAACCGTGTTGGCAAAAGTCCCGGAAAACATTCCTTGGGTGCGTTGCGCCCGATGTGGCATCGTTGAAATCGATGGGAAGTGGGAAAACACCACAGAGAACGAAGTCTGGGACGAACTCTTGCACCGGAATTTGGTCGTTCATGAACAGGCAGAGGACATTCAACTGGCGATGGAACCGGTCAAAGTATCTGACCGACACACGTTGCTTCACATCCAACTCGAGGGCGTTATCGACAATTTGCTCTTCCAAGAAAAACACACCATGCGGGCCCGCATGGCCAATGGCGTGTGCCTTACATGCACCCGTCGGGCCGGCAATTACTTCGAAGCAACCGTGCAGTTGCGCTCCAGTGCTCGCCGCCTAAGCGAAGACGAATTTACGCGTTTACGAGCAACATTGGACGTTGTCCTCGACAAGCTCTCCGACGACCCGATGTTCTTCATTACGAGCGAAGGACAGGTCACCGGAGGCTACGATGTGGTGCTGGGCAGCAAAGGATTGGCCCGAGCATGGGGGCGCCACCTCGTCAGTGAATACGGCGGCATGGTGGTTGAAACGAATTCAACCGTTGGGCGAAAGGACGGCGTTGATGTTACGCGCTTGACCCTGCTTTACCGCAAACCGGGTTATGAGATTGGAGACATTGTGCAGTGGCGAAACCACATTTGGCGCCCTTCGTCGTGGACCAAGGATGGTGCGATCATGGAACGCGTNGACCGAAGGGAACGTACCGGGGCCAGCTGGCGGGATTTGGAACAGGCCAAAGTGCTCGCTCAGCGGCACGAATTGTCCAGTGTAGAATTCATCAACGAAGANGCATCNGTTGGGGAATTTCTTGACCCAACCACCTGGGCTATGGACCATGTTCGTCTTCCTTTCGACCACGTACCCGGGCGGAAAGGCCTGCTCATGAGGCACGATGATGCTTGGCTTGCCTTGCCATTCATGGCGGTGGACGAACCTGAAACGGTGGAGGAATCCTGATGCAAGAACACGAAGACAACACCCCCGAACCTACGCTTGTTGACCTGGCTGAACAATTGGACTTGGAGGGCATGGTTGGATTCACGCAAACGTTTCACCAGGACCTTCGAGATGGTTTTGAAGCGGTCAATCTTGAACGATTTCCTTGGCTTGAAGACTTGAAAAAAGCACCGTGGAGCGGTGTCATCTGTTTGGGCATGGGAGGAAGCGCTGCTGGTGGGGATTTTTTGTCTGCATTGACCGCTCGAGAAGGACACTGTCCGGTGGTGGTTCATCGCGATTACACGCTCCCAGCTTGGTTTGATGCGACCTGGTTGGTCCTCGCCACCAGTCACAGTGGAAACACCGAAGAGACCGTGGCCGCAACGGAAGCTGCGCTGAAGATGGGTGCCTCGGCGGTGGTNATNGCCACGGGTGGCCAATTGGCTGGACTCCCCGAACTTTTCCCCAATTGCTACCTCGTTCCCACCGTCGGAGGGCAGCCTCCAAGAACGGCCTTCGGTCACATCTTCAGCCGACAAGTCGCCGTGATGGAACACCTTGGCCTTCTCCCNACTCAAGCCCCTGACGAACGGANAGCCATGCTGGAACGTCTCGCAGCCAACAACCAACATTTCGATGTCATCGCCGAACCTGAAGGCGATATTGCGCTCCTCGCCACAGGGCTGATGGAGCAACCCATGTCCGTCATCGGCCCTTCTGAATTGGCCCCCGCGTTGAACCGTTTCAAGAATCAAATGAATGAGAACGCCGCTCGATTTGTTCGCATTGGTGTGGTTCCCGAAATGAACCACAACGAGAGTGTGGCATGGGGCGGGATTGGGCCCGATGCCGATCCTGAAGCTCCAAATCAGGCCCTTTTGGTCTTGACCTGGTCGGGCATGCACCCCNGGGTCCAACAGCGGTTGGATTGGATGGTCGCCCATGCAACCACAGAAACGGCCTGGAACCTCGTTGGCGAAGGGAATTCCTTGCTCGAATGCTTGCTCTACCACTGCCTGGTTATGGATTGGCTTTCAATTACGCTTGCNTTCTTGCACGGCAAGGACCCTGCAGCCATCGGGCCAATCAACGCCCTCAAAGACCACTTGAACTCCGTTCAATAAAGCGGCCCGCAAATCAGACGTGGGTCGGGGAATTTGGCCAAAGCANCCACGCGGTCTTCCGATGAAACCACCCCGGGGAGGTCTCCNCCAACCGGCTCTTCAACCGAGAGTTGGACATGAACATGCGGCGGCCAACCCCCGTTTTCATGCTCATCNCCCAGCGTGGCCAANACCGCTCCAGCGTCAAACGCATCNCCNTTCTCCCAGTGAGCAATGCTGTCCCAACTCAAATGCCCATAGAGCACCCAGAATTCCGAGGTTTCCTCCGACAGCGGACCACCGANGTGGATGGGCAATGGAAGGCTATGCTTGGTGATGAGTGTTGGACCGTACGACCCGTCCTCGTCATTGACGGTGACTTCAACCACCGTTCCGGAGGCAAAGGCATGAACGGGGGTGTTGACGGGNGCNCCCAAATCCANCCCGACNTGGTGGTCTCTTTTTCCTTCAAAGAGCGCCGNNGTGTACATGGCGGGGCGTCGTTCATCGTAGCGACCAACCGAATAGAGGTAGGGAGCCTCCCATCCGTCTGGGTTCGGACGTGAAAAATCGTGAACCCAGTACGGACCATCGAACACGACGGTCGGATGGAAAGGGAATTCCCCGCCCGAGTTCATGGCTCAGCGTAAGGCCGATTCTACTTGAGGTTTCGGAGAATCATCAAGGCATGGTTCGGGCGTGACCCCAGTATGCTCGGCAGTGCCATGGTCGTCTTGGCGCCGAGCATCCTGCCTGGCTGGGCGCTCAGTTCGGTGCTTGATGGAAGCAGTGACCGGTTNCGCAAAGCCCTTCTCGCCCCTGCCCTTGGCCTGCTTTTGTTCTATGGCATCTCAGGAAGCTTGGTGTTGCTCGATGTGTGGTCTCCAATGCTGCTTGGCTTGTCGTTGCTTGGACTCAATGCGGCCGCCTACAGGATGATCCACCAGCGCCATGAAGTGATTGCCAAACGGAGCCGATGGCAGCTTTTGGAGGCNGCCATGCACGGCGAACTTTCCGAGGAAACAACGTCTTCATCGCTCAGTAAAGAAGCAAAGGTCCAGCTTGAATTTCAGCGAAACCGACCAACGTGGTTGTTTGGACTGAGCCTCTTCGTGGCTTCAACCGCCCTGCTTTCGCCCCTTTTGCAAAGCCTTCCGTTTGGCGTGGATTGGATTGGGTTTGCAATGCTCACCCAGCAACTGGTCTTGGAGGGAAATCTTAGCCTTCCCGGAACCAACGATGGCTTCTGGACCTACCCCCCTGCCTACCCTTCCGTTGCCGCTTGGGTGGTGGAGATCACTGGGATTGATGCGGGCAAGGCCGTGTTTCAACTCGGCCACTACACCCTCTTCGTCCTTCTCTTGGGCATCATCGGCGCGATGGACCGACACGGCGCTGGAGCCTATGCCATGCTGAGCATGGGGCTCGGACTTGGATTGTTTGCCAAAACCTTCGATTCAGGCTTCCCGAGTGTGGCCAGTCAACTTGGCTTGGTCGTGGGGCTTTTGGTTCTCTTTCGCCACGCTGAACAACGGCAACGGCACCACACACTCGGGCTCTGCTTGGCGCTCTACTCGGTGGCTTTGATTCACCCCACGGGGGCCATTTACCTGGCGCTCTTGTTGCTGAGTCACGTCTTGCATGGTTTGGCCATTGACAACGAAGAACATCGTGAACTGCTTCGAAAACTGGTGTACATCGCNTCGGCCTTCATCACCATCGGCTTTGGCGTGGCTTTGCTCGTCATCGCACCAAGGCTGTTCGATGAAGCCGTGTTTTCAGAATACGGTTGGCAAGGGGGAAGGCCTTTGTTGGTGTACAACGGTGTGTTATTGGCCTTCGCAGCAGCAGCAGCCTACGGTTTACGCTCCACGCTGGAGGGGCGAATCGCCATCACCTGGTTTGCCCTTTTATGGATTCTAAGCGTGGTCCATTTGGTTGAAGGNTTGCGATTCATCCCCGTGCTTTCCCTGCTTTCCTATACCTTGTATTCCATGGCGCTTCACGCCTTCCATGTACCTTTGGCCGTGCTGGTGGCTTGGTGGTGGTCACCCAACACAGCGCTCACGCCGGTTGATGAATCACCCGTCAAACCGTGGATTATGCCGCGTCCTGTCTCGTTGACGATGGTCGTGCTGATCGTTCTTGGTTCGGTGATGGCCCAGACGGTCGCCGTCAGTTTGGCTGAGCACGAAGAGCTCCTTGCGGTATCTCCTGGTGACTTGGCGTTAAGGGAAGCCCTGGCTGAAATCGACGGAGCAGTCTACACCGAAAACATGCATTGGGGGTATGTTTGGGATGCACCACGAGAGGTGGACATGACTTCCATTCCAACCTTGGGACTGGTCCACATCGATTCAAGCAAGCATTCAGCGGCAACACAAGCCATGTTTTACGACAACACGACGTACTTCATTGAACACAACATGCTGCACGCATTGACCTCGCCCTTGGGCACCATGCAGTGGACCTTGGCGACCTCGCCTTACTGGGGGATTGAAGCGCAAGCCGACGGGGCAACGCTCTGGAGGCTTCAGCCGGATGGAGACGGCAAGGTCTTGCTCTTGGACGGCATCGACGAATCGGAATGTGCCGCTTGTACGGTACGAATGGACCCTTGGAGGGACCACAAATTCAGGGACCCCATGGAGTTGGGAGAGGACCGGCCGTTTCTACCTGAGGGCACCGAGGGTGCATTGCAAATCGACGCACCCAGCAATGCAGTGGAGATGTGCTTGACCTACGAGATCATCGGATCAACTGGTGGATTTTACCTCCAAGCCTCCAAAGGGCTCGAACGGCCTTACCACGGCCTGCGCTCGGATGCGGGATACCATCAAGCCTGTTTTGCTGTGGAAAATGGAAGCGATTTGACCGAAGTGGCCTTTGAATGGGACCGTGCCTCTCCCGACCGGTGGCTCAATCCTTTGGGATTGTCTGGTCGGGACACAGTCTTGTTTGACCGAACCGGCGTCAAACTTCAATGGTTGACATGGTCAACGGTTTGATGAACGGCAAATACCATGTGCAAGGAGGCCACCCCATCCCCCATGGAACACCTTGTTGTTCTTCTTCCAGTGCTCAACGAGGAGTTGGGNTTGGCGTGGGTATTGGAGCGAATCCCCTACGCCAAACTTGAGAAGATGGGATACAAAACAACCGTGTTGGTGATGGACGGCCATAGCACCGACGCCACCTCTTCAGTGGCCGATAATTACGGTGTCATGTTCGTGGACCAAGACGATACGGGCAAAGGAAGTGCCATCCGGCATGGTTTCCGTGAAGCGGTTCAACTTGAGGCNGACGCCGTCATCATGCTGGATGCTGACGGCACCTACGCTCCCGAAGAAATGACGGCGTTGTTGCAGGGACTGGACACGCACAGCGTCGTTATCGGCGACCGTTTAAACGGCCGAATTGACCCTGAAGCAATGACGAGATTGAATTTCATTGGCAACCATCTTCTCACGTGGCTGGCGACTGCCCTGTTCGGGGCCACAACCTCTGACGTCTGTTCGGGTTACTGGGCCTTTCGTCGAGAAGCCATTCACGCNCTTCAACTCAACAGCCAATCCTTCGAAATTGAAGCTGAAATGTTCGCAAGCATGGTGCATGGAGGTGTGCCGTTTGGGTTTGTCCCCATCAGCTATGGCCCCCGAATTGGCGAAGCGAAACTGGGCTCAACGGCGGATGGTTGGCGTATTTTGCGTAAATTAATCACGCGGAGAATCTTCCCTACACCACTGTTGTAGACCTTTCCAAGCACTCAAAACCAACGAACCGTTCGGAGTGGCATGCAACGGCTGAACGTCGCCGTGTTGGGCGCAGGTGGCCTTGTTGCTCAGCGCCTCCAGCAGCGTCTTGCCAACCATCCATGGTTTGAGCTCGCGGCCGTGGCGGGTTCACCGCGCTACCTCGGCATGGCCTTGGACGANGTCCCTTGGGTGNTGGAGGATGAGCGACCATCGTTGCCGGCCCTCCNCGTAACAGATGTTTCCAGCCCCCATGCGATTGAAGCNTTGGCCAANGAANACGTCTGCGTTGCGTTTTCNGCTCTACCCAGCGAAGAAGCAAGACGCCTCGAACCGATGTGGGTCGAAGCGGGGATCACGGTTTTNTCAAACGCAAGTGCCTTTCGACGCCAGGAAGGCGTCCCCTTTGTCATTCCTGAAATCAATCCACATGCCCTTGTGGAACAGAGCGCAGGCCCGCTTCGCCACGCCTGCGCTACCAATTGCACCTTGCTTCCACTCATCCTTCCCCTCGCAGCACTCCACGAAGCCTACGGATTGGAAGGCTACACGATGCGCAGTGAACAAGGCCTCTCAGGAGGCGGTCAGGCCTACATGGAAGCAGCCCTCGCAGANGGTACCGTCAAACCAACCATTCCCGGAGAGGCCGAAAAAACGGAAGCCGAATTGCGCCATCTCCTTGGATGGAACGGAGAAGCCACCCTGGACTGCGGTCGGACCATGCGCCGCGACGGGCACCATGTGTTCGTTGAGGCAACCTTCGCCAGTTCTACCGATGAAGCAGGCATCGAGCAGGTGCTGACGGCATGGTCCCACGACCGTCGCATGAACCACCTCCCAAGCGCCCCACATCAACCGCTGATGTTGGCTCCTGCGATCGACGTGAAAACTCATCTTTTCGCTGACGGGAGCGGCTTNCCTGAATCACCCAACCCGGCCAATGAACGTGCGGCCGGCATGGCGGTGGTGGTGGCGAACTTACGATGCCCTCGCCCCAACACCGTCTCGTTTGAGGCCTTCAGTCACAACACGATTCGTGGCGCTGCNGGTGGCGTGGTGCTCCTTGCTGAACTCGCGCACAGCATGGAACTGCTTTGAAGCAAAACGGTTCACCCGTAGGGTAAAAGGTCGGGACCNCCTCCTCCCAATGGGTGCCGAGATGGGAATAACCGCCATGATTCCGGACATGACCGTCGGTCAACTCATGAACGAAGCATCCGCACGATGGGGAGAAATTTGGGACCCACATGCGACCCGGATGACGTTGCTGATACTCTGCCCGCGCAAAGAACGGAAAATGATGGAACTTCATGGGGATATGGTCGAACACGGACAGCCCGTCATATCGGTGTTTCATCGTCCACGCGCCGAGGCGCATCTCCTCAAAGAGCAGGGGTTTGACCCACGTTCTGCCTCGTTCATGTTTGTCAACATCGCCACCGCAGACATGGGGCCTTGGATGCAACAACTCATCAACAACGAGGGATGGTTGCGAAATTCCATCCAACTGGCGTCAACCCCTTTCTCGGTCGGCTTGCCGTCCCAGCGTCCGTTTGAAGCGGTGCAGACGCTCTGTTTCCGACATCCATCGCTCTCTGCCTTGGAGCAGTACTTCCTTCCGTTCCCGGCCGAATCGCTTCCTGGAAAATGCTTCGTTAGCCTGCCACGGCGGGCAGCTGCTGAAATGGCTCGTCAACAAGCGGAAGTTCTTGGTGTGGGTCGACTGGAAAAACCTGCACCTCCTGAGCCCGAACCGGTAGCTCCACCTGCCGCAGTGCCCGCTCAAGAAACCCATGAAGCCCCGGCGGGCGAATCCAAATCCGACGCTGCCCCTGAGCCATCTCCTCNTGCTGAAGATGAAAACACTGCANCCGAACAGGTCGAGGTCCCACTTCCTCCGGGGAGTGCCTCAAACGCTAGCCCTGAAGATGAGAAAGAACGAGTCCCTCTNCCGAGTGCAGCAGCCCCACAGGCTACGCCCGAAGAGGGAGAGAAACCGGAAGAAACCAAAGCGCTTGAATTGCCAGAGGTGGTTGAAGAAGTGGTTCAAATCTCAGAAATTGAGGCCGAATTGCGCGCCTTCTTCCANGAGCTCATCGATGCTGGCATGGAACCCTCTGAATTCATGGATGACCCACGGTGGGAAGACATCAGCGAACGCGCCATCGCCGAAGGACTGGAAACCTGGCCCATCTTGTTGCAGATGACGGCCATGGAGTGAGAAGGTCTAAATCAAACGACAAAGAGCAACTTTTGAGGGAGCAACATGGGATTCTGCATCAACTGCGGCCAACAACTCCACGATGGCACCCGCTTCTGCCGATTCTGCGGNAATCAACAACCGGGTGAACAACTCCTTCAGCGGTTGCGAATTGAAGCGCAACAAATCCAAGCCATGCGGATGCAAATGCAATCGCAACAGCCACAAGGCAATCCCTACCAACAACGACGTTGGTGAGGTGAATGCGCCCGAAGCATCTGGCCATCAAACTGTCAAAACTTGCACCGCATCCGTGTGAAAACGTGACTTTGGAACAATACGCTACCGAAGGGGACTTGGCTTCCTATTGGATGCTGGCCGTGGATGAACTCGATGGATTTGAACAAAGCACCGTGGTTGACATGGGAGCTGGAAACGGCATCCTCGGAATTGGCGCTTTGCTCTTGGGTGCCAGCANGGTGATCTTTGTTGAAACCGACCCCGCCGCTCTCGACGTCATTGAGGNCAACATTGGCTCCCTTGAGCCTGATTTGCAAGGGCGTGCTGAGATTCTATCCGCCACCGTTGGAGTGGACGAGNTCCCGCTGGAAGGCGTGGACATCATCGTGATGAACCCGCCGTGGGGGGTTCAGCGTGAGAAAGCGGACCGTNCTTTTTTGGAAGTAGCGTTCGCTTCCAAAGTCACGTCCATCCATGTCCTTCACAGCGACAGAGCAACCCATCTCGAACCGATGGCCAAAGAGCATGATTGGTGGGCAGAAACGGTCCTTAGAACCGAGTTCCGGCTTCCAGCAACCTACGAGCATCATGCCCAACGCAAAGGAAAAACCGACGTCAAGTGCTGGCGATTCTTTCGAGAAGGCAACGCTCGGTTGGCCATTGATGACGATGCGTGAACCATAAGGGGGGTTCAAAAGGAGGGAACCCTCCCCTCAAAACAGCGAACGGTGTGCGACCCATTTCGGGCCATATCTGCAAATGGAATGAGAATTATGACGGCGAGCCTCGTCACCCCTGGAAGCATCATCGCCAAAGAAGGCGAACACGAACACGGCGAAGGTACCGCCATTGCAGGAGGCAACATCGTCTCCACCGTTGTTGGCTATGTCCACGTTGAGGGTGACGCTATTTCAGTGGCACCTTCCAAGCCGATCGTTGAACCCGCCGTGGGCGACACCGTGCTCTGCGAAGTGGTCAAACTCAACGAAAAGCACGGAGAGGCCATGATCCTCTGCGTTGAAGGAAAACCCGGTTCGCTCCAACCCCAACACCTCTACGGACAGTTCTTTGTCACCGGGCTCGTTGATCGCTTTATGCACCAAACCTCCGATGCGCTCCGCCGTCGAGACGTTTGTCGAGCCGTCATCAAAGAGGTCACACCCGTGGTCCGCCTTGATTTCCGCGAACGCAATGATTGCGGTGTTCTCCATGCCATTTGCCCCTCATGCGGCGATACCCTTGAGGCCGAGCTTGATGGAGACTGGAATGTCAACTGCAACACATGTGCCTACAAATCCTACCGGGCTCTTGCGGACAATTACGGTGCAGGTTGGGCCGAACTCGACCAAGGAGCCAGTGCCCTCAACAACGCTGGCAAGCGATGGGGCCCCAAAGCCGAAGCCATGTTCGCCAAAGGACCCGCCGGCCGTGCAACCTTCATCGCTGCCGATGTCCGTGAAGATGGACGAGAGCGCACCTACTTCCGTTTCGAAGGCCAAGCCGGCGGCCGTGGCGGTGGACGTCAGCGCGCTGCACCTGGCACACGTCTCTTTGTCGGTGGACTTCCCCGTGAGGTTGGAACCGACGAACTTCGAGACCTGTTCAAGGGCCATGGCGACATGACCGATTGCATCGTGTTGACCGACGACGGNGGAGTGAACCGTGGCTTTGGATTCGTCACCTACGCTGAAAAATCCATGGCAGAAGCAGCCATCAAGGCGCTTGACGGTCATCGAATCAACGGACGCCGCATCGGTGTTCGCGACGCCGACGACGACAAGAAGAAAGGTCGAAAGGAGCGAAAAGAACCTGAAGGTTTGAAACTCTACATCGGAAACCTTCCCTTCACGGCAACCCAAGAGCAACTCAAGGAACTCGTGGCGGCCCACGCCACCGTGAACGAAGTCATCCTCGCTACCGGACCGGGTGGGAAGGCCAAGGGCTTCGGCTTCGTGTTCATNGCTGAAAAGGACAAAGGCGAAGCCGTCGTGGCTGCCATCAACAACACCGAGGTCGAAGGCCGCAAAATCAAGGTTGATATCGCCAAGGCCAAAGGTGGCAAAGGCGGTGGCCGTGGTGGAAACCGAAACGGTGACGGTGGAGGAAAATCCTCCCGAGAACTTCAGGCACTCCGTGAAGAAGGCGAGGGTGGAAAGAAGCGCAAGCGACGCCCCCGCCCAAAGAAGGATTGAAGTCGCCTCCCCTGCCCCTCGTGGTATGGTTGAATCGTCTGAGCCACGCTGGTTGGTNTTGGACGGTTACGAAGATGAGCCCGCTGCGTTCGGTGTTCCACCCTACGTTGGTTTTCATGTTCGCTATGTGTGCGGTGTGCTCGAAGCATCCGGAACACCCTATGATTACATGACGGTGGACCGCTACCGTCAGGCATTGAAAAACGACCCTCAAAGCATCGAACAGCATTTGGAAAACGGCCTAGGCGTCATTTGCATCGCTGGGGCGGTTGTGCCCGGGAAGTACCTTCGGGGAACACCGATTTCCCTCAAAGAGACGCAGACCCTCATACGAAGCCTCCCCAACGGAACACCGGCGCTCTTTGGTGGGTGGGCCATTCGGGGTTGGAAGCAGCAAGGGTGGACACCACTCCGCCCCAATCTTTTCCTCGCCGTCCAGGATACCGACGCAACCCTACATCACTTCCTCAACCACGGAGAATGGAAACACCAGCGCCGAACAGCCGAACAGTGGACGTCTTGGGCTCAAGCAGGGGCCAGCAGCAAAGCGGTACACCAGCATCCTGACCTCGGCACCCAAGACAATCCAGGACCGTTGACCTACGAAGTGGAGGTCTACCAGGGCTGTGTGCGCTACAAGCGGGGGTGCAAATTTTGCATCGAGCCCAAGAAAGGTGTTCCGATTTGGCGGACGCCAGAGGACATCATCGAAGAAGTGAGGTTGGCCCACGAGGCGGGTGTCCACCACGTGCGCCTTGGCGGGATGACCGACACCTACACCTACATGGCCGACGGAGTAAGGGAATTGGAATACCCCGTTCCCAATCCAGAACCAATCGCACGGCTCCTGCATGGTTTGCGAGAAGATGAACGCTTGGGGATTCTTCACACCGATAACGGCAATCCATCCATCATTGCTGAGAACCTTGAGGAATCGGAGGCGATCACGAAGACGTTGGTGGAAACGCTATCGGACGGAGCTGTCCTTTCGTTTGGATTGGAATCGGCCGACCCGAGCGTTCACGAAGCAAATTGGCTCAACTGCGACCCAACACAACTCAAGTCGGCGATTCGACTCATCAACAAATACGGTCGAGAACGCGGCGAGCGTGGGCTACCCAAGTTGCTTCCCGGACTCAATTTTATCGCTGGATTGAACGGGGAGACCGAGCAAACCTACGCCATGAACATGGATTTGCTTCGTGAGATTCGCAAGGAAGGTCTGTTGCTTCGACGCATCAACATCCGGCAGGTGGAAGGGGAAGGATTCCAAGAAATACCGAGCGAGGCGTTCACGGGGTTCAAGACGACCTGCCGCGATGAAATTGACAAGCCCTTGCTAAAGGAACTGTTTCCGCTTGGGCACGTGATTCACGATGTGCATTGGGAGTCCCACGACGGTCGAACACGCCTGCCCGTTCACGAAACAGAACTCCACCGTGCTCCGGAAATTCATGGAAAGGCCGGGATCACCTTTGGTCGTCAAATTGGGGCATACCCCATCTTGGTCGGCGCCGAATACAAAATCCCGCTTGAAACACAATCAAGTGTGGTTATCACTGGCCATGGAGCCCGGTCCATCACGGGCGTGGAAATCGGCATGGATCCGTTGAAGGTGTCTGAGAAGCAACTTGAGGCCATTCCCGGTATTGGCAAGAAATCGGCCTGGAACCTCGTTGCAGCACGAGCCAAAGCGTTCCGAAAACGGAAGGAAGGGCTTCCTTTCGATGACACACCGTCGTGGTTCAAGCAAGCAAATGTCCCTTGGGACAACGGTTTCGCACCGTTTTTCGACTCTTTAACTCACATTGAATGATATTTTATTCATTTCGCATAATTCACTTTTTCACCAGCCCTCGACTTGAGAACCACTATCAAGCGGCGCCCCGTGGTGGGAACGTGTCCACCGTCGAGCGACTCAAGCAAGCAGCACGCCGCTTGTCCTCAGTGTGTGATAAGGCCATCACCAACCTCGAGAAAGCCGAGGCTGTGGCCCATGCCACCAATCCTCTTGACTACGCCTGGCCACATCATGAACAATTCATCGAGCAGTGGGGAGGCCTGGGAGCGAACACGTTGTTGCTGGGGATGAATCCTGGACCGTGGGGTATGGCGCAGACGGGCGTCCCGTTCGGAGCCACCCACGTGGCCAGGGAATTCTTACGCATTGAGGCGAAAGAGCTCACGACGCCCACCAATGCCCACCCCAAACGACCCATTGTGGGCATGGGCTTGGAGCGACAAGAGGTCTCGGGCACACGCCTTTGGAACTTGATGGAGGAACTCTACGGTTCACCAGATGCCGCCTTTGCTCATCTGTTCGTTGTCAACCATTGTCCGCTGCTGTTGCTCGGCGAACGAGGACAGAACATCACCCCTGACAAGGTGCCCAAAGCACTGATTGAACCGGTGTTGAAAGCCTGCGACGACCATTTGCGAGAGGTCGTGGACATCATGGGCATCACTCGAATCGTGGGCGTTGGCAAGTACGCTGAAAAGCGTGCTCGACTGGCGTTGAACGCTGGGAAAAAGGGCCCAGGGAAAGCGAGCGATGGGCGAGACGTGGAGATCACCACGTGCTGGCATCCGAGTCCCGCAAGCCCCCTGGCCAACCGCAACGATGGGGCAGATTGGCGCGAAAATGTCCGAAATGTCCTCATCGGCTAACGGGGAGATGTTCAAATGCTCAATGTCACACTCGTGAAACATGGAACCCTTTGAACTCGCATGGGAACGACAGCCGAACGACCGCCAATGGAAGACGCCTGAAGGCGATGACCCGCGTACACTTTACCAGATGNTGACGACGAGTGTAGACCGCTTCGGCGACTTGCCGTGCTTCGGCTACATCCCCGCCCCAGGCATGCCCCGAACCCACATTTCATACAGCCAATTCGGCGAACTTGCAACNTCGGTTGGGAAGCAGCTTTCAGCTGTCGGCGTCAAAGCCGGCGACCGTGTGGCCTTGATTCTCAACAACTCNGTGGAATGGGCCGCACTTTCCTATGGCGCCAACGGCATCGGNGCCGCTTACACNGCCATGTACACGCATCAGCACGGCACGGAATGGGCTTACATCCTCAACGATTCCACTCCGTCCCTGCTCGCCGTTGCCGATACCGGCGTCCTCGACAAGCTCGTGGCCAACATGCCAAGCGAAGCCAGCGGATGGCCATCCTGCGGCATTTTGTTGCTCGGAGATGAACCTGCCAACGAACTCCCACCCGAAGGCGTCACCGTCCACACATGGACTGAATTTGTGGCTGCTGGACGTGAAGCAGACATGTTTGAAATCGCCGACGACCCGTTTGCGCTCAACACCCTCATCTACACCTCCGGTACCACGGGCAACCCAAAGGGCGTCATGCTCTCGAACTGGAACACGCTTTCCAACATCCTCTGTGTGCAGTCGGCCTTCACCATCTACGTGGGNGACAAGAACGCAGCCTTCCTACCGTGGGCTCACTCTTTCGGTTCCACCTTTGACCTGCACTGGATGATTCGCTGTGGCGTTCACATCAACCTGATTTCGGACTTGACGAAGATCGCCGACGAGTGCATTGAAATCAAGCCGGCTGTTTTGCTAGCTGTGCCACGTGTGTGGAACAAGTTCTACGACCGTGTCAACGCTCAATTCGAGTCCGCTACCGGCCTCAAGAAGGTCTTCGTTGGTAAGGCTCAGAAGTCCGCTGCCAAGCGTATTGCCAAGGCAGGTGTCGAGTGCGACGCCGTGCCTCCAAGCGGTTTCTTTGACAAACTCTGGGACAAGCTCGTCTGGTCCAAGGTCCGCGCCCGATTTGGCGGCAACATTCGCTTCTGCATGTCCGGTGCTGCTGCTCTTTCCCCTGACGTGGCGGCCTTCATCCAGATGGTCGGCTTCAACTGCTACGAAGGCTACGGTTTGACCGAGACCTCTCCACTCGTCTCCGCCAACGGTTGGTCTGGTGCAGGCACCAGCCGCCTCAACTCCGTTGGCAAGGTCGCCAACGGCGTGAAGGTCACCATTGACACGGATGCCTGGGACGACCCAGAGCGCCCCGATGAAGGTGAAATCGTGGTCACTGGACCCAACGTCATGATGGGCTACTGGAACAACGAGGAAGCTACGAAGGAAGTCATCATTGAACCCGGTACCTTCCGCACCGGCGACCTTGGTAAATTGACGCCCGATGGCTACCTCTCAATCACCGGTCGTGTCAAGTCCCAGTTCAAGCTCGAAAACGGAAAGTACGTCTCACCCTCCGGCCTGGAAGAAACCATCACGCTCAACCCGCTGGTTGAGCAGTGCGTCCTCGACGGTCGAAACATGCTGAACACGTTCCTCATCGCCCACCCGAACATGGACGCTCTGCGAGCCGCCCTCAATGGAGCCGGCATGGATACCTCTGGAGACGACGCTGCCCTTTGTGCAAGCCCAGAGGTTCGCAGTTTCATGCTTGAGAACCTCAAGAAGAACAACATGGTCGCTCCCGATTGGAAAGGCTACGAGGTTGCTCGAACCCTTATCCTTGATTCGGAGGAGTGGACCACGGACAANGAGATGNTGACGCCATCGTTCAAGGTGAAGTTGCGAAACTTGCTCAAGAAGCACGACGAAGAAATTCAGGCCATCGGTTGAACAATTCCTTACCGGAATACAGAACATGGTGGATGATTCGCTGTGGTGAAAACCAAGGGTTTCGCAGTCGTGGTGATCTCCACATTCCTTCTCTCCGGATGCACCGGCCTCAGCGGCCTTACGGGATGCGGCGAAGGCTACGAGGAAATGTATGGGGGATACGACTACGTTTACGACAGCAAGGTGGTCGACAGCCAAAACAACCTCACGGTGATCATTGAATTGGTCAATGGAGGCGGAGGTTGGCTTGAAGAATCAGAAGTGCACGAAGCGGATCAAGACCTATGGGTCGGTTTGGATGTCAAGTTCAGTGATGGAACGGTCGAAAACATTGCCTTCCAACAAACCGGATGGGACAACTATGGTGATGGAAACGATGGTGCATCTTGGGCCACGACCTTGACCATGACNAGTCCAGAGAATTTTTGTCAAGGTGGATGCGAGGAAGTGCGGTTCTCTGCCGGCTACCAGGACGGTTCCATCTATTACGATGGGACGTGCGAAAACAGCCCATGGGTCGACGTAGATTGACCGATTGAGGAGTTTATACCTCCTCAAATGCTCATGATATCATGAGCCAAAACGATGACAAAGAACGAACACCNGAGGCCATTCGAGCCCGTCTTGAAGACCGTTTAGTGGAGGTCTTCCATGACAAACGCGTCNTGTTTGAAGAAAGGCGATTGCGTTTCCACGCCAGAGCGACGCTGGACTGTGATGCATGGGGCGTCTCCGTTCGACTTGAACCCGAAACCGACCACGAACCGTTCACAGTGTCCGGTGCTTGGGAAATCCTCTCGGTATGGGCCAACCGCTTGGGAGCCGCCTACGTAGGATGGGGGATTTCCGTACCGCCCAACGACGAGTGAACGGACCTCGCTTGGGCCTTCACTGTCCTTTGAGGTAGTCTTCGCCGTACCATGCCCATTGTTCCATGGTCCAGCCGGGAGGAAGACCTCCGGGAGGGAGCGGCGGTCCAGAGGGCTGGACTTGCGTCGGTACGAAGGGGAGAGGTGCTGCTTCGGCGGGTGCAGTACTGCGTCGGCGCGCCATGACACCAAGGAACGACAAGGTGANGAANAGNACNAGNANTCCGATGTAGAGGTTCTGCATCGACAGGAGGCCAGCTGCTTCGTGTTTGGTGGCATCTTCAGGATAGGAATCAGCAGAATTTGACCAACCGTCGCCGTCNGTGTCGGGACATCCAAGAGCGTCTTCCGTGGACTGCCCGTAGACTTCAGGGCAATCGTCGGACTGGTCTGTTCCTTGTTGATCAGCATAACCATCCTGGTCGACGTCGGACCAGAGGAGGACATCACTTGGATAGGCATCCGTACTGTCCGCCCAGCCATCGGCGTCCCCGTCAAGGCAGCCGTAAATTTGCTCACTGGACGTTCCGTATTCGTTCGGGCAGGCATCGGGCTGTGCGCCTTCTGCGTTGTCGCCATAACCGTCGCCATCGCTGTCCAGGTGTTGAGTTGGCTCTTGGGGGAGGGCATCGTTGAGGTCGGACCAGCCGTCACCGTCGGTGTCAAGGCAACCAAAGCGGTCTTGGGTTGAGGTGCCTGCTTCAGTTGGGCACTGGTCGGGTTGGAAACCATCAGCAGCATCACCGTATCCATCGCCATCGCTGTCTCGATGTTGCGAACTCGTGGTTGGGAAAGCGTCGTTGAGGTCGGACCATCCGTCGGCGTCGGTGTCTGCGCATCCGAACCGGTCTTCGGTGGAGGTTCCCGCTCGGATGATGCAGGCATCGCCTTGGAATCCATCCGGATTGTCGCCGTAGCCGTCTTCGTCGAGGTCATCCCATTGTGTTCCATCAACGGGGAAAGCATCGGTGGTGTCGCTGTAGCCGTCCCCGTCGCCATCGGTGCATCCGAGGACATCTCCTTGGGAACTTGTGCCAGCCAGCATTGGACAGGCGTCTTCGCCGTCAAGGAAACCATCGTTGTCATCATCGGTGTCTTCGTTGGTGTCCTCGCAGCCATCGCGGTCAGCATCGTTGCTGTTTGAGGAGGTGAAGGTGAGCGAGCTGGTTGGACAGAGGTCGACCTCCACCGTTGAAACAATGCAGGCCCCGAGGTCATCGATTTGGGTAGCGTCGCAAATTCCATCGTTGTCATCATCCACGTCTTCATCGGCGTCAGAGCATCCATCACCGTCGTAATCCGTTTGTCCATTTGAGGTCCATGCGAGCGTGCCGGTCGAGCACATGTCGGCNAAATCATAGACGCCGTCGTTGTCATCNTCGGCGTCTTCAATGGCGTCCTTGCACCCATCGCCGTCATGATCGTTTTGCGTGGATGAAAGCCAGTCCAAGGCTCCCTTCTGACACAGGTCGTCGGCGTCCAAGACGCCATCGTTGTCGTCGTCTTGGTCGCAAGCATCTCCGTCGTCATCTCCATCGTAGTTGGATTGAGAGGNGTTGGNAACCATTGGGCAGTTGTCAACATCGTTGCCGACCCCGTCGCCGTCTTCGTCCATGAAGGGGTCGATGCGCACGACTTCGTTTTGATCGTGGTCAACGTAGTAGAGGTGGCCATTTGGCCCGATTTCAAGGCCCATGATGGCAGAGGCCGTGGTCTGAATTTCNTCGAGGTAAGTTCCAACCTTCCCGTTGGTGGACAATTCGTAAGCGACGATGTTGCCGTTGCCGTANTCNGAGACNAAGAGTTCGCCGTCNNCAAGGGCAATTCCGGAAGGACGGTTGAGGCCCGTAGCGAGGACACCCCATTCAATGCCGTTGATTCGGGAGTATTCAGCCAGTGGTTCCATCCGTGAGGCGTCGTTCATGATGTCGGTGGTGGTGTACGTGCTGTCATCGGTGTTCACCCAAAGAACCCGNTTGGCGGCTGGATCGGCNATGTAGAGGATGCCAGAATCCTTGTCGAGCACCATGTGTCCTGGAAGGCCCAANATNTGGGTCAGTTGGACGTCTGAATAGCGTTGAACGATGGCGTCGGAATGGTCGTCGTACCCCGTATCGTGGTCTTCTTTGAANTCGTAGCGAACCAGNTCGCCNTAATGTCCGTCGTTGTACCAGTACACGTTGTCAACGTCGTGGGCGATGCCAACACCAAAGGGGGATTCATGGTTCATGTCGATGTGGCTGCCAAGCAGGTTGTTGTTCTGATTCTCCACTGCATAGTGGTCCAAGGAGGAAGGCCAAAGCGACGGCCCCATGAAGTTGTTCGGCGTGCCTTGACCGCAGTAGGTGTTGTCGGTTTCTTGAGCCGAGCCCCACTGCCAATCAAACTCGGGGTGGTAGGCNCCGAAAGCAATGGCGCTGACCTCTTCGAGGAAATGGTTGCTGTAGGCGTCCTCACGGTTTTGTGAGGTCTGATTTTCAAGTCCCGTGTTCGACACGATGGTCATGCTGTCCGTGGCTTGATTGGCAATCCAGAGTTCATTGGTGCGCCCNGGATGAAACTCAAGGTCCGTCGGGCTCCTTAGATCGTCGGAAGCATCAGCGATGACCACTTCCAAAAATCCGTCACCGAAGGCCTCGACGACCTCCGTTTCCTCGGCTTGCGTAGCGTAGGAGGGGAGGGTGAAGAGAAGCAAAAAAACGAGGGTAAAGGCAATCCGNTTTTCCATCATAAATCATAACCTTTCCATGTTGCATATGATACCTTGCTTGCTGTGCGTGTACATCGGGGGAAATACTTCAGAGGTTGTACATCGAGGTAGAGCGCCCATTCNGCCCTAACGGGAACCGTTGACGAACACCAGATTCAGCATGAACTGGAACATCAGAAACCAAACGAACCCGACAATGGCAATGTAGAGCAAGGAAGGATCCTCGCCTCCAGAGGCATAGGAATAGCCGATGATGGCGGCCGCCAGTCCCATGACGAACACCACCCTGTAAGCGATGGTAGCGAGTACACTTCCTTTGGTGGAAAGTTCCTTCCATCCGTTGAAACCAAACCATTCTTGGATGAAGCCCATGGTATTTCGTTGAACTTCAACTACTTGATACCGTTCCACGGGAGTAGCCGAGAAATCCGGATTACACTTCGGAGACTTCGCCTTCAGCCAAAGGTGGAAGGCCTTTCTTGGCACGGACNTAATCGGTGTAGTTNCCNTAGTACACGGTCACCACNCCGTCCTGCAATTCCCAAATNCGGTTGACNACNTGGTCGAGGAACCAGCGGTCGTGGGACACGGTGATGAGNGAGCCTGTGTAGCCGACGAGGGCTTCTTCAAGCGTATCTTTCGAATCCATGTCCAAGTGGTTGGTCGGCTCGTCCATCAGCAAGAGGTTGTTTTCCTCGAGCAAGAGTTTGAGCAAAGCCACACGTGCGCGCTCGCCACCGGAAAGCTGGGAGAGTTTGGTTGACACTTGTTCACTGGAGAATTGGAATCGACCGAGCGCCGCCCGGATGTCGCCGTATTGGAAATCTGGACGGAGTTTCTGAATTTGTTCGATGGGNTTGAGGTCAAAGTCAAGGGTGGCGTGGTCTTGGTGGAAGTACCCGATTTCACAACCCGGAGCGAGGTCCATGACGCCGCTGGTCAGCTTCTCGTCCCCGTTGATGAGTTTCAGCAAGGTCGTCTTGCCTTGGCCGTTTCCGCCGACGATTCCAATGCGGTCGCCCTTGCGCACCTCCAAGAATTGGTTGTCGAGGATTTTCCGGTCAAGTCCCTCAAACGACTTCGTGCCGCCCTCAACCGAGAGGACGTCCATGCTGGCTTTGTCCGTCGCTTCAAGCGAGAGNATGAGCGGTTTACGCTTCTTCGGCACCCGGGCCCGGAGGGCTTTGAGTTCCTGCTGCATGCGCTCAATCATCTTGTGTTTGGCCGANATNGACTTGTCGTANTTGTTGGCNCGCTTCATTTGCGCCATGGCGCCCATNGTGGANTGNATCTTCTTCTCGATGTTGGCGATGGCCTCACCGAGGGACTTCTCGCTGGCGGTCTTTTGGACGAGGAACTGGCTGTAATTGCCCTTCCACGGCCAGGCNCGNAGGTTGTCGATTTCCACGATTCGGTTGCAGACTTGGTCGAGGAAATACCGGTCGTGGGAGACGATGAGTTGGGCGCCTTTGAATTCGGTCAGGAAGGTTTCGAGCCATTCGGTGGTGTGGATGTCCAAGTGATTGGTCGGTTCGTCAAGGAACATGACATCGATGCCGTTGAGGCCGACGAGTTGGCGGGCCAGCGCCAATTTGGCCTGTTCGCCACCAGAGAGTTTGTTCACGGCCATCTCCATCGGNTGCTTGTCAAGNCCGAGGCGTTCGAGGATGCCTTTGGCGATACCGGCAACNTTGCCCCCGCCGCTCGAGGCGAGGGTTTGCTGAAGTTCTGCATAGTGCTCCATCACCGGCTCCCAATCGCCTTCGTAGAACGCCGGGTCAACCATTTGTGCTTCAATCGCCGCAATTTCTTCTTCCAATTCTTGGAACTGGCGTCCTTTGCGACCCAATTCCTCTTCAATGGTGGAGTCCGATTCAAGATCTCGAATCTGTGTCAAGTAGGCAAGCCGAATACCGGGAGCAAACTCAATGTCGCCCGTGTCCTGCTTNTGCTCGCTGATGGTGTTGAGCAGGGTGGTCTTTCCAGCCCCGTTATGGCCGACGATNCCGATGCGGTCACCGTCGTTCACCTTGATGTTGATGTCACGTAGAACATCCACCGCGCCAAAGGAGCGGTCAACCGCTTCCACGTTGATGAGTTCACGAGCCATGAAGGTCCCTCAAACCAACGCCACCGTTGACCGTAGATAAATCACCCTCACTCAACGGGGTTCCGTTGGTGCCATGGTCCACCCTTGAATTGATGAACCAAAGGCTGCTGGAAGGAGCATGGCCGACGACGAGGAAGTCGTGTTCACGACGAGCACCGGACCGGTGCGCGTCATCACGGCAGCGTCGCTGTTTGACGGCCACGACGCTGCCATCAACGTGATGCGCCGGCTGATTCAGTCCTCNGGTGCTGAAGTCATTCACCTCGGCCACGACCAATCGGCCAAAGCCGTGGTNGATTGNGCNATTCANGAAGACGCCCACGCCGTGGCCTTGACCTCCTATCAGGGCGGCCACGTCGAGTATTTCACGTACATTCGAGAGCTGCTCGATGAAGCNGGNTGCGAACACGTNCGCATCTTTGGCGGNGGGGGCGGCACCATCACGCCGCCCGAAATTCGTACCCTTCACCAGTCGGGCATCTCCAAGATTTACTCACCCGACGACGGCCGAACGATGGGNCTCATGGGCATGATTCACCACCTCATGGGCCAGGCCAGCGAAGTCGATTTGATTGGAAAGGAGCGCACCGCTCGCCTTGACGGCCCGGTTACACCCGAGGACATGGCCAAGGTCGGCCTGTTGCTCACGCTNTCTGAATCGGCCGACGAGAAGACGTTCAAGGCCGCTGTCAAGGCTTGCCGTTCATCGGACAAGGACGTGCCCGTCATCGGTTTCACCGGAACGGGTGGGGCAGGAAAATCCAGTCTGCTCGACGAATTGATGCTCCGTATTCAGCGAGACAACCCCGGCAAGAAGGTCTGTCTGCTCTGCGTTGACCCGACCCGAAAGCGAACCGGTGGCGCCCTTCTCGGGGACCGCATCCGCATGAACTCGCTTTCCAACAACGACCTCTACATGCGCAGCCTCGCCAGCCGTGGCAGCGGCTCAGAGATCAGCGCCAACCTCGACCGAGCCATCGAGGTCGCTAAGGCGGTCGGCTTCGACCTCATCTTTTGCGAGACCAGCGGCATCGGGCAGGGCAGCGACGCCATCACGACCGTGGCCGACCATTCGCTCTACGTCATGACCGCCGAGTTTGGTGCTCACACCCAACTTGAGAAGATTGAAATGCTCGATGTTGCCGATGTNGTCGTTCTTAATAAATATGAAAAGCGAGGTAGCGAAGATGCNNTGCGAGCCATTCGCAAGCAGGTGCGTCGCAACCGCAACATGTTCGATGTCGCTGATGAGGAACTTCCCATCGTCGCCACCATCGCCAGCCANTTCGCTGACGGNGGCGTTGACCGCTTGTGGCAGAAGGTCGCTGGACTGGTCGGCTTTGAGGCCAGCGAACCGGTGGACGCCATGGGNGAGCGCAAAGGNGTGATTCCACCCGANCGNGTNCANTACCTCTCAGAAATCGCNGCTCAGGTTCGNGATTACCACGCTGCNAACACCGAGGTCGCTGAGAAATTGCGCCTGTGCCAGCACCTCGAAACGGCTGCGGCCAACGCCGAAGAGCGTGG
>PAGK01000014.1 GCA_002704515.1 Methanobacteriota archaeon
ATCGCTGATGTTCCAACAAGCGATGAACCAACCGGTACAGCCCTCGATAACCCGTTCGCTTCAGGGGGCCGTCCGCTCATCGAAGTTACCATTCTCTCGATGGAGATGATCGGTGTGGCCGACCCGGATGGAACCATACGAAACCCTCCTTCGACGGCCGTCAGCAGCAATTCGTTCCTCGAAGACGTTGCCATCATCATCGGCGTACCGTTCGCTCTCATCCTGGTGGGCGTTGGCATCACCATGGCGGTTTACGGCCAATACAACGCTCGTGAAGAACATGGCTCCATGGAGGAAGCACCCGCTCTGGAAGCGGAAATGGTCATGGTCGCTGAACTCGTTGAACCCGACGATGTCAAGGGCGAAAGCTGAGGTCCAATACCACGTGGCGAACCCGTGGAGCGAACCACTTGACGCGCTCGACATGCATCGGTTTGACGGTGAAGGAAAGGCCGTGATTGGTGACCATGTTTTGAAAGCGTTCAACCGTGGTCATCGTCCACGAATCGATCTTTTCTTCTTCCACGTTCATGTGGATGTGGAGCACACCTCCCGTGGGTTTGAGGGCCAGCATGCAGGCTTCCCAAACCGCCTCGCTAGATGGAAGAAGACCGAGATGACACCGGTCTGCCGTTCCACGTAATTTTTCGAGCGTGAGGGCGTTATCGCCGGGGTGAACGGTGAGACGGTCGAGGAGGCCATTGGCTTGTGCGCCTGCTTTGAGACCGGCCAATGAAGCCGGGTTGATTTCGCACGCATGCACGTGAGCGGCGCCGGCGTTGACCAGCATGTGGAAGGTGTAGTAGCCAACCCCCGCATAGGCGTCGACCACGACCTCGCCTTGCATGTTGATGGTTCCAATCCGTCGCCTTTCGGTGATGTTTCCCGATGAGAACATGACCTTTGAGGCATCGAAGGCGAACACGACCCCGTGGTCAGAAAACCGTACTTCGGGCGACCCGGTGAGCATCTTCACCTGGGCGGAGCGAAAGGTGTCGTTGGCGATGTGGGCTTGGAGGCCAATCGAGGTGACCTTCAACGCCTCAGCCATGTCTTTCCAAAGGGTTTCTGCCATGGGGTGCTGAGCCACTTTTTGCCAGGTTTTTGTCTGCCCAAGTTCACGAGGAAGCAGCACCAATTCGCCGAGTTTTTCCCACTTGGCCGGGAGGAGGTCATTGACCTCAGCGTCCACTTTGTTGTCTTCGAGCCAGGTTGAAACGGCATCTAGGAGTCGGTGATGAGGGTCTACAGGAGGTCGGTACTTCGTCTCTCCAACAACGATGCTGGCCTCGATACCGAGGTGGTTACGTATGGCGACGAGAGCGATTTCTTCGTGGTTGAATTCGACCAACGGGAAGCCGATTGACCCGTTTGAGGTCCGCAGTGGTTCGAGGCTTGGTTGCAACCAGTCCTTGCTCTTAAGGAAAGAATGGGTTCGCTCTCCGTGAACGGATTCCACGACGAGAAACGTCGCTGACTCCATACTCTCCATGCGAGTCGCACGAGGGTAACTCCTTTCAAGTTCCCGACCTTAGCCTCCATTATGACCGGCAGCGCGGGAATGCGAAATCAGTCAAGAAATGGTCTTCCATTTCTGCTAGTCGCTATGTTCACGCTCCAGATGCTCGTGCCCATCGTGAGTGCGAGCGGCATGCAGTCGTGCTCCCCGCTGATCAGTTCGGGAACATGCGACACCTACGACCACAACGACGACATGACCCCTCATCGCCAGGATTGGGTTGAAGGGTCGTACGTGTTTGACCTCGTCTCAACCTCATCGATTGAACTCCAATTGACATGGGCGGTTCGAGAGTTTGAGCGCGACACCCTCGGGCTTGGGTCTGGCACCACGGTTGGCGACACCCTTGAGCAAACGGATGGTCTTGACGCCAACGATGGGGCTCCTGCCGACCTGATTCGCCATACGTTTGACCAAAGCACAGGTGGTTCAGGTTCCCCTACCGTGGGTCAGAAACTCAAAACGGAGGTCCATGACGCCATCCAAGATGCATTGGAATCAGGCTTTGGAACGGTTACCAGCATCTCGACAGAGTACGTTACAAGCTTCACCAGCGGCGGTCAAACAACGACCTGTTCAACGGACTCCGCTACGGACGCTCAAGCCGAGGGTGCTTCTGAGAACAACGTCTTCGAACCCCCGCTCTGCTTCCAAGCCACGGCCTCGGTGGATTTGTTGGCCAGCAATTTCAACCTCGTAGGTTCGGATAACCTCGACCTTGAACGAACCTATCGTGGCCTTCTCACGATGGGGGCTGAGGTAAACACCAGCTTCGACCTGACGACCAAGCCGGGCCACAAGGCCGATTTTGTCATCAACCCTTCCGCCTATTCCACCGTCCTTGGCGTGGACGAAAATGGATCCATGGTGGTTCGAGCTGGCACTCCAAACTTCATGGCAGCCGAATGGTCCATGGACCATCTGCAAGCGGGGGAAACTGCCACCGATCTGGTCCAAACCGTTGACCTTCGAATGGGCCACCGTAACACAACGCAATCGCCGACCGTGTACATTGAAGACGGGTCAAAAGCCCTTGATCTGAACCTTGTGGTCGACCTTTCCGACGAAAATGCGGCCACGATTGACTTTGCCGCTGGTTTGTACTACCTCGACGCTGAAACGTTGAACAGTTGGGGCATCAACATGTTTGACGTTGCTTCTTCAGCCTCCATCCCCGTCATCACCTCCGATGGGATTCGGCTCGCCTACCACAACGACATCGTTGACCTCACGCAGTTCACCGACCAGTTCCCAGTCGGCGACATCGTGGAGAGTTTGGGCAGCACCATGGCTGGCGTTGGCGACATCTCCATGAGCGACATGCAGTGGGTTTCCGTGAGCGACGGTACGGGCATTTTTGATGATGAAGGGGGGCTGAATTACAGCCATTCCAGCGGCTGCACCGAACCGGTGGCAGCCGGGCAGGTGCTCCATTATTGCCTCCAAGGACCAAACGCCATGGACGGCTCACACCCCATCTATCTTCAAACCACGAGCCAACCCTTTTCCATGCGTTTCATCGATATCATCATGGAACAAAACGATGAAAATTCAACCATCAACGGGTTCCTCGAGAACATCCAAAGCAGCGACTTGGAACGCCTCATGAATTCTGGCTTTTCATTGGAAGCGCTGATTGGCGGTTCGTTCCTGAACGACATCCCTCTTGATGGGTTGCCACCGTCCGAATTGACGGTTGAAATTATTCTCCCCAATTGGGTGACAACCGTGGACGGCAGCTCAACGATTGTGCTCACCAAAACCCTTGAAGAAACCAGTTCACTGAACCTCTCATTGACGGGGATAGATCCCTATGATTGGGAGCATGAGATCGTCAACGAAGAAGGGCGAGTTCTTTGTTATGCCAATCAAAGCACGTGCGTCCAGTCCGATGTTGAGTTTGACTTGTCCAAGGTGAACTTCAACGAGTGGAGCGCTTCCTTGAGCGTCACCATGGCCTTGGATGTGGAATTGAGCATCTACCGCCTTGGTTTCGTCGACGGAAAGCGATGTCATGTGTCCGAGGACATTGAAGCGTGCGGTCAAATGGAGGCTTTCCCCTCCGACCTGCTTCGCCTCGTCATTGACCTCTCCAGCCGGATGGAAGACCCGCTCGGGACTGAAGTTGACCTTCCGTGGTGTGAAGACGCTGACTTCAAGCCGTATTTCGACGATTGCGACCCTCTCGTTCTCGAAGCGACTCGCCAGGGCATGAAGGACCTCAGCAAGCGCTTTGGNGAGGTGGTGACCGACGGCATCCACGGACTTGGAGATCTNGCTGAAGATGAAGAAGACAANCCCTTCGGCGTGATGGACCTTTCAGCNTTCGAAATCCGCACTTCGATTTCNGGGATTGAAGCACCGGACGGGGTGGTCAGCGATGAAGAACCCATCATACTCTCTTTGACCATTCCAGAAGTCAAATTCACCATCGGTTCGGATGGTGGGTGGAATCAATTGTCTGACAGCAATCCCGAAGACCTCAAGTTGAGTTTGGTGACAAGCAGCATCCAGTCCATCTTCCACCGCCCTGTACAGATGGCGGCCGATACGGTGACCAAGGGNTTGCGAGGTTCGCTCCTGAGTGGAGATGGCTTGTCCTACCCGCCCACGAACGAAGAGACCATCACCATCAGCACGGGACCGGTCGANACCAACCTTCCAANCGAATACGGTGATGTGGATTCACCCATTGACGGTGCTGCTTATTCCGGTCCAATCACCTTCACCCTTCCACGCGGCGTCAAAGTGGTGGACGTCTCGTCGTCTGCCGGCAACGTGATTCTCTCCGAAGACGACGGCCGTCAAACGGTCACCTACATCGTNCCGCCCGGCGAATTTGAAGACGATTTGACCTTCCGCATCCAGATTGGTTGGATTTACTTCCTCATTCAGTTCTGGGTTTACCCAGCCATTGTCCTGCTGCTGTTGGTCATGTTTGTTCGTCGTCGACGTCGTAAGAAAAAGCGCAAAAAGAACGCCTTGGCCAATCGGCAAGCCGCCGTCAACAAAGCGCAAATTGGCGACCATGAATTCGCTGACCTTGCCGGCTTTTCGAGTCCGGCTTTACGACACGGTGAGACCATTGAAGACATGGCTTACATCGACGAGCTGTCCCGTTAGCGAAGCGCCTCGTAGATCCGTTCGGCTAACGCAGGGCCGATGCCGGGCACGGTGACCAATTCAGCAATCCCAGCGTGTTCAATGCCCCTCCGTCCCCCGAAATGGCGGAGCAACGTTTGGAGTTTTTTGGCTCCAAGCCCCTCCACACCTTCCAGCGGGTCAGCGAGCCTTGAACGGCTTCGTCGCTTGCGGTGGAAGGTGTTGACGAAGCGATGGGCCTCGTCTCGAGCATGAACCAGCACCCTACCAGTTCGGTCCAGTACAAGTGGCTCCAATCCGCTGCGAAAAATCGTTTCTTCACGTTTGGCGAGGGCGGCCAACGGAAAACGGTCCGCCCATCCATGTTCTTCCAAAGCCCGTCGTATGGTGTTGAGGTGTGTTTCTCCACCATCGATGAGCAGCAAGTCCGGCCACTCCTCCTGGCGTTTTGCCCATCGTATGACCACTTCTTCCATCATGCGGAGGTCATCNAGGGCATCTCCTTTCACGATGTATTTCCGGTATTCTTTCTTTTCCGGCCGCCCGTTTCGCATGACTACGCTGGCGCCAACCCGTTCATCGCCTTGGAGTTGGGCCATGTCAAAACACACGATGTGGTCGAGTTGCGTCATTCCAAGGGTTTTGGCGCCATCGTCTGCTGCTCGTTGTTCCAACGAACCGCTTGATTTGTTTACCAGCCGTTTCAATTGGATTTCAGCGTTTTGACGAGCGAGCGTTGCAAGATTTTCCAAATCGCCACGCTGCGGTGTTCGAAGTTCCACCGAAGAACCGCGACGCTCTTCAAGCCAGGATTGGAGACCGTCAAAAATAGGAATTGGTGAGAGCAGAAGGCGGGGAGGTTTGCGATGAGCGTAATGTTCGGAGATGAACATTGAGACGGTTTCACCAATGTCACCTCGATGGATGACTGGCCACGCTTCTTGACCCTGAACGATGCCCTCGTCAGCGTGAAGAACAACCACGGCGGCGAGGTCGCCATCCGAGGCAAACCCCAGAGCATCGCATTCCCTGTAGACTTTTGAGGAGATCACCTGTTGGCTTGTNACGGTTCTTACCGCCTTGATCATGTCTCGGGTGTAAGCAGCTTCTTCGTAGCGCTGGCTTGCAGCGTATTCATCCATTTCTTCGATCAATTCCTCGATGAGAACGTTCGCATTTCCATTCAGAACTTTCCGAACGTTGCGAACCACTTGATGGTACCCTTCAGGGTCGACACACGGGCCACGGCAAAGGCCAATGTGTTGGGACATGCATCCGTCTTGGCCTCGACAATCCTTGTCGCGAATTCCAAAATAGCGCCTCAGTAGTTGCATCACTTGTTTGGCGGCNTTGGCGTTGGGAAAGGGGCCCCATCGTTCTGCCTTTTTTGGTGGGTTGCGCGAGTACATGATGCGNGGGTGTTCTTCGTTGGTGAGGGCCAAATAGGGAAACGACTTTCCATCTTTGAGCATGGAGTTGAACCTCGGCATGTGCTCGCGAATCAGTTGGCGTTCCAGGATAAGGGCGGCTTGCGGCGTTTGGGTGACGATGCATTCGATGTCGTCAGCCCGGGCGACCAATTCTGGAATCATGTGGCGGTCGGGATTGCTCGCAAAATAAGAGCGAATGCGTTCGCTGAGACGCGTGGCCTTGCCGACGTAAAGGACACGGCCTTGGTCATTTTTGAAGAGGTAGACACCCGGTTCGTTTGGAAGGTCGGCCGAAGCCAAATCCACGGGCATGGCTTTACCACGCTCGCCCTGACTCAAAAGGGCAACCCTGTCTTCTGGCAAACACAGCGGTGGGTATGATTGATGAAGGAGGTTCTCAAGGTGCAGGTGTTGCTATGCTGAGCCGAGGGCAAGAAAGGCTGTTGCGTTACCTCGGGACCTTTCCCGATGCGCTTTCCAAAGCCTGGGATGTTCCACGCGACGTTTCGCTTCCCGGGCTTTCCGATGCGATGGGCGTGGTTCGCTCCGGACTCAATCAACCACTCAACGGCCTTTTGGAGATTGAATTTATCTCCGTCCGAGTTGCTCACGTGCTGGGTGGTGGTTCGAGACGAAGGCAGGTTTACCACATCACTGAAACGGGTCGCGCATGGTTGGTTGAGCACCCGTTGCTTGAAGAAACGGTGTCGACCACTCGCCCTCTTAACGCTTTGAAGACCTCCTCAATCGTTGGAAGGGATGAGGAGCTCAAAACCCTTGATGCGCTCATTCACGAACACAACAAAGCCCTCATCGGCGGGCTTTCGGGTGTCGGTAAATCCACCCTGCTCCGTGCTTGGGCAGATGGGCAATCCGTTCCCGTGCGTTGGGCTACCCTCAATGAATTGAGTGATCCGGTGTCCATCATGACTGATTGGATGCCAGATGAGAAAGCACTACCAAAGGATTTGGAAGCCATGGTTGAACATGCAGCGGACCAAGGGCCTTCAGTGCTGGTGGTCGATGATTTGCACCGATTGCCGCCGCGCCATCAGGAGGGCGTATCTCAACTCTTGGAGGGACTTCATGAGCGTCAACAGGTGGTGGTGCTCGCTGGACGATTGCCCCTTCCCGACCGGTTTGACTGGCCGTTGCTTCACCTCGGGAACCTTGCCCCAAACGACGCCAAGCACCTGTTGGGCGAACACCTCGAGGATGACCTGAGGCAGCGTGTAGCCAAAGCCCTCGACGGCCACCCCATGGCCATCAACCTTTACCGAGAGGGGGAGCCATTGCCTGAGGCCGGTGAAGACATCCAAGCCTTTGTCAAACAAACCATGCTCAATGGACTGACCGATGAAGGTCTTGACGGCTTAGACACCATGGTTTTGTTTCCTCGAGCCCTTCCCTCCGAGGTGGCACCAGGGGTTCAGTCCATTGAGGAACTTGACGAACGGGCCTTGCTCCGTTGGTCACCCGACGGCCTTGACGTTGAAGTGCAACACCTGATTCGCAACGTACGACGAACCATGCTTGACCAAGAACGGCTCACGCTCCTCCATCAACGCGCCTCCGATCATTGGGAAAAGCATCTCGAAAACCCTGTTTATGCCGTTTTGCACCTCTATCACCAATTGGCTCTCGAGCGCGAGGACCTCGCGGTCAAGATGGATGAACAATTTGAACGTCTNGTGGCTGGACAAAGCGGGGCCTTGGCGGTTATTTTTGACCGGGCGACCAAGCAACGTCCAGAGGATGAGGATCTTCACTATTGGGCAGGGCGTATTGCTCTTCATCGGCAAGAACATGAGCGAGTCCGGCAGCACCTCGGAAGCGTTCAAACCGATGCACTTCGTAATGAGTTAGCGTATGGACTGGCCGTTTTGGAGGGACAAGCCGACGAAGCTGAACGCCTGTTGAACGAACAACTGAACGGGGCTTCAAACGTTGACGCCGCACGCTGGCTGTTGAGAGCAGCGGTCCAGCGGGTCGATGATCGCTTGTTTGATGAGATGAANGGTACCAATCTTGACGATGTACGAACCCTTCTCGGTCGCATCAAACTTCCCGATGAGATTGGGGCACGTTCATCCATCACGGTCAGCATGAGTCTCATTCAACACACCATGGCTCTTTTGGCCGGCGACCGGGAACGAGCTGAGTCCCTTGTTGAAGGACTTGAATCGCTGAGTCATCCACACGACCCCATCGTCTTGCATGCTCGATTGAAAGCGGAATTGTCGTTTTCAACGGCCACAGAAGCGGCCCATCGCCGAATGTACGACCAAGCCGTGGCCGCACAACCCACACCGTTTCACAAAGCGGTGGTCGGACTGACGTTTGTTGAACACCTCGTTCGTTCGGACTCCGACTTGGCCCTCAAGGTGTTCGAAACCCTCCCGCTTCCTGATGCTTGGACGGAAATGGGCACACCACATCATCGCTATGCTGCCCGTTGGTGGTACCTCAAAGGGCATCTGGACGCCACAAAGTCGGCGACAGCTCTTCGAGAGGCCGCCCGTTGTTTTCGCCAGGCCGGATGTGTGAACGCNGCTCGCTCAGCCGCACGACGTTTGCATCGTGTGCTCTAGGCTCAGAGTTCGGCACCGATGAGGGTCTTGGTGTCCTTCACGCCAGGAAGTTGCCGAATCTCTTCNACGATGCAACGCGTCAGGGCGTATTCTTCATCGGCCTGAACGCGAGCGATAAGGTCGTANTCTCCGAACAGCATCCAATGGTNGGTGACCAAGTCCACTTTTTCGAGAGCCTGACGGACGGTGGCTTCTNTTCCCGGATGGGTGGTCATCAACACAAAACCAATGGCCATATTCTCAGGCCTCCACCGCGATCAGCGTTTGTGTTTCCTTGACGCCTTTGATTCTCCGAAAGGATTCCATAAGCAGGTGGGAGAGTTCTTTCGAGGTAGGAGATGATATTCGAACCAACAGGTCGAATTCGCCGTACAAAGCGTGAACTTCGGCAACACCTTCATGTCCAGTAAGGGAGAGGTAAACCTCCCGTTCATGGGTTGGTTCGGTCTTGAACAGCACAAACGCCTCGGGCATGAGGNGAAGCATTTCAAGTCGGGATTTATTGATTCCTGCTGANGTTCGTTGTGGACANAGGGGGGCACCTTTGAAGAAGGACGGCGGTCTGCTTGCATGCATGAAGCACGTTTCGTCTTCCAAGACTGCACTGTTGCTCGTGCTTCTTTTCCTTCTTCCATTGACGATGCACATGGTTCCTGCTGGCCAAGACCCGGCTTTGGGCACCGGTACAGAAGAACCTCAATTCATCCAAGCCCGTGCTCAAACCACCTGGTCTGGAACCCAAACCCTGTCGGGTTCGTACACGATTGGTGTGGCCGATGAGGTCATCATCCAGCCTTGTACGGTGGTTCGCTTGGCCGCCAATGAGCGCATCATTGTGGACGGGCGGCTCACCGTTTTGGGCACACAGTCATGTCCAGTGATCTTGGAAGCCTCTGAGTTAGGCGACCACGAAGGGATTCAATTCAACAGCTCGTCTTCCGGNCGAGGTTCGCTCATTCAGAACTTGACCATTGAGGATGCCATCTACGGCGTGACCATTTACGGCTCCAACCCTGTCATGGAAAACCTGACCGTGGTCAATCCCGACCGTGTTGCAGTGGACTTGTTTGAATCCTCAGCACCTCGCATCACCGATCTCTTTGTTGACCAGGCCGGCCGGGACCTCGGCTTTCAAAACGATTGGCGCTACGGCATAGGTCTCTCCATTGGAGCGGGCTCAACACCCATCGTCAACCGAGCCGTCTTTTCGGATATTTTGACCCGTGCGGTCAACATTTGGGGTGGCTCGGGCGGGCTGATTCAAGGCATCACCATCGACAACTGTACGGGTTCCTCATGGGCCATGGTCGCCGGCATCTGGGTGGAGGACAGTCAGCCTTTGCTCACGAACATCTCCATCACAAAATCGGACAGCGGCATGGTCATTCGCCATATCGATGATGGGGGCTACACGCATGCTGTNGTCCGCCATGCCCACATCAGTGACTCGATGTATCGAGGCGTCTATGTCGACAAAAACAACCACACAAATTACACCAATTACGAGACGGCCGACTTCACCAACTTGACCATAACGGGAACAGGTGGCCCAGGAGCTAAGGCTCCGAACATTGGCTATGCTGCGCTGGAAGTCAATGCGACCGGAGCGTGGTTTGACGATACGCTGATCGAAAACTCAACAACGGTCGGCGTCCGCTTGTATTTTGTCGATTCAACCACCACGTTCCGCAACTTGACGGTCCGAAACTCAGGTGATCCTGGCCAAGGCCCTCACGAAGCTGGTGTCGCCATACGTTCCTCCTTCTTTGCTCCAACTTTCGAGGATCTCGAGGTTTCTGGTTCCGTCGGGCCAGGTGTCCACTCCACCTCCGGTGGAGCGATGCAGGGAAGTGATTGGGTGCTCCACAACAACACCAAACAGGGGCTCATCGTGAACCGAGCTACGGTCTCCATCGAGGGGATGCATCTGGCTGACAACGGCTACTCTGGGGCCCATGTATTGGATGCGCGCCGAGTGGACTTCCTCAACTTGACCGCCGAAAACAACGGTGGTTCAACCTCCGCCGCCGCAGAAGAACAAGCAGGCTTGTATTACTTTGAATCGAACGATGTTGAATCTTCTTCAGGCGATGTTCGCTGCTCTTCTTGCACCATTTCTGGCTCGCAAGGCCACGGCCTCCTGGCAGTGAATTCGGTTGACCTGCGACTGGAAGGCCTGCATCTTTCCAACAACAATCCTTCGTTGCCTGCCCTTGAGGTGGACAACGGCGACACCATGCCCGAAGGTGCGAGTGGACGGGTCCACGTCAGTCAGGCCCATGTTGAGGCTGAGAGCCCAACCCAACCGGCCGTGAAACTTCACCGAGCCGCGGTCGTGGTGGACGGTTTGTCAATGTCAGGCAACCACACCGGTTTGGAATGGCGTGGCGATAACAACGGCCAATTCGGTTCATACCTGAACAATTCGGTCTTTTCGGGAACGCAGTGCGTGACGCTGGAAGGCCACCCTTCGCTCAGTGGACACGGCAATCGGATTTCAACGGCCTGCACGGGCGATGTTGTGTTGACCGACAGCCAGGTGAATTGGTCNGGGTTGATCGATGACCGGGGCGCCACTGGAACCCCTGCCGTGCTGAGCCTTGATGCAACTTCTCGCCTTCATCTTCACCAGCCCGTNAACGTCTCTTATGCCTCTGCTTCGCTGGCAACAGGGGCTGAACTCGATGTTGCTTGGGACCTCACCGTTTGGGTCATCAACAACAACTCCAACGGCATTCCTGCAGCTTCCGTCAACGTCACCTTTGCGCTGTATGAGCCTTCCATCGTGATGTCGACAAACTACGATGGTTTGCTTTTCCTTCCCGATTTCATTGGTCAGCGCTGGACATCTTCAGGTGCCAGCAATGACAACACCGCTGACGTGGATTGCGGTTACTTTGGTGTTTCAAATTCAACGACCACCACGTTCAATCAAGACACCGTGGTCTACTGCCANCTCCCACTTCAAAATCAAGCACCGTTTATTCGATGGTCCACGCCAGAAGACGGCAGTGTCTTTTCCTCGCAGGGCGAGGTGTTCTTCAACGCCAGCGATACATGGGACCTTGACGATGATGCCATGACGTTCAAGTGGAGAAGTTCCCTTGACGACGACATTGTTGCAGGATGCGCTGGTGTGTTCCATGGCAATGACCATCCCGGGGACGGTGCACCATTCTTGGCCAACGGCGACCCCTTTACCCAGGTTCCACCCTACTGCCAACTTTCAGACGGCATTCACGAAATCACGCTTGAAGTGTGCGATATTCAACACTGTCAATCAGAGGTCCGCACCATTGAGCTGGTCAATCTTCCACCCACGCTGGTGGTTGACTTTGAGCCTGCCTTGTCCCCTTGGAGTGAACTCATCATGCCTCAGACCGGCACGGTGGTCATCAACACCAACGGCACCTCCGACCCTGAGGGTGACGGCGTTGCTTGTGCCATCGAGTTCGTCGGTTACACCCGCACAAATCCCGAATGGGACGGGACCTACACGTGTCCGGAAACTCTGACGTACACGTTTGACCATGCTGATGACGACCCCCCAGCGGTGTTCCAACTCAAGGTAGTGGCTTGGGACGAGATTGGAAACTTGGTCTCCTACACGGTTGATGTTATGCTCTACAACGAGATTGCCGAGCCAGTGTTCACCGTCCTACGAAACGGCAACACCAGTGCATCAACGGTCACCCTTGATGGCAGTGGTACGGTTGACCCGGAAGGCGACGCCCTGACGGTTATGTTCACTTCTTCCCTTGATGGTGTCTTGTCCACCCAAGGCGCAACATGGGATGGATACCTCTCCCGTGGAGTCCACACGCTGACCATGGAGGTGACCGATGACCGGGCAGAACACGCCAACCAAACTCGGTCCGCTTCAATGCTGTTGGAGGTTGAAAATGCCGTGCCATTAGCGGTGATCGCCTCGCCTCCAGCTCAAACGTTTGACAGTTCGGAACTCATCTCCTTCTCCGCCAACGGCTCGGGTGATTACGATGCTGCGTGTTCCACCTTCCCCGTGGATGGCGAATGGATTTGTGCACCGTTTGAACCCGCTTCGGGGTCTGAATTCTTGGTCGTGACATGGACCAGTAGCCTTGATGGGCGCCTCACGCCAGAGGGCGAGGATTGGCTCTTGTTTGAAGAGCGCTTGAGCGCCGGCGACCACACCATCACGTTGAGCGTTGACGACGGCATTCATGAACCGGTCACAACGACCCGTGAGTTGACCATCACGCCTTCTGCCCCCGTACTTGGTTTGGTCAGTCCAGTTTCNGGTTCAGTGCATCTTTCATCGACCATCTTTATGCTGGATGCCTCACAGAGCGTTGATTTTGATGGAGATAATTTCACCATCACCCTTCGTTCATCCGAAGAATCCGATCCCCTGCTGGTCGATGTCGACCCAAACCAACAACACGCCTTCTCTTTGCGCGCCGGCGAGCACAGCATGACGGTGACCTTGACCGATACGACCGGTGCTTCACGGGACGAGGGCTTCACGCTGACCGTCATTGAGTCCGCTCCTGTGCTTGTCCTCATCTCNCCCGAAAACCGNGCCTCCATTGTTCCCGGGGGCACCCTGGTTCTCGAGGAAGCATCCTACGATGCAGACAACGACCTGACGGTGAGGGAATGGCGAAGGTACGCCCCTGAATTGAGCGCACCCGAGGTCATTTCAACCAGTTCCAAAGAAGAACTCACGGGTCTTCTTCCCGGCGAGTATCACCTCTCCCTCTACGTTGAAGACGCCCGTGGAAATTGGGTTGAGGAACACGTGAACATCACCATCCAATCCAGTCTCCCATCGCTTGACCGTGATTCGCTTGTTCTCAATTCGGAGACGTTCACACAGAACGAAGTCAACACAATCACCGTTCAAATTGCGCTCAGCGACCCTGATGGAACAACCGATGATGTGCGCGTGAACATCACGCTGGGCATTCAACAATGGGAAGCAAACCTCACTGATGACGACGGTGATGGCGTCTGGGAGGGTTCCCTCGAATGGCAGCCAGAAACAACAGGTCGACCGTTGCTGAAAATTGTCGCCAAAGACGGTGAAGGCGAACGAGCCAACATCGACTTCATGTCCCGAAACTTGGTGGTTGAAGCACCCCAGGATGACATGCGAGGTTTGCTTTTGGGGGCCGCATCCCTTGGGTTTGTGTTCGTGATTGGCTTGGTAGCGCTCTTGGTATCCAGGCGTCGTCGAGCGCAAGAGGAACTTGAACTCTTGACGTCATGGGATGCGTTCAAATCGCCTTCACCCAAGGTTGAACCCTCCTCTGAGGACGTGCCCACGCTCGAAGGAAACGCCATGGACGGCACCGAGGAAGTTCAAGCAGAACTGGACCTTGACGTGGAGTGAAAACATAGCCCAACTCGTTTTGAGGGCATGTTACCTGCTGAGCGGTCATGTTTTTCGGATCTTGAACACCGAGGTTGAGAGGGACGAGAGCCCTCGTTCTTTTTCATCCTCAAGTTCACGGGTTTCAAGGCATTCTACCTCAAAACCTTCAGAGAACAATTGGAGGACGTGCTCATCCTGTAAGGAAAAGGGAGGGCCTTGCATTTGCTCTTGAGGGTAAGCAAACGTGATCAGCAAGCCCACNGCCCCCGGCTTGGTTTGTTGACGAAGTTGCGCCACGTAGGCTTCTCGNGATTCAATNGGCAANGCNATCATCGCCGCCCTATCGTACCATGCATCGGCTTGAACNGTTTTTGNTTTGAGTTCGAANACGTTTCCGTGGAGCAGGGTGAATGGAGGGTGAACATGGCTTGTATGGTGGTCATGTTCCGTCGATTTCACTTCCAAACCCTGTTCCTCAAAGAAGGTCTCAACCGCTTGCTTCACCATCTCAAGGCCCACGACGGTGTGGCCTTGTTCAGCCAACCACACCATATCGAGTGATTTTCCGCACAGCGGCACCAAGACCTCGCCTTGAGCGGCTGCACCGATGCTTGACCAGTGCTTGACCAGTAAATCGTTGAACTCCGCTCGGTGCCATCCGGTCTGCTGCGAAATCCATCGGTTGTGCCAGAATTCCATGTTGAGACCACTCACGCTTGTTCAGGCAAGTCATTGTTCCCGGAGTCTGGGTTTGTGTCCAGCCCACCCCAAGGTGTGCGGGTTCGGTGCAGGCCAAAGCGGCGGAGGAAGAGGAATTTTAGGTTCTTCCAACCATCGCCCCAGGTGTGAATTTCAGCTTCTCCAACGCGAGGGCGGTACGGTACCGAGATTTCGATGGCTTTTTTCTTGCCGAGGTGGCGGCGTGCGAGGATTTTGACTTCTTCACTGAGCGGCATCCCATCGTTGGTGGGTCGCATTTTTTCGTTTTCAAAGATGGACTTGCGAAACACCCACATGCCGGTCTGTGAGTCCTTGATGCCGTACCAAAACAGCATTCTGGCGGTAAAGGACAGCACCCAGTTGCCAAAGCCGTGTAGGCCAGACATGGACCCGTCTTCAGCCAAGGAGAGGCGGTCACAGGTGATGAAATCAAGGTCGTCATCAAGCAACCGCTTGACCAATTCAGGAACCAATTCAGCGGGGTAAGTGCAGTCAGCGTCCATGGTGACGATGATGTCGTTCTTGGCAACATCAAAGCCTGTTCTGTAGGCTCGTCCGTATCCCTTACGGGGTTCAAGATGGACACGAATGCCCTTTTCGAGGGCGATTTCACGTGTACGGTCGGACGAGTTTCCGTCAACGATCATGATTTCCAAATCTTTGCACCATCCTCGCGGAATGGCATCGATGGTGGGGCCGAGGGCCTCCTCTTCGTTTCGCGTCGGCAGAATCACCGTGACGGAGACGGGTAAGACATCGCCCATGAACATCCGAGCCGAGGATTGACCTTCAAAGGTTTGGCTGGAAGCGTGCAATTTACCGAACGAGGTTCAATGACATTCAAATGCAGGCCCTATGTGGTGCTTTCAATGCACATCGCCATGGTCTCGGGCGAATATCCTCCTCGTTGGGGTGGAATCGGTTCCGTCGTCTACCACTTAGCAGGGCATCTTGCCCAGCGCGGGCACGACGTGACCATCATCACTCGCACCCACAAACAACCCACGCCGCAGCAACCCGGTGTGAGCGTTCTGCAGGTGCCCTGGCTCAAAGCTCCCATGGCGTTCACCCGCTCTTATGGCAAGCACGCCCTGACGGAACTTCGCCGTCTTCACCAGGTCAAACCCGTTGATGTGGTTCATACGCTCCTTCCCCTTGTCAGTTGGAACGCCAAGGAATACCTCTGGGTGGAGGAAAACATCGCACCGGTGGTATCTGCCCTCAACGGCAGTTGGATTGGCGAGCGTGAAGGAATGAAACTGGCCGCTCGCCATAAGGAAGCAGCGACGTGGAAAAACCCGAACGACCTTGCCATCTTGCTCACCGGCGGATATTACGCCAAGTACGAACAAGCCGGTGTCGACCATTCCAGCGTATCCGTTGCCATTTCGCAATCCACTCGCAAGGAGTTTGAAACGTGGTACAATCCACCGAACGACTGGCAATGCGAAACCGTGCTCTACGGCGTTGACCACAAGGTGTTCAGGCCGATGAACCACGACCATGAAGAGGAACAGTTGGCGTACGAAGCGCTTCGCAAATCCTACGATGCGGCTGACGAGGCCGCCTTGCACGGCCGCCCAGACACGTCAACGCCCCTTCTCCTTGCCGTGGGTCGACTCGTGGCACGCAAGGGGCACCGCACCCTTTTGCGCTCGATGCCTTCAATTCTCAAACAACATCCTGGAGCCCGCTTGGTCATCATCGGTCGCGGCCACATGCGCAAGACCTTGATGCGACAAGCCAAGCGATTGGGCATTGCCCACGCTGTCCACATCCAACCGGGCATGAGTTTTGAACAACTGGCGCTTCACTTCCGGGCCGCTGATTTGGTCGTTTATCCATCGTATTACGAGGGTCAAGGCCTCATTCCGCTCGAAGCCTTGGCCAGCGGAACGCCGGTGGTTACCGTTGATCAACCACCTTTGACCGAAATGATCGACGATGAAGTCGGCGGTTTGTTCACCTGCGGCGACCATGAAGACCTCGCACGTGCTGTTAACCACTGCCTCAGCCATCCTGATGAGCGCACTG
>PAGK01000015.1 GCA_002704515.1 Methanobacteriota archaeon
TGCTCATCGTGGTCGTCATGACCGTCTTCGGCGTGGTCGTCGTGATCGTCCTCATCATGAGCGTCTTCATTGTGGTGGTCCTCATCATGGTCGTCTTCAGGGAAGGCCATGTTGTGCGCTGCGTCGTCGCTGTGGAGTTCATCAGCATCCTCTGCATGTTCAGCAAGAATGTGGACATCGGTTGTACCTGGGCTGTTGAGCGAGGTGCAAAGTTGGCTGATCAACATCGTTTCGTAGTCAAGGGTGGTCTCGCCGGTGGGCATGCCGTGGGTGCTGGCGACCATTGGGCCGTCAGCTGACAAGTCGGCAATGGCTCCATCAACCCATGGCTCGAGGTCAAGTCCGTGGTAGAGGAACACATCAGCGTTGCTCAGGCGAATCAAATCTTGGCCTGAGGGTTCGTAATCGTGAACAGGGACGTTCATGGTGCTCATCATTTCGACGGTGACCAAGTCGCCGCCGACGGCTGATGCAAGTTCACCGACGTGGTAGGTTGACACCAGGACGGTGCCGAGGGATTCCTCATTCACTGCTTCGTCTTCCAAATCGTTGCCTAGACAGCCTGCAAGGCTTGACAAAATCAAGAGGAGGCTGGCCGTTAGTGCTCGCTTACGCTGTGCGTTCATGGCCCTGCGGGCCCATATTAACTATTTAATGAAATCTAATAATTAGTGATGAAGAAATTATTATGAAGAAATCAGAAGTGGGCGTTGTATGAGCAAAATTCTCTCCTTCAGCGTTGACGACGCCTTCGCAAAAGGATTTGATAGCATGATTGAAGCCTCTGGCTACAAAAATCGAAGCCGGTTTTTCCGGGATGCTGCCACCCAATTTAGCGAATTGAAGCAGCGTGGTGAACTCCACAGCATGAATGACGATGCCGTCGTCGAAGGCCATATCATCGTGTACTACCAGCACGCCGCAGAGCACCGGCTTCTCGAGATTCGCCATTCTGACACACTGAATGTCACCTCCTACAACCACAGTTGCCTCAGCCACAGCCACACCTGCGTTGATGTCTTGCACGCCATTGGAAAGGCCAAAGACTTCCGCAACACGATTGAGCTGTTTCACAACACACCCCTGGTTGACAAGGTGGTTTTCGCATCGGCGCCTGTGCGCGATGATGGGTGCTGCTGAATCAGGCGTTTGGCGCCGTTTCAAGCTGCTCGTATTCGATGGAAACGTATTGTTCAACGTCGATCAAGTCCTGGCCTTCTTCGTAGTAGACCCGAAGTTCGTGGACCTCATAGGTGTTGAAATGGACCGTTTTCCAGGTGGCCGACTCGCCCTCCTCGACCGTTCCCGGTTGAGATTGGCAGGCTTCTTGGGTCTCGTCAATCAACGCCCATGAAACATCCACATCCTGCCCCCCACCGAGGTTGTTGATGAGGTCAGGGTTGTGCACCGTGGAGTCGATGACCAAGACACTTGCCGGTTCTTCACCCGCCTCGTTGCGGGTATCAAGCACCATCGCAGAGGGGTTGTTGGTTGAGTCTTCCTGCCACACGATCCGCTTTTCAATCCGAACAAGGAGTTCTTCACCGGAGACTTCCAAAGATTCTCCCGAAGCGTCGGTGTATCCAGCGCTTAATTCCAAGCGATGCAAGCCATGATGCGTGAACTCGACCTCAACCAAGGTGGAGGACGAGCCGTCGGCTTGACCGGTGGCATGCTCGCCATTGACGAAATAAGAAACAAAGGCATACGGGCCGGTTGACGGGGCGAAATCAAAGGCCAGCAGGGGATATTCAGTGTCCACGATTTGACCATCGTACCAATACTCAACGATGGTGGCGTTGGTCGCCTCATAGGTCGCCATGACGCTGATGTTTTCCGATTCATCGCCGCCGCCAACGCAACCGGCAAGCGAACTCGCCAGCAGCAACGACACCAAGAGCGGGGCCAACGGGTTTCGCACGGTAAGCCTCAGCGGGGACAGNCGTTTAAGGCAAATGGTCGGGTACTCATGTTCAGCCGNTGAGAGAGACATCCGTTTCTTCTTGGTTGTTTATGTACCCTCAAAACCTCGTTGAGAACATGAGCGACATCGAGTGCCCCCACTGCAAGCAAGTTTTCGAAATGGACGCAGCAGGCTATGCATCCATTGTGAACCAAGTTCGAAGCGCAGAATTCGAATCTGAACTCAACGCTCGCCTCAAGGAAACTGAGAAATCGCACGGCTTGGCGGTTGAACTGGCCGAATCCAACATGAGCAAAAAGAAGGATGAGGAGTACGCCAACAAGGAGAAACAGATCCAACGGCTCAAAGGTGAACTTGAAAAGAAGGANATGGAGATGAAAATCGCCGTCAGTGACGCTACCACACCGCTTCAGACTCAAATCTCAGACCTCACCAACAAAGTTCAGAATGCCGACACTGAAAAGGCTCTAATGGAGAAAACCTTGGTGGAGAAACACAAGATGGAAATCGGCACGCGAGACCAAATCATCAAGATGAAAGACGAGGAAATTGAACTTCGTAAAGACATGAAGATGAAACTCAACACGAAGATGCTCGGTGAAACCCTCGAACAGCATTGCGAACTTGAATTCAACAAACTTCGACCAACGGCGTTCCCTCACGCCTACTTCGAAAAGGACAACGATGCTTCACAAGGCACCAAAGGCGACTACATCTTCAAGGAAGCGGATGGAAACGACGTCGAATTTCTCAGCATCATGTTTGAGATGAAAAACGAAGGAGAGACGACCAAGACCAAGAAAAAGAACGAGGATTTCCTCGAAAAACTCGACAAAGACCGAAAGGCCAAGGGCTGCGAGTATGCCGTTCTCGTGTCCATGCTGGAACCCGACAATGAGCTCTACAATGGCATCGCCGACATGTCTCACAAATACGACAAGATGTACGTGGTGCGCCCACAATTCTTCATCCCCATCATCACGCTCCTTCGCAACGCTGCCTTGAAGTCGATTCAAATCCGCAACGAGTTGGAGATCATCAAATCCCAAAACATCGACATTGAGAATTTTGAAGGCGACCTGAAGGACTTCCAAGAGAAATTCAGCCGAAACTATGACTTGGCCAGCCGCCAATTCACGGAGGCCATCAAGCGAATCGACAAATCCATCGCNGAATTGCAGAAGACCAAGGACGAATTGCTCAAATCGGGCAACAACTACCGATTGGCCAACGACAAAGCACAGGACCTCTCGGTGAAGAAATTGACCAAAAACAACCCCACGATGCGAGCCAAGTTCGACGCCGTGAACGACGAGTAAGCGCTCATTTGAGCCACTGACCGAGTTGCTCCTTTGCACCCGGCCATTCCGCAGGCTCCAGCGCATCGGTCAGATGCAGTCCAGCTAAAAATTGCGCCTGAATGGACGACCAACCCACTTCATCGGTTGGCCCTTTCCAGCGAAACAAGGGCGCTCCTTCTCGCTGCAATCGGTCAAGAAAACCGCGCTCTGCCCGTGAAACAAGCAACGTTGGAGTCCCCAACAGCACCGCCTCACTGGCCAAGGTCACCGACTGGGTGATGACCCCGTCGTGAGCAGCCAATTCACGGTCCAACGCCCAAGGGTCGCCTTCGTATTCGTTCTCATCGGCCGCCGTCGTCATCAATCCATCCAAGGCGTCCGCTGGAATCGCCACGAGTTCATCGTCATCGTGAACACCACCACCCTGCAATCGCCGTACGAGCACGCGAGGGGGCGAAGAAACCGCAGACGGTCGGCGATGTGGCACCAAGTGCACATGGCCGTGCAATCCATCCAAACGATGGATGCGGCCCTCAAAAGATTCGAGGAATCCTCCATCCAAATCCGTTCGCCAATGAGTTGGAACCACCACGTCCGTTGTGGCCTTGCGTGCGATTGAATGGGCCGTATGGTTCACCTCCGTGTCGGTGATGTACCATCGCTCCCGCACGGTTGAACGACGCCACCAACGGGGTTTGGTGGCCAGCATTTCCAAGGCAGCGCCGACCCCGACAATTCGCTCGATTGAACCTTGACCATCACGGCTTGCTGCCTTGACGAAGCGTTGTACGCTTCGCAGACGATGAAGCGCTTTGCGATGACGCTTTTCGCCTACAGGGCGAGAAACCCACAACGTCTGCCGACGGGGAAGACGTCCATCGCCTTGGTCAAGCAAGGACCGAACCTCCGGTCGGTCGCAGGCCACAATCAAATCAGCGGTTGTACCGTTTCGCAAAAACTCAGCCAACAACCGCACGTGCGCTGGATGGTCGAGAACCCAGCAGGTGCGCATGGTGGTCGGAGTGGGTGGTCACCCTCAAGGCATCGGATGGAGAAGTTGATGGACGGGTTCGAGGACTCCGAAGGCATGAGCAAGATCGGCATCAGCCCACCAGGAACCAAAACCTACGCCCCCTACACTCCGGCCGTGGTGGTCGGAAACCACGTTTGGCTGTCCGGTCAAATCAACATTGATGCAGGCGATGACATTGTCTCACAAACCAAAGGCACCCTTGAGAAAATCGACGCCCTGCTCGCCGATGCTGGAACCTCAAAACACGATTTGGTGTTCGTCCAAGTGCTGCTGAAGACCATGGACTTCTACGCCCCCATGAACGAGGTCTACGGTGCGTGGCTCGAAGGCGTGGAGGTCAAGCCGACTCGTGCAGCCTTTGCCGTCGACGCCCTGCCCGCCGATGCCCTTGTGGAAATCGTGGTTCAAGCCGTCAAGAGCGATTGAAATGCCGGGTTCGCCCTACCTCGATGAGCCACCCAAAGGCCTGTGGACATGGCCCCGTTTGCTGCGCGTGGTCGGGCTGCCTCTAAGCGCATTTCTGGCCGCCTGTGCATACTACGGTGTGCTGTTTGAAGCGCTGGCCATCCTGACCGCCACCGTGTTCGTCGCGACGTGGTTGAAGCGCTGATGGTTGCCCTCAGTCAGGCGTGAACTGCAACGCGAGAAGCGAGTCGGGCAACGGGTGTTGTTGACCGTGTTCAATCGTGCCTTTGGCCCAGTTGATGAGGGAGTGGTACTGCTCTTCATTCGAAATACCACCAAGCCAAGTTCGACCCTCGACGGTGCTCACCAGGGTCACGTTCGCACGGCTGCACGGGCCGAGGCAGGATGTGACTCGGAGGTTGACGTGCTGTGCAAGCTCGTACTCCTTCCATAGCGCTTTCAATTCCGTGGTTGGCACGGCCATGTTGCTCTTGTTGACGCGCCCGCAGCAGCAACCGTCGCAGATGTTGATGGTTGGCTTCATGCTCCATTCCACCTCAAGGACAAAGCNGGANNCCTCAGACNCCTTTTCGAACGTAATTGTCGTTGTCGATGGGCACCCAAACGTTGGAACGCTCGGCGTTTTGAATCTCAACTCGGTACGGATTGCCNTGGTCCCAGCACTTCAGTATNCGTCCCTTGGNGAATTGACCAATGTTGGCGTANACCGTATCTCCAACCTTGAATCGNAGGTCTTCNGCAAGGCATGCTTTGAGGCCTTCCTGGAGGGCTTCATGGTCGAGATTGCGACCGATGAACACGAAACGGCATTCACGCACTTCGTCTTCTTTCCAAAGACCAATGTTTTCCTGGAAATCACCGCTGAAGAGCATGTGAACGCCTTGGAACACGTACTTCTCGTCCATGCCCTTCACCGAGAGGACGCCCTTGTACCGGAACAGGTCTTCGCCTTGTTCTCGCATGAGCTTACCAATCCAAGCCTGCAACTTGTTGACGTTGAGTTCACCGACAAATTTGGAACTCGTCGAGGTGACCCGCTGGTCGTGCTCGTGCTCCGCATCGGTGTCCAAAAATTCAGGGTCCATTTCCAGCGTGCGGTCAAGGTCAAAGGCGCCGATGTTGATGAGGTTCGCAGGGTCGATCAAACTGTTTTCCGTGTGGTAGATGGGGGCGGATTTGTTGATGGATTTGATTTTGCTTGTAACACCCTCAATTTCTTCCTCGGNNACGAGGTCAATCTTGTTGAGCATGATGCGGTCGGCAAAAGCCAGCTGTTCCACGGCCTCATTTTCAACGCCCTCTGGCTTTTCCTCGTCGACGTGCTGAACGATGTGTTTTGCATCCACGACGGTGATGATGCCGTCGAGTTTGTACCGCTCAGTCACCTTATCGTCAACAAAGAACGTTTGCGCCACGGGTGCAGGGTCGGCCAGTCCGGTGGTTTCGATGAGAACGCCATCGAAGTCCTTGATCCGGTCGTACATGCGGTCGAGAACATCGGTTAGGTCGCCACGGACCGTGCAGCAGATGCACCCGTTCATGACCTCAATGATGCTTTCTTCTGAACTTTCAACGATGATGTTCTCGTCAATACCAACGTCGCCGAACTCATTTTCGATGACGGCGAATTTCATGTTGTGTTCCATGCTCGTGAGGATGTGATTGAGCAGGGTTGTTTTTCCTGAACCAAGAAAACCTGTCAGGACAGTAACTGGAATGCGGGAGTCATTTCGCGTTGCTTGCATGTAATTGCCTCGTTTCTGCGAATTCCACACTCTATTTGAACGGCACTAATAATTCAAGACTCCGGGATTAATATCTCTCCACACCATGGCCAGCCTTCAAATCCACCAACCCTTTCCCACAGCCATGGAGTCATGGCCAGAAGCCTGTTTCAAAGCCTACGATATTCGCGGATTCGCCAACGCCGACGGTACGGGCGAGCTCACCCCTGAATTCGCCTACCGGTTGGGTCGCGCCCTGGCGACCTACCTTGAATGCGAATCCTTCGCCGTCGGGCGGGACATCCGTGATTCATCCCCTGCTCTGGCGTCCCAACTCATGGCTGGTCTGGCTGACGGTGGCGTTCGTGTGCTCGACTTGGGCATCGTCTCGACCGGATGCGTTTACCACGCCTGTTGGACGCTCCCAGTCAACGGTGGCGTGATGGTCACCGCCAGCCACTTGCCCATGCCCACGCACAACGGATTCAAGATGTGCCGAGGCACCTTGCCCTTGGCCGGTGAAGAAATTCAAGAGCTCAAAGCCGTGTTCCTCGAGGGTGAATTCTGCGAAGGCAATGGAGAAATTGTGGACACGCCCCATATGGACGATTACATCGACGCCATCATCGAATCAACGGGCCCAATAGCTCGCAAGGTCAAGGTGGCCGTCGACGGTGGCAACGCCGTACCGGGTCCATTCATGGCCCAATTGCTGGACGCCATGGGCGTGGACCATGTGGACTTGTTCTGCGAGTGGGACGCCACAGAACCCAACCACGGTGCAGACCCNACCCGTCCCAAAAACATGGTCGACCTGGGCAAAGCCGTGGTTGAACACGGGTGCGAATTCGGCCTCGGTGCCGACGGCGATGGCGATCGCATTGGCGCCGTTGACGAAGCGGGCCGCTTCATCTATCCGGACCGACTCATTGCGCTGCTCGCCGACGACCTGCTCAAAGACGAAGACAGGCTTCCAGAAGATGCCTCCGACGACGAACATCTCCGCGTCATTTACGACGTCAAGTGTTCGATGAACGTTGAACAGGCCATCCTCAACGCTGGTGGACGTCCCGTCATGGCTCGCACCGGGCACTCGTTCATGAAGCGGGTCTTGGCCAGCATGCCNGACTGCAAAATGGCAGCAGAAATGAGCGGCCACATCTTCCTCGCCGACCGCGGATGGTACGGTTTTGATTGCTCTCTCTACGTCGCTGCACGGTTGATTGAACTGTGGTCAAGGCACGAACCTGCCAGCGAAGGCGGCCCTACTTTTTCCAGCGAACTCGACCGCTTGGCGCCGCCTTTGCCCACCACAGGTGAAGTCAAGGTGCCGTGCTCAGAAGAAAAGAAACTCGAGGTCGTNGCGGCCATCACCGAGGCGTTTGACGACATGGAATCGTCCACCGTTGACGGTGTTCGGGTGCGCTTTCACAACGAGGAAGGCGAGTACGTTGGTTGGTACTTGGCTCGCAAATCAAACACCGAACCGGTGCTCGTGATGAGGATGGAAGCCACCGACGAAGAGGAACTTCAAGCCATGCGAACCGTGGTTGAAAACCGAGTGGCTGACATCATCGACATCAGTAAACTGCTCACCGCTTGAGTCCAACCTGAATCCAGGCTCATTCTTCGCTGCTGCCTTGAGCGGCTTCAATCGAATAGTCAAGGACGATCAATTCAACGGTGTAGTCAACCGTTTCGCCGCCATCTGAGCGCTGGCCGCACACAGGATTGTTCTCGTTTCCTGCTTGGGCATCAACGGCGATGCTGACGGTGTGGTCGCCAAGGCCGGCACCCATGGAATCGAGTTGTGCTTTGATTTCGTTCAAGGATAATCCAGACACATTGGCTCCAAGCATGGATTCATTGTACCAAACTGCTGAAGCATCGTGCGCTCCGTCCCCGCCGTTGTTTTGGCCATCAGCGGAAGCATTGAACGTAAGGTGCGAGGCGGTGCCGGTGATCGTGTCTGGTGCGTCCGAACCTGTGCACAATGGACCATCGTTTCCGGTCTCGTCTTCACTGTAGGACATACTGATGCGAACACCAACGATGTTGAGTTCGTCTGCATCGTTGACCGCATCGGTGTTGTAGGTCATCGACCAGGTGTCGCCGTCGGCGATGGATTCACTGCCAGAA
>PAGK01000016.1 GCA_002704515.1 Methanobacteriota archaeon
GACCGGTTCCGCTTCGTCAGGGGGGCACCAATCACCACCATCAACCGGATGCACGGAACTGTTTCTTACCTCCTCAGAGCAAGGTAAATCCATGGACGATCTCCTGAAGCACATGGGTGATGGCTACCTGGTCAACAGTGTGATGGGTGCTCACACCGCCAATCCAAGCAGCGGAGATTTTTCAGTCACCACCAGTTCAATTTTGAAGGTAGAAGGCGGTGAAATCGTGGGTTCTCTCAAGCAAGCAGGGTTTTCAGGAAACCTGGCAAAGGCTCTGAACGGAGCCGTGGTGCTAGGTGCAGATGTTCGCCGTCAGGGCTCATACTCCTCGGGAAGCATGCATCTCCCTGATGTGCTCATGATGGATGGGCTGCGCATCAATCCGGCTTGAACCTTCCAAAGGTTGTTACGGGATTCTTTATGACCCGTCGTCGTTGGTAAGATGTCCCATGGAGGTCAAGGGAGTGTCCAAACTTAACCAACCCGCACGAAAGCCCGCCGCCTGTTCTCCGTACAGGCCCCGAAGAACAACGCCTGTCGGAGGTCTGCAGCATGGCCAGTGACAAATACGCCGATTACGTTCAAGCGGTTCAGAAAGAATGCCCTGAGGCAGACGCTGGAGAAATCGCCGAAGCATTTGCCAAATACGAGGAAGAATTCTACATTCCTCCACAAGATGCCATGCGCTCTGTCCTTCGCCGGTTCCAGAGTGGAACGACACCAACGCCATCCCGAGGTGGTTCAACAACCACGACTCAAACGAAAAAGGTCGCCACCCTTTCAGAACTCACGGGCAGTGACCGAGACATCGAAATTGAAGTCGCCATCGTCTCTCACAACATTCGTGATCAAATGATTCGAGGCGAAGAGAAGCAAATCGCCTTTGGAATGCTTGAAGATAATCCGTGGGAGGAAAACGGCCAACGGACTCGCTGGGATTACAAAGACTGGGGCCCACATGCCAACCTTGCCGCAGGAAGCATCGTCCGAATTGAAGGGGCGAGCGTGAACGAGTACAACGGAAAAATGTCCTTGAACATCAATCAATCAACACGAATTGTTGTGTTGAAAGAAGGTGTTGCCACCACGGTGGCTTCCAATGACCCCATCGATATCAACAACATCCCAAAGGAAGGCTACATCTGCGTTGTTGGTCGTGTTCTCGCCAGTCGGCCCGACCAGATTCACCGAAAGGACGGATCCGGATCCATTGACGTGGTCCGAGGTCGCTTGGCCGATGACACGGGGACCATTGGGTTCCTTTCTTGGGAACCCTTTGACCATGAGGTCGGAACCCTGGTGAAGATCGACGGTGCCCAAGTCCGAAGTTTCCGGGATACTCCGGAACTCAACTTTGGCCGAACGACGCGAATTGAAGTTTACCACGATGCCAACTTCGCTGACTTGGAGACGCTTTCCCAAAACACCCTTACCAACGTCGCTGCACTAAGGGATGGTTCACGAGACGTCGATGCGATTGTCCAAATCACTGAGATGACCAAACGAACCTTTGACCGAGACGGTGAGGAGAAATTCCTCTGGTCCGGGCAAATTGCCGACCCAACCGGTCGGTGCCGAATCAGCATATGGGATGCTCTCCCGTTCGACGAAAATGAACTCCCTGTCACCGTCCAAGTCAAAGGTGCACGCGTTCGTGCATGGCAAGGTATCCCCGACATCACGGTGGACAGTGCCGACCAACTCACGATGCTTGAAACCCCTCCATGGGACGCTGAGATGGATTTGACAAACCATGCTGTTGACGTCAAGCTGTCTGATGTGGTAGCAGGGCCAAGCCGTGTCGGAATGAAAACTCGAGGCATGCTGGTCAGCGTCCGTGAGGATTCCGGTTTCATCAAGCGATGCACCGATTGCCGAAGGGTCTTGCGAAATGGCGTGTGTTTTGATTGTGGCGAGAATGAAGGGACAGAAGACGTCCGTCTCCGACTGGTCGTCGACGACGACGGTGTGACCGCCGCCGTGTTGGTGAACAAAGATGCCTCCCTCGCCGTGTTGGGGATGGATCAGGAGCAGATGCGTTCCAAAGTAGAAGAATTGGGAGACCTCGGTTTTGTTCAATACGTTCGCGAATTGATGCTTGGTCGTCAAATCAGTGTCTCGGGTCGGAGCATTGTTGATGACCAAGGCGCCATGGTGCTGGCTGACGGGTTTGAACTTGAGGAGCATGATGCCCAGATGAGGGCGAGCGAGTTACGCACGCAATGGGGGTGGGCCTGATGGAGCGCGCACGTATTGCTCGACAACCAGCCCATCTTCTCCTCGCTTCGGAGTTTGGCAGCGCCACCCTTAACGAGAAGGGATCGGGTGAATACGACCCCTCTTTTGTCATCACCAAACTCGGTGCAAAGGTCAATCGAATCGTCGCAGCGGGCCTGCTTGAGCGCCTCGAACTTCGGGAAACAAGCAACGGTTCTTCGTTGTATCAAGGTCAACTCCGTGATCCAACAGGACTGCACTACTTTTCGGTGGGAGAATACAATTCTGAGATGATGCAAGAACTCGCTCATCAATGGACTGAACGTTTGAACGACGGTGAGCCACTGCTGGTGATGATGACCTCGAAAACCCGTTGGTACCAGACCGATGAAGGTGCAGTATACACGTCCCTTCGTCCCGAAGAAGCCTGTGTGGTCAAGCGCGAGGTCTATGCCAATTGGCTGCTTGATGCCTGCCAAGCAACGATGGCGAGGATGAATCAATTCACTGCTTCGTTGGAAGTGGAACCCACCCTCGATGCGTATGCCCGGGCAGGCCTGCCTGTGAGCTTGCTTGCCGCCCGAAACCACTACGGTGAGGTTGACCTTGAACCGTTCAACCTGAACCTCATGCAAGCCTTGGACATCGCCGAAGGTCGAATTGAGGCCGCTACGACGCCGCCTCCCGTCATGACGCTTCCAGATGGAAGCGATGAACCCTCCTCGGGCGATGCCCCAGGCGTCGAGGACTTCCTCACCCAAGCCATCGGTCATTTGGATCAAGGCGAAGGTGTCACCTTTGACACCCTCCTGAAGAACGCTGTTGCCCGCGGTTTTGTTCGAGAAGTTGCGGAGGCGAAATTGGACGACATGCTGGACAGCGGTGTCCTTGAGGAGCCTCGCTTCGGATGGTTCCGACTCGCTCCATCCGAGTGAATCACATCCAACACATTCAAGTCCTTCTCACGCTGTGGGGAGAATAGGGGTAAGACATGGCTGGAATGGATTTCTTTATTCGGCCCGCATCGGGTACATCAAGCTCAGATTGGGTTCGAATTGCGAACGCTGACATCAAAGTGCGAATGACTCGCCGCCTCACACGAACGGTGATTCGCGGACAAGAAGGTGATGATTTGCACGATGAAGGCTCAGAGTCAACCATGTACACCGTCCGTGGTGAACTCTCCATTGATGAATACAAGCGAATCGTCGCCATGTTCCGAACGGGTCAACCTTACCTTCACGATCCGTTTGAAGAGCGAGACGTCAAGGTCATTTTTGCAGTTATGGAATATGACAGTTCCAACGAAGGGTTCCATTTCGAATTGCTTGAAGACGTCATTTGAGGAGGCTTGCATCATGCGCGCACTGGGGGAAAAGCAAGAACTCCTCTATGTGATTCGCACCATGGATGTGTTGATGTCATCTGGTGTCGGTCTTGAAGCGGCGCTTCACACCATTGGCCGAGGGGGCTATGGCATCATCTCAGAAGATTTCTCTCAAATGATGAAACGCCTCCAAAAGGGCACAGGTGGTGGCATTGACAAGGAACTCAAGGCCATGATGAAGAAAGCCGAGTCTGCAGGGTACAAACGTCTCCTGAACACGCTTTACACGAACGTTACTCAAAACACCGACTTGGTCGAGACCCTCAAAAAGCAGGGTGCCCGCATGGAAGAGGAGCGTTCGGAGGCCGTTGAGAAGTACATCGAAGAATTGGGNGGCGTCCCCGAAACCTTGCTTTCTATAGGCATGATTGGCCCAATCATTCTCTCCATTGTCGGGCTTGTTCCTCAGNTGATGTCAGGCGATCTTGGTGCATTCATGTCCTTGCCGGATTCCGCTGTTATCAACAGCGTGGTNAACATGGGATTGATTGTGACCCTCATTGGAATGGCATTGGTCGGTTTGAAGGCGCATACGAAAGACCCGGGATTGTGAGGTGAACGAATGATTTTTGGAATTCTTGAGTCGTTCAACGAATCCCCACTGTTGCTCTACCTCGGAGTTATTTCCATTGCCTGTATNGGTGGTGGGATTCCACCAATGATCGAGCGCCGCCGCCGACGTTCGATTGAAAATCAACTTCCCACCTTCCTCGAGGCACTTTCCGATTCGGTTGGCGCAGGGCGTGGTCTGCAAGAGGCCATGATGGAGCAATCCGAATCAAACGACGGTCTGCTCGCTTCCTTGTTGGCTGAAACGCTCAAAGAAGCCCATGCCTCCTCGTTTGAAGCGAGCCTTTCTGCCTTTGCNGCAAAGACTCGCTCGAGTCAAGTCCAGCGTGTGATGATGCTCATTGAGACCGCCATTCAACAAGATTCATCGCTTCGTGAAATTCTCTCAGACCTGAGCCGCGATTACGAGCGCCTCAACGATTTAATGAACCAACGAGAGACTGAACTCTCAGGCCGNGGCATGCTTATCATCATCTTTGTTAGTGTTGGCTTACCTGTCCTTATCGCCTTCATCGTCGGCTTGTTTGCTCCCGCCAGCAAAGGCTTCCAAATCACTTCATTCAACCAGACGTTCAGCTTGTTTTTCGCTGCAGCATCTGCGGTTGCCGTCGGTGTCTCCGGCCGTATGATGGGTCGGCTCAAAGACACATTGTGGTGGCTGCCGATGTGGATGACGGTGTCAATGGGCCTCTACCTCGGGGCCGTTAAAGCAGTAGGAGGTTAAACCATGTCAGAACAAATTCTCGAGCAGTACGGCCGCGTCACAATATACACCGAAGCAAACCACCCTTCGCCAATCTACCACGTTGATGGCGACATTCAGCCAAATCCTTACGGGGACCTTGCGGCCCTTTTCGAAGATGATTCGCTTGAAGAAGTCATGTACAACGGAGGCACGCAATGCGTGAAGGTTGCCCACCGAAATCATGGTATGTGCCGTACGAACATCTGGATTGATGATGAATCGGGTTTGCAGATCGCCAAAAANATCGCTTCGTTCACCAACGTACCACTCGGTGATGGGCCTGGGCTTGTGCCTATTTTTGATGGCCGCCTTCCGGATGGCTCCCGTGTGAATGGAACCATTCCACCGGTCTCCCCAGATGGGCCAACCCTCACGATTCGTAAGTTCAAGGAAGACCCGCTGACCATGATTGACCTCGTGAATTTTGGAACCGTGAATTCCCGCCTCGCCGCCATGATGTGGGTGTGGATTGAGGGCCTTGACAGTCGCCCAGCCAACTTCGTCATTGCTGGTGGGACGGGTTCAGGTAAAACCACCACGTTGAATTGTTTGGGGATGTACATCCCATGGTCGCGTCGCTTGCTCACCGTTGAAGACACCGCTGAATTGCAGGTGTACCACGACCACTGGCTTCGAATGGAGACGCGCCGGGAACGCCCAGATGGCACCCCCGANGTTGACATGAACGATTGTCTGAAATCGAGTTTGCGTATGCGGCCTGACCGCATCATCGTCGGTGAGGTCCGTGGACCAGAGTGTGCTACGCTGCTCACGGCCATGAACACGGGCCACGATGGTTCCTTTGGTTCACTTCACGCCAACACGGCTCAAGAGACCGTTACCCGTATGATCAACCCTCCAATGAGCGTTCCTCCCATCATGCTCAGTGGTCTTGACCTTATCATCATCCAAGCACGATTGCACGTCAACGGAAAGACCGCTCGAAAAATCACTGAGGTGGCTGAAGTGGCGGGAATGGAAGGAGACAAACCACGTTTGAATGCCATTTGGAAGTACAATGCTGCGACCGATCAAATCGAAGAGACGGGGATTCCGTCCAAACTGCGGGAGACCATCTGCAACGCTGCAGGCGTGACACCCGACGTCTTTGAACGGCATGTTTCTCAACGGCAAGCCATCATCGAGGACTTGTGTCAGCGAGGTATTTCAGACATCCAAACCGTCACTTCGGTGGTTCAGAACTTCTATGCCCAACAGCACTGAATCATCCATTCAGTCGGTTGAGTAATTCATCGATGCGGTCTATTTTTCCTCGGACTCGAGTAATGTTGTCCGATGCGTCCGAGACCGATTCAGCCACGACCTCTTCCTCTTCTTGAATGGAATCGGACTTTGGTTTGAAACTCGCTGCAAGTGATTTGAGTTCAGTAACGATGGCATCAACTTCTGTTTCTGTGACCAATACGCCCGGAGCAATACGTGGGATTTCACTCGGAGAAAGGTAGCCAAGCTCGGCTCCGAGTATGCCGGCACAGGCCAAGATGCGAGGGCGGAGCGTACTGGTGTTGACGTTGTAGCCCTTTGATTCTAAGAATCGAATAACAAGGGCTTGCTGTGCCTCATCAAAACCCTCTTCTCCCGATTCAAGGATGGTCTGCACCAATTCTTCAAACGAGGCAATGTTTCGTTCGAGGCGTTCGATGGTTGTCCTCTCTGATTCGGGCATGTGGACTGCTCCCCGGTGTAAAATGCGGAGCATGCGCTGGCGTCGTTGAACGACAGGGTCGTGAAGGGCTTGTGATTCTGCAATCTCGATGTGGAGGTCAAACAAAGCGTGCAATCTACCGGAGACGCTTGGNACTCGCAGGTCAAGATTGAGTTCACGCCCTTCTTGTTCAAAGGCCATTCGGGCCTTCACGATGTCATCTTGGTGTAAAGCAAGGATGTTTTCCAACCGGTCTCGGAGGGTGCTACGCACTTCCTCNAACCGGCGTAGCGCTTCACGCTCGCTCCAAGACTGCGGCATGGCGGTTGCGGCCGTTGTCTCGTTCTGCACGCGGTAGTCGAGTTCCATGATCATCTTCGCAACAGCTTGGTGGACTGGAGGCAAATCAGTGGCAAAGCCTTGCGTTCGAAGTGATTGGATGAATGAATCCATGTCGTCTTGATTGGTGGTGGAACTCACCATGAGGAAATCTCGGGCAAATGAGTTGATCTCTGCGGTTCGCTCTCGAAGTTCCATGAGCGCTGTTTCCGTTTCAAGACTGTGCACTTCTCCTCCACCCGTTTCTTGAATCATTGGGGGGACGGATGGTGAAAGCGTTTCCTGACTTGGGCGAAGGTGTGCTTCCACTCGAGCGTCAACGTTGGAATCTGAGACATCGTGGCCGATGTTTGTTAGGTCTTCTCTGAGGGCGGTTTCTTCCTCGAACGTCCAGCCTTCGTCGTGTTCNTCNACAAACGTTGCGACCGTTTCGTCCATGGTTTTGTCACGCACCTCGGNCACGGGTGTCGGCATCGATGGGACGTTGACCTTCCCNCGTGGCCGGCGCAAACTCTTCTTGACCTTGCCCCATGCATTTTCTTGCGAAGCGAGGACTCCTGCAACTCGGGCAAGGAGGGTCTGTTTATTTCCTGAAAGAGCGAGTTCCAAATCTTTGCACATGGCGTGCAAATCNTCTCGAGTCATGTCGTCAAGGCGTTCCACAGCAAGGGACTTTGGGTCGTGATTTAGATGCAAAAACAAGCGCTGACGCCTGGCTTTGATGGACCCNGATTTCTTGATGCCAAACACCCCGAGTATTTCGCCGAGTTCACTGTTCGGGATGGTCCGAAGACCAGCCGGTGAAAAGTCCCAATCTGGGAAAACGAGGTGCTGAATCAGACGAGCACGAAGGGCTTCAACGGGCCCGGCTTTGGAAATTTCATGTTGTTGAGCGAGGGTTTTGAGCGCGTCAAAACGGGCTTGGTAAAGTTCACCCAACATCGCCGACGTGTCCATTTGTACCTCACCTCTACGGGTTTTGCCGCATTGAAAGCATATATGTCTTCGCTGTCGAACGGGGAAGAGGAAGCCTGTTCTTGCAGGTCTTCAGCAAGGCGGAGCCTAAGTTATTCATCCAAGTCCATGAGGCGTGGCCTCGGCTCCATGAAACTGTCTGGCATTCCCGGAATGTTTCGTCTTGTGGCTTCGTGGTCGGTGGTCATCACGTTGAGGAGGTCCATGAATTCCTTCAGCAACGTCACCAACCCCATCTGGCTGTTTGCGGGTTGGACGATTCGTTCGCAAGCAGCGGTCACTGTTCCGTCTGAGGTCAGTGTCTCGATCAGCATCTCAACACGAGGGCCACTTTTGTAAGCAGCTCGATTCTTGTTTGGATTCACCAAAGTGTCGAGGAGCGTTTCGTCGCCTTCTTCACCTGCTTTCTTGAGCAGGGTGGAGATTTTCCGTTGTTCAATGTAAGCTCCTATAATTGGTCTTAGTTTTGGGTCAATGCTTTCCACCAACCATGCTTCAAGCCTGTAGGCCAATTCTGCGCTNGGGTCGAGCATGTTTCGAACATTGTCCTTGGGGAATCCCTTGCGCGACACCAGGAGGGTAAATCCATACAACGGAGGAGGAATGAATCGTTCTCGATTGTTTTCGGTTCNGTCCCGCTGGAGGCCGAGTGTATGTCGGCGGCCCTTCATGCGGTGGCCTGCGTGAATCGCTCTTGGAACGATGAAACCATCGAGGTTCCCTTGCAATCGCTGGTCTTCAACCCAGGGCCAGATATCTTCCTCATCAAGTTCAGCAACGGTCGCCTCTGCCTTGAGCCGCTTCACNGTCTCTTCCATGCGCTCCAGCCGAAGGTCGGGACGCATTCGCTTCATTTGCCGCTGCAACAATTCATGGTCGCAGAGAACCAAGGCGCCTTGTTCGAGGTATTCTGGCTTATCATCAGAAACCAGCACCCATGTCGGTTCTTTTCGGGACAATAGCCCGACGATGGTCAAGCCTTGAACATCGTACTTTTGCCAGTCCAAAGCGCTCATGGCAACGATATCTCCCGTGCCGCCCTTGAGGGTTTCAACCGCCGTTTCCATGTGTGGCAATTGCTTGAGGAGGAGATCCTGGTTTTTGCCATGGGTTTGCACGGCACGCTCAATGTGAAGGCGAACTCCATCGTTGCGAGAGGGCGTGGTGAGGATCACGAGACGCTCACTGGTTTCCATCGTTTCACCTCGGTGAAGGTCGCCCCTCACGGGTTAAGGGCGTGGACGACCGGTTAAGAAGCCCACCCTCCTAGGAGGGNTGTGGGCACCAATGTTGAAACGCTGAATTCCGCGCTCGAGCGGATGCGTGAGGAGGTCAATCACGCCCTTCACGNCCTCATCCAATCCGAGATGGAATTGGGGGCCGGTGAGGTTGCTTTGGAAGCCGGACGGGTTTTGAATGCCGGTGGAAAACGCTTGCGTCCAATTCTTTTTCTCCTGGCCTACCAAGTTGCAGGCGGCACGAAGCAAGATGACGTCATGCCACTCGCTCTTGCGTTTGAGTTGATTCACACGGCAACNNTGGTTCATGACGATATCAACGATGAGGCACAACAACGCCGTGGAATCCCCACCATTCATGCCCAAGCCGGCCAGGCAAAAGCGGTCATCGCTGGCGATTGGTTGTTCGTTCAAGGCTTTGGCCTNGGAGGTCGTTATTCAGAGCAAATTGTCTCTGTCATTGCTCGATGCTGTGCCAACATCGCCGTTTCTGAGTTCCATCAACTCGACCATGTCTTGAATTTGGCAACCTCACCAGAGGATTACTTGTCCATCGTTAAGGGGAAAACCGCAGGCCCATTTGCTTCTGGTTGCTATGCAGCAGGCCTTGTAGCCGGGCTTGACGATGAGCAGGCGAAGGCGCTCGAACGTTTTGGAATGGAACTTGGAATCGCCTTCCAACTCGTCGATGACATCCTTGACCTTCGCGGGGATGAACGCATGGGGAAACCNCGAGGGGCGGACGTCTACGAAGGNAAGATGACCCTCCCCCTCATTCACGCCCTGACGCTCTCTCATGGAACGCACAGGCAACGCCTTTCTGAACTCATTGAATCCTTTACCGATGATGATTTTGATGAACTGATGAGTCTTCTTGAACGCTCAAGCAGCATGGAGTACGCTGAAATTCTCGTGCGAACCCATCTNGANCGNGCCCAAGCAGAACTCAACCGTTTTCCCGACAGCGATGCCAAGGAGATGATGCTCCTCATCACCAACATCGTCAAAGATCGGCACGCCTGAGGTCCGGTTNACGATTTGGTGGTTTTAGAATCAAGGCAAATCAAAGCATGAGCCCTTGGCTGCATCGGTGTGTTCAAGTGATTTGACGACCCCGTAGGTCTCATGGGAGGGTCCATTCGCCGAGACGACGAAGCGGTCAGCCCAGTGATTGCAACGGTTTTGCTGCTGGCCATCACAGTCATGCTTTCCAGTATGGTTTTCGTCTTGATGCAGGGTGCCTTGACCACGGTTGAGAAGTCCGCTCCNCAAGCCACGGTCAGTGTTCGAGGATTGGACAACGGCTTCCATGTGGTTCGAATCACGAGCCTTGACCAATCCATTGACCCNGGGCGCTTGCAGTTTGACCTCCTTCCAGCCAACACCACGGAAAACCTCCCCATACGTGGCCAGGTCTCGGATGCCGATGTCTATGGCGTGATTGGTACCAACATTTCATTCCACGACCGGGATGCAGGCTATTCCGTCACCCAAGGCGATTACTTCGTCATTGATTCGGAGACCATCGGAGCCAACGATGGCACCTGGCGTTTCCGCCTTGTCGATGAGACCTCAAGTGCCCTCATCGTTGATGTTTCATTGCCTGCTATGGCGTGATTTCACCCACCAATAAAGGACATCTCAACCTTGGCTGGTTTTTCCTCGGTGCTTGTTCTGTCCATTGAATAACGGTCATCTCGTCGCTCCCAAATGCTACGAATAGCAAGCGACAACGCTGAACCTTCTGCCCCCATTCGTAGCATGGCTCTGAGGTCATGGCCCTTGGATGAGAACAGGCAGGTGTACAAGGAACCGTGGGCTGACAATCGGGCGCGAGTACAATCTCCACAAAACGGATTGGACACGGATTCGATGAAGCCGAAATCATCACCATCACTTGTCGTGTACCTCCGAGCAACTTCTCCCTTATGTTTGGGTTTTTCAGGAACGAGCACTCCGTATTGCTCTTCTAGCCTCTGGCGAATTTCGGCACCAGATACGACCTCGTCAAAGACCCAAGCGTTGGTGTTTCCTACATCCATGTACTCAATGAATCGAATCGGAATGTTTCGCTCAACACAAGCAGCCGCCAATTTTGGGATTTGCTCCTCATTGATGTTTTTTTGAACCACCGTGTTCACCTTGACTCCTAATCCTGCTGACAACGCATGGTCGATGCCTTCCATGATGTCATCTGGAGTGTGCTGGGTTGTATCGGCCATCGCTTGAAACACGGTTTGGTCCATCGCGTCCAAGCTCACCGTCACTCGGTCCAGGCCTGCTTCTTGAAGTTCAACCGCATGCCTTTTGAGAAGGGCGCCATTGGTCGTCAATGCTAAATCCAAATCGGGGCCAACCTCTCGAATCATGGAAATTAAGGTGGTGATGTCCCTGCGCAAAAGGGGTTCACCACCTGTGAGCCTTACTTTGCGAAGCCCGGTAGGAAGCAGGGCCCGTACCACCGTTGTGATCTCTTCATAGGTGAGTAAAGCATCGCGTTTGAGAAAATCATGTTCAGGTCCAAAATGCTCACGAGGCATGCAATAGGTGCAACGAAAGTTGCAACGGTCAGTGATGGATATGCGAAGGTCGTGCAGTGGACGCTCACGTCGGTCCACCAGTCGCATGGTTTGGTGACCGCCTACCGGTTCTTGAACCTGTATTACAAGGGTTCATGGCTTAGTGAACCGACCAGACGCCATGGACAGGGCGTGGTTGGAACGCTGGTCCACCCATGTTGGCGCTGATGAAAGCTCCTCCGCATTGCTGGTCGATGCGAACAAAGTTTCGTCTATAGAGCGAATTCCATGGCGCCTCCCTCCATCGAAGAGCCATGCCATTCGCTGGCTGGCTTTGGCCGCTCAATCCGACCAAAAAGTNGTGATTCACAACCTTGCACATGCCGGACAGGACATCCTTTCCATGCGCCGTTGCTTGGGTCAATTTGGAGTTCGTATCACGGACCTTAACGCTCGCGGAGAGGTCTTGTTCAGCGGAGATGATTCTTCGGTGAATCCCNCGCAAGGAACCGTTTCTTGGTGCGTGGAGGGTGTTGGTGTGGCCGGATTGAAACTTCCCACCAGCGTTCTTGATGCTGGGAATTCAGGCACAGCGCTCCGCATTTTAATGGCCCTCTGTGCGCGGCTAAATGGCCCNNTAACCGTTGACGGGGATGCTTCATTGCGTTCCCGGAACCACGACGTGATGGCCGGGGCCCTCGAACAGCTTGGGGTGAAGGTCGCTCGCATCGAGGGTGGTGGGAACCTCCCTCTTCGCATCGAGGGTCCATGGAATCCCGCTGGTTCGCTCACCCTTGACATCTCCACTTCNAGTCAACCAACAACGGCGCTTTGCCTCGCTGCAGCAGCGCTTCCATCCTCTGTCAAANTCGAAAACCAGGGCATTGGGGTCTCTTTGCGGCACAGTGAACTCACCAAGTCCCTTTGCGAACAAACCGGTGCTTCATCCTCCATCCACCAAGGCGAACTCCATCCTTGGACGCCGAGGATTGACGGTTCTTCCATCGTCCTGCCTCCAGATGCTTCCATGCTTTCCTTTGCTTTCCTCGCTGCCAAGGTGTCCCAATCATTGGTGGATGTTGAACACGTTCCGGAAGCACGAGATGCATTGGGCCATGAAGTGTTGTTCGAATTCGCTCCCTCCTTTGGTTTGCAACTAAAAGATTCCACCATCGCCAATGTTTCCGGTGGCCAACATGCCATCGTTGACCTTCGGCATGGAAACGATTTGATCACACCNGTTGCTGCCTTGCTTGCCCTTGCAAAAGGCGGAGAAATCATCGGGGCCCAGCATGCTGCCTACAAAGAAACTGACCGGACCCTCGGTACCGTGGCGTTGTTGAAACAATTCGGTCTCGATGCTTCCTTCACCGATGGACGTCTTGTCGTTCCGGGTGGGCAACAGCTCCGTTCCCCGGCAGGGCTGGTCGAGACTTACGGCGACCACCGCATGCAAATGACGGCCTTCGTGCTGGCCATGGGGTGTGAAGGGGACGTCTTGATCGAAGGTGCCGACCTCCACGAAGTTGCTGATCCGGAGGCGGTTCAGCGTTGGCAGGCCGTTGGGGTTGCCATCGAGCCGCTGTTCAAGCAAATGCAATGAATCAACCATGCCGCCCGAAGTGGTGGTCAAGACTGTCGATTGAAATCCGGAGTGAGGTGGGTCGGCCGTGGACGCACGCCCATGGATTCGGGATTCGTCGCATGTCGTCCAGTAGCCTCCGCATTTCAGGTAGCGTAAGGTTGTCATTGGCTTTGACCGCCCCACGGCAAGCGTTCATGAACGCAATATGGTCCTTTTTGGATTCAAGCGTTTCAAGCGGTCCACCGTCCTGGGCTAAATCCTGAAGTAAATCAAGGAAGAAACGGCGAATCTCCTCGCCCTCCAAGAGCCGAGGTGAAGCCGTAAGCATCCACGAACCGTTCGTTTCTTCCAAGTGGAAACCAAGCTCGTTCAACCGCTTATGGTGGGCATCAACCAAGGCAGATTGACGTGCATCAAGGTCCAATTCAAGCGGACTTAGGCGTTGTTGTGGCTCCCATGCTTGTCCGCTGTGCCGGAGTCGTTCGTACCGAACCCGTTCGTGCAACGCATGCTGGTCGATGAGCAACAATTCGTCTTCTGCTTGAACCAGAATGTAGGAATCGGCAAACTGGGCCAACGGTTCCATGTGCGGAAGATCGTTGAGTTCACCCTCAAGCGGTTGCTCATCGCTGGGGCGCGCCGTGTGTCCACATCCTGCATGCCGATGCAAGTCCCGTTCTGCCGATGAGAGAGCTGCAGAAACAGGTGCAGTGGCCATCTCAGGCAAGACCGATTGACCCAACGGTGAGGCTGAAACAGGCCGTTCCTTGGGCTCCAGCCTTTCTTCTTCAGCCTCATGCCCAACAAGGTTCAGTTGTTTTCCGGCTGCCACGGCCCAAGCGGGTGGTTTCACGACGGGGTGGGGGGTGCTCGAGGTGTCAAGGGTTGGTAATCCCGCAGCCGATGAGAGGCGGTTCACTTCCTCCTTCTTCGGTTCTGGGTTTAAGTAAGTTTCAACTGGTTTAATGCCCTGCGCAGAGGCAAGTCCTTGAAGGCCGGGGATTCCACCGGTGGCATCGGGTTCGGTTGGTATGGCTTCAAGGGTATGGGCAATGGCTCGCTCAAGGCGCTCAAGGACCCGCCATGAATGCCTGAGACGTACTTCTCGTTTGGTGGGGTGGACGTTGACATCGACCTCGTCTGGCGGGCATTCAAGGTTCACCACCGCCAGTGGGTGGCGGCCTTGCATGAGTCGAGTTTTGTAGCCTCTGCGTATGGCCTGAAGAAAGGGCCCCGCCGCCACCGGCCGGTGGTTGATGAGAACGTGAATGTCATCCCCCTTCCCTCGGGTGATGTCAGGGGTGCTGATCCAACCGCTCCAACGCTCTTGACCGGGAGCATTTTCGTCCTCAGTAGGTTGGTTGAGTGGAACGAGTTCGGTGGCTTGCGCCCCCATGATGTCGTACAGTCGATCCAGCATGTTATCGGTAGCCGGTACGTTGAGGAGGGTTCGTCGTTCCGTTTTGAGATGGAATCCACATTCTGGATGGGCCAAAGCATGGTCAACCACGACGTCGACAATGCGGGCTGTTTCGGTTTCAGGTCTCCGTTGAAAGGCAAGACGTGCCGGAGTGTTTTGGAACAGGTGTTCAACTGAAATCACGGTCCCTTGGGCCATCCCAACCGGTTCTACGTCAGATTTCTTCCCGTCTTCCATCACGATGGTTGCACCCTGCTCACCAGCGGGTTTGCTGGAGATCTGCAGCTTCGAAACCATCCCAATGCTTGCCAAGGCTTCACCTCGAAAACCCAGGGACACAATGGAAGCAAGGTCTTCTTTTGAGCGCAATTTGGACGTTGCATGACGGTCCAAGGCCAAAGTGAGGTCGCTGTGGTCAATGCCGCTCCCGTTGTCTTCGACCGTTAACCGGTCAAACCCACCTCGCTCCACCGTGATGACGATGGAGGTGGAACCTGCATCGAGGCTGTTTTCCACCAATTCTTTGACCACTTGCGCTGGTCGTTCTACCACTTCTCCAGCGGCGATGAACCCGATGGTTGCGTCGTCCAACTGCCGGATTTTCTGAGGTTTCATGCACCGCCCTCCATGTCGTTCTTGAGCGCGTAAAGAATGTTCAATGCTTCGCGAGGCGATAATTCGTCAACGTGCGTTTCTTCAAGGCGCTGTAACACCTTGGAGGCATGACCTGGGATGGATACGGGTGCGGCTTCTGTGGTTTTCATGGCTGCTGCTGCAAAGTACCCCATGAGGCTCGCTTGGCCGGCGTCCCTTGACCTTGGTGCCCCTTGTTCGCCTGCTCGAGCCCCACCCGCCTGGAGCTCGAGAAACGCCAACAAATCGGTCGCTCGTTCAACCACGTTTCGAGGCAGACCTGCCAAAGCAGCGACTTGTACGCCATAGGAATCGTCGCAAGGCCCGTCCGCCACGGTGTGCAAGAACTTCAACTGGCCATCGCTGTGGGCGACTTGGACGTGGACGTTGCACAAGCCGTCGATCTCGTCCTCAAGTCCAATCAGTTGGTGGTAGTGGGTTGCGAACAACGTTCGAGCCCCGATTCGAGAACAGATGTCTTCGGTGACCGACCAAGCGATGGACAGACCGTCAAAGGTCGAGGTGCCCCTTCCGATTTCGTCCAGCAAGACAAGGGAATGCTCGGTTGCCCGCTTGAGAATGTGGGCGACTTCGATCATCTCCATCATGAAGGTGGACCTTCCGCGTTTGAGGTCATCACTGGCACCAACTCGGGTAAAAATTCGGTCCACAAGTCCAATCTTTGCTTGTTTGGCTGGAACAAAGCAACCTGCCTGAGCCAGTACGGAGACCAAGGCCACCGTACGAAGATAGGTCGATTTCCCGCCCATATTCGGCCCAGTGATCAGCAAGAAGCTCCGTTTTGGATTCATCATCACGTCATTGGGGACAAACCCACTTTGGGTCTCAAGCACGGGGTGGCGAGCATCTTCGAGCTTGATGGTGTGCTGCTCGGTCATTTCCGGTTTGGTCCATGCCCGTTCCCTGCTGACCGAAGCGAAGCATTGGAGGACGTCGATGGAGGCGACCCTTCGTGCAATCTCGGCAAGCGATGAAGCATGAGCAACGCAATAAGTTCGCAATTCGAGGAATTTTCGGTACTCCAGTTCCTTCAGTTTTGAATCAGCGGTCAACAACAGGTCATCCCGTTCAACCAATTCTTGAGTGGTGTAGCGTGAGCCGTTGGTCAACTGCTGTTTGCGACGCCATTCTTCAGGGACCTTGTCAGCGTGGGTTTGCGTGACTTCGATGTACCAACCCACCTGGCGATTGTTTTTGACCTTCAATGAAGGGATGCTCAGTTCTTCTCGCAAACGTCGTTCGAGTTGGGTAAACCAAGCCTTTCCTTCTGAAGTGACCTTGCGCAGTTCGTCCACCTGTTCGTCGACGCCAGGGCGCAAAAGACCACCGTCTCGAAGTCCAAGAGGCGGTGCATCGTTGAGGGTGTTTCGAATGGCTTGCATCATTTCATCGAGTTGGTCCAAACGCTCACTGAGGTGAATCAGCAGTGGGTCTTGACTGTCCTTGCACCACTGCACCAAACCAGGCATGCGTTCGAGCGCATGGGCCGTGGCCACCAAGTCGCGTGCGTTGCTGCGTTGGTAAGCCAGTTGTGTAGCGAGGCGCTCCATGTCCCGTATGCCTTTGAGCGATTCCCGCATTCCATCCAATCGGCGGGCTGAGCGCGACAGGGTGCCGACGGCATGATGTCGGGTCTGTATGGCTTCCATTTCAGAAAGTGGGTGGAGCAACCATGTCTTCAGAAGCCGTCGCCCCATCGCTGTGCGGCAACGATTGAGGGTGGAGAGGAGGCTTCCATCGTATTCCCCCGCTAAGGTGGACGTCAGTTCCAGGTTGCGCAAGGTGGTTTGGTCAAGCAAAAGATGACCCTGCTCTTCGAGGAGTTCAACGTCTTGGAGATGAACATCCATTCGAAGATGAACCGTGGCGAGGTAATCGGCGGCCAAACCGGTGGCTGAGAGGGCGAGCGGGGCATGGTCAAGGTCAAGGTGGCCCAAATCGGCAACGTTCAACATCGCTCGAAGCCGCTCCTCTCGTTTGGTTGGGCTCAGCTTATGTTGGCTAACCATCGTTTTCTCAAGAAGTGGGAACAGCCGAGCAAGGTGGCTGTCTTCCGCATCCTTTGGCGTCAAGACGAATTCGCTGGGTTGCCATCGAAGGAGATCATCTTGAAGGCGTAAAAACCGGTCTGCTCCGTTGTGGGTTGAAGCCCAGGCCTTTCCCGTGGAGGCATCGATGACCGCCAAACCCAGGGCGTCACTTCCCAGAACAACCGCGGCGAGAAGCGATTGCTCATCGCCTTCAAGCAATCCCTCTTCGTACAAACTTCCTGGTGTGTAGACTCGGGTCACGACGCGCTCCAGAAGTTTGGCTCCTGGACGAAGTTCTTCCTCCTGTTCGGCCACGGTGACCTTGTGCCCAGCACGTAGCATGGTGCGTAGATGTTCTTCCAGACCGTGCCAAGGGAACCCGGCCATGGGAATGGGTTGTTCGGCATTTTTGTCTCGGGATGTGAGGGAAAGTCCCAAAACGTCCGCCGCTACTTCCGCATCTTCGTGAAAGAGTTCGTAGAAATCTCCCATCCGAAAGAACAGAATGGTGTCGGGATGTTGTTCTTTGATGTCAAAGAACTGGTCCATCATCCCCCGTTTTGTCATCTCTGCACACTCCATGGCTTACGCTGGAATTCTTCAAGACCGACGAGGGCACATGAAGGTTCTCAAGGCATTGGTTGAGCACGCCGCATTTGCTGTGTTAAACGGCATTCATGCCTTTTGCCGAAGTTGTTCAATGGCGTTGGTGGCCATCATGGCCAGAAGAATGCCTCCGGAGAGCAGGAATAGCAGGTTGATGAATCCTCTGCCGCTCTCTATAGAGCCGTCGGCTGTTATGTCGATGCTCCATTGAATCGGATTGCCCTCCCCATCCGTCCCATGGACATGGACATGTTCTCCTTGGGCACCCGCATCGGAAACCTCGACGGGTATGTGGCGACTGAGCTGATGGACCTCGAGGACACCGTTGGCGTAGGTGGCCAAATTCGTGCTTCCAAGGGGGCCGATGAACCAAACCTTTCCGTCGGTATCGCTCACGGCCAGTGCGCAAGGCGCATTGATTGGTTTCACTTCCTCGTCCGCTGAAATGACGAGACTTTCCACGGTTCCGCCGACAACGAGCTCCGTGCCGGATTGAGCGAAACCATGGAACACGCCCGACCCGAACATCTGCACGTTGCGCAGCACTGGAGTGTTTGCATCGCCGGCCCAGGTGATCCATCCAAGGACCGGTCGTGCTTGCGGCGTGGCTGGACTTGAACCGTCAGCTCCCGATGTGCTCGAGTGCGTTCCAATGGCTACCCAAAGGCCATCCGAGTGCGATTCTACATGATGCCACTGAACGCCGGAAGACATGGACATCGCCGGCGTGGGGACGCCAGCAACAACGCCTCGGAACGAAGTGCTGCTTCCTTCCATGGTCAACAGAAGCCGGTCCGTTGAGGATGAACCAACTCGGTCAGCAACATCCTGAATGGTGAAGGTCTCGTTGAACGAGGTGTAATCGTAGGTGATCATCATGTTGTCCTGAAGGCTCAACAGCTGATTGGGAGCAACCGAAAACACCCGTTCGCCACCCGGCATGGCTTTGATGAAATTGACCTGTGCGGCCATCTCATTGGTAATCAACGGATCGAACACATAGGTGACGGTCCCTTTGGCATCCTCGGTGAACATGTGATAGCCTGCGCTTGGGGAGAAGACCAAAGCGGTGTAGCCCCCCTCTGCTTCTTGGTATTCAATTTCGGTGACCAAGCCACCTTGGTGCTGTGCTTCGACGTCGACAATTTGGTCGCCAACAAAATGTTCAGTAGCATCGATGGCGAACGCCCCAAAGACCACAAAGAGCGCAAACAACGACAGGGTGAGCCACTGGTGTTCGGATTCCTCCTCAAGGAGACCCCTCCATCCGCCAGCCATGAGGTGGGCTGGGAGCGGCGCATCATGAAGACTTTGCTTCAAGGGGGTGGCAGTTGGCGTTGAAGGAATTGAATTCGTGTGCGGAGATATCATAAGGGGAGCATTGGTCGCAGGCATGCTTGGAGGCATACCTATGGCACGTAAACCAGCAGTGATGTACCGTCGTTTGAAAGGCCCAGCCTACACCCGTCGAAAGTACATCGGTGGTGTACCCAACAACCGTATCATGCAATTCCACGTCGGTAACCGCCGTGCTGCAGAGACGGGCGAGTTCCAAGTTGTTCTCGAACTCCGAGCCGACAACGACGTTCAGATTCGACACACTGCTCTCGAAGCAGCTCGTGTGGTTTCCAACTCAACCATCCGTAAGGAAGCCGGTGCACAAGGCTATGCCCTTCGTGTCCACACTTTCCCGCATCATGTCCTCCGAGAGAACAAGCAAGCCACCGGCGCCGGTGCTGACCGTGTTTCTCAGGGTATGCGCTGTGCCTTTGGTAAGAACGTCGGAACGGCTGCTCGTGTGAAGCGCGGTCAGCGTGTGATTTCCATTCATGTCGACGCACCTCACTACCTCACGGCCCGAGATGCTCTTCGCAAGGCGACCATGAAATTCCCTACGCCGTGCACGGTCCGCCTCATTCGTGGACATGAGCACCTCAAGGGTCTCATTTGAGCCGAGAAGAATTATTTGCCCGGCACCTCTGTTTTGGGGCAAGGGCTCCAGAACATTGAGAGGGGAAAACCATGAGAATCGCTGTCGTTGTGCCGGAGCGTTGCAAACCCAAAAGCAACGCTTTTGAGTATTTGGAACGGTGGTCAAAAACTTGCTCAATGGATTGCATCGTGGTTGAAGGCAAGACCATCAAAATCTCAGAGTTCGCCTGCCCACCGTGCATCATCCGAGCAAAGTTGTGCCCAGATAATGCTGTGATGATCATCAACCTGCCTTCCGAACTTGACACAGACATGGTTCATCGTTTTTCGTTGAACGGGTTCCGCCTGTTCCGCCTTCCAACACCGAGTCAAGAGCGAGTCGTCGGTATTCTAGGTCCCAATGGGATGGGGAAATCAACAGCCATGAGCGTTCTTTCGGGGCGCCTTGTTCCCAACCTTGGTGATTGGGAAAACAAGGAACCTGAATGGGGTGAAGTGATTGAAACACTTCCCCGAGGTGAGCTTCGTGATTTCCTCACCGCTGTCGAAAAGAAAACGGTGAAAGTTGCTCTCAAACCTCAGAACGTTGACCGAATACCAAAACGGGTCGAAGGAACGGTCTCCTCGCTTCTGGAGAAAGTTGACGAACGGGGGATGTACGACGAGATGGTCGTCGCGTTGGGTATTGACCACCTTCTTGACCGCACCTTGAATCAACTTTCAGGCGGTGAACTTCAACGGGTCGCTATTTGTGCCACGCTGCTCCGGGATGTGGACGTTTATTTCTTTGACGAACCTTCGTCATACCTCGATATCTTTGAGCGAATGCGAATCGTGAAGATCATCCAAGAATTGGCTGAGCAGAAGCGCGTCATCGTCATTGAGCACGATCTGGCCGTCTTGGACGTCCTCGCTGACTTGACACACGTCGTTTACGGGGTCAAGGGTGCCTACGGTATTTTCACACCCGCTCGCAACACTAGGAAAGCCATCAATGCCTACCTGGAGGGCTACCTTCCCGAAGAAAACGTTCGTATCCGCGACAAGCCGATTAAATTCCTTCGCCATCGAGACCGCACGGCAGAGCGGGGAACGCCAGTGGTGAGTTGGGGCGGTTTGGAGAAAAAGTTAGGTAATTTTATGCTTACTTCGGGAGAAGGGGCCGTCCATCGCTCAGAAGTGGTCGGAGTGGTTGGTGCAAATGGTACTGGAAAATCCACCATGATCAAAATCCTTGCTGGAGAACATGAGTATGATGCAGGGTGGGTTACCGCTGATGCAACCATCTCTTACAAGCCCCAACACATCGATGTTGACTTTGATGGGACGGTCCAGTTGTGGCTTGACAGTGAACTTGGACCACGCTGGCGAAGCGGGGAATTCCATGTCAATGTCATCAAGGCCCTTGGCGTGGACCAACTTCTTCCAAAGCGTGTCAAGAAACTCTCCGGTGGTGAGCGTCAAGCCGTTTCGATTGCCCTATGTCTCGGAAGGGACGCTGACCTCTATCTCTTGGATGAGCCCTCTGCTCACTTGGACGCCAATGCTCGAATGGAAGCAGCAAAAGCCATTCGCCGAACCATGGAAGCCAATGAAAAGTCGGCCTTTGTCATTGACCACGATGTGTACTTTATCGACATCGTCTCTGATTCCTTGTTGGTGTTCGAAGGACAAGGCGGTGTTGAAGGAAAAGCAACAGGACCTTACAACCTACGTGAAGGCATGAATCACTTCCTTTCTGGAGTGGACGTCACCTTCCGCCGAGATCATGACTCGCGACGCCCTCGAATCAACAAAACTGAGAGCCGAAAAGACCGTGAACAACGAAGCAGTGGTGACTATTATTCGTACGATGCATGATGTCAGGAGAACATCTCCTCTTTCCATGGAGGTGGGGGCATACCGGTAGGCCTCCCGCCTCGAGGTGGTCCGCTCGGTCGGACTCGAGGACGTCTCTCCGCTAGCGCTCTTACAACCTATTTGCGCTGCCCACAACAATGGTTACTGGGCTATCAGGTTGGTCTCCGAGGGGCTACTCGCCCGTCGCAAATTCTCGGAGTTGTCCTCGAAGATGCTCTTTGTGAACTTTTGATGATGCATCCGCCTGAGGTAAAATCGTTTGAAGACCTTCGAGACTGGGCGTACACCCAACTGGATGATGTTTCCGCTGCGGCAATGAAAACCGGGACGCAGGCTTGGAATGAGACCCTTTGGAAATCAGCCGATGATGCGTGGGAGGCCGTCTCAGTTTCTTCGTTGAAAGACCGACTTGCAGGTGGCCTTGAGATTTTTTTTGAAGAGGTCAAAGCCTGCTACGGTGCGGGAGGAGGGCCGTACCTCGAGGTTCGTCGAGCCAACGATCAACCGTTTTCAGTCCCTGAACCCTCCCTTGGTTCTCCTCCATCTTTCCCTCTTCCTGAAAAGGTTCGAGACGTTGAACTTCGCTCATGGGTTGCTTCCTCCTCTCCGGTATGGTCGGAGGAAGGCTCTGATGTCACTTGGCATGAAGCTTGGGAATGCGCTCGCCCGTGGTTTAAGGACCCGCGTGTCCACCAACCCCAACGGCTCTATCACCCGGATGGATGGGCCTCTGGTGAACTGGATTTGGTGTTGAGATGGGACGGTCGCATTCGAATTGTTGACATTAAATCGGGCCATCCAGGGTCGATGTTTTCCTCGTCGCTGGAACACCAGTTGAGGTTCTATGCTTGGCTCTGGCATGCAACCCACGAGGGGGAAATCGTTGCTGAAATGGAAGGATGGTATTTGGAAGCCAGCGCTCGTGTTCCCTATGATGTGCCAACTCCCGAAGAGATGGATGAATTGACGGAAACTTACGCCCAACATCATCAATCGATGCAAGACCATGCTTCTGGCGTGATGCCGTTTCCTGCCCCACCTGAATCGGCCTGTGATGGCACTGCAGCAGGATGTGTGTGGTGCGGTGTCTCCCGTTCCAATGATGCAGATTGGACGGTTCCAGAACACCTTGATTGGATACGCCATCTCCCCGATGTCAAGATTTCTCCCCCCTATGCTCCGCTCGGTCAAGTGCAGGGAAGGGTGGCCGTGACCGGTCGTCTAACGGGGGCATGGGGACCGATGCCGAACCATTTTTCTGAGCATGTTCTTGGGGCTGTTTTGGTCGTCGGCAATCGACACATCACGCTTGAAGAGAGCGAACCTGGGGCCTTTCCCGACCTCCATGAACTCCTTGAGCAAGAGGTACTTGTCATCGATGCGCTTCCGGGAGTATGGAGGGATCAGGCCCGCTTGTACGTCGACGGTTCTACCCAGTTGATGAAACCAGAAGCGATGGCGGATTCAGAAATTCCGGAACTGACTCGCCTCGGGCTTTTGCGCACACGGGCGAACGTCAAAGGGCATGTCTTGTCCATTCGTCGTCGCTCAGGCACCCGAATTGATGGGAAACCATGGACCATGCTCTCCATTATGCTATGGGATGGCTACCATATCGCCGAAGTGGTGGCTTTTGGCTCCAGCATTAACCAACGACTCCTTTCCCTCCGTCCCGGAGATGGATTGGCGATGACGGGTGCGGAGCTCGGTTGGCGTTCAGGTATTCTCCAGTTGCGAATCGACAATCGAAAGACACGAATGGAGACCTTCTCCGCTCGATGATTCAGTTTCATCGCACTCAGCCTTCAAAAAGTGTGGCTTATGTGAAGGTGCTATGCCCGTCCACATGGCCGATAGTCAACGAGATACTGTGGGCCCTTACAACCGCATGTCAGCCAGCCAGGCCAACGCCTACAAGGCCTGCCCTCGGCTTTGGTTCTACCAAAAGGTGTACCGATTCAAAATGCCACAGATTCCAGTTCTCTTCGTTGGGCGGGCGGTTGAAGAAGCGGTGTGCAGGGTTTTGCGAGACTCACCGGGATTTGTGGCGGCCAACTCCAGTCATGACGCTCTTGGTCCTTCTCCATACCACGAAAATGGGGAGCCTTGCACCGGTCAAGAACAATCCTGGCCTGCGGTTGGATTGATGCCCTTTTTCCCGAATGAACGCCCACAATCGAAGGATGAACTCCAAACATGGGCGACCCAACGTGCCGGTGTTCATCTCCCTCCAGCCCTCAAAAGGATGCAAGAGCAATGGGAAAAAGACGAACGAAAAGCTGGCGATTGGAGCGATGTCGACCCGAAACGTTGCCTCGATATGGTCGTCAGCGCCATCGATTTCCATCTTGATGAAGTTGAGCGTTGCTTCAAGGGAAAAGGTGGGCCAGGGTTGGATGCTTGGCGGCAAGGGCAACGAGAAGCGTGGCCTGCGCCGGATGGTTTCCCGCACGAACCCTTCACGGCAGGGCATCCTCTTGCTGGTGAAGGAGAGGTTTCATGGACAGAGGCTTGGGAGATTTCTCGCCCTTGGTTCGTCGATCCCGATGCACCTTCGTTTACCATGAACGCCATTCATCCAGATCACTGGTTCCAAGGTGAGTATGACCTTGTTTACCGTTGGGCGGGCACGCCAGTCATTGTGGACCTCAAAGCTAGTGTTGGAGCTAACGACCGCTCGGGTGATTATGTTGACCAACTCAATATCTACGCCATGCTATGGCACGTGACTCATCAACGCGCAGAAGAAGTGAGTGGTCTCCAAATTTGGTACCTCGGCCATCCAAGCATCAAAACCATCGATGTTCCCTCGCTGAAGGAAATGGAGGCCATCGAAAGAGAAATGAAAGAACTCTGGGATTTGCTCAAAGCTGAACCCCCATCTCGAGACGACTGCCCTCCTGAGCCAAAACCAATGCGAGGTTTTGATCCCGGGGGCAAAGCAACGGAGGCTCCAGACGAATCACGGTGCGAACGTTGTGATTGGCATGATGTATGCCCTGGCGGAGCGGGGACCGACGAACGACGCTTGTCCTCCTCGGTCCAACTTCCTGGTGCCAGCCAGCAAACACCTTTGCAAGACATTGGAGTTCTCAACCCGAGAGCTACCGTCCGTGGAGAGTTGTTTTCCGTTGGTTATGTGAAAAACGGAGTGCCGCTGAAGATGATGCTCAAGCAAGGCACCAACACCGCCCACATCCAAGTCGTATCCACTTCGCAGTCCGATGGATCGCCAACCGTTGCCGTTCAGGCCATGAAGGGCGTGAAGGTTCTCGTGAAAGACGCCGTATTTACCATCAACTGGAAGGGCGAAATTGTCCTCAAAATGGATCCCTTTTCACAACTCGTTGCGGATGAAGATCCATCCATTGATTCCTTTGATCTTTTTGACTATCAAGCAAAGCACAACGTGGGCGGAACGGTGGTCTACACCTATGAAAAGAGCGGCGTAGGCAAGACAGGGAAAGCTTGGTCCCGAAAAGGATTGATGCTGATGGACCATTCGGGTGCCTGTAAAGTCGAAGGATGGGCTGATGATTGGAACCATCAATACACGATGCTGGAAGCAGGAGATGTTGTCGCCATTGGAAATCTCGGCCTCGATGCTTGGGCCTCGGAAGTGCGCTGCGATTACACTCGGAATTCACGCTTGCAAATCATTGAACGCGTTGAGCGTTCAGCCGCCTGAAGAAATGGTGGTTACGAGCAGATTGACCGATTGGTTGAGTGGCGTTGCGTGAGGAAGGACGGTTCCATCATAGCTTACGATCACCATCGATGGGAGGATGCCTGCTGCTTGCAAAGCCGTTCGCACGGTGGTGCCTTGCTCAACCTCAACCACGGCATCAACGTCGGTCCCGTGAAAGTGAATCTCCATGGTTTAGCGAGCAAACATCATGCTTATGACCGTGGCGCTAGACCCTCGCCTTAGAGCCGAGGTCGCATAGCCCGGTATTGCGGTGGATTCGAAATCCACTGTCCCTTGGACGCGGGGGTTCAAATCCCTCTCTCGGCGCTCGTAATCACATATAGAACGCATCATGGGATGCGGTCATCTCGCCAACAAGATCGTCTTCTGTCTCTGGGGCGATGGCCTTGAGTTTGTCTCTGAGCCATTCATTTCCGTTGGTCGGTACCGTCAATCCGAACCCGAACCATTGTTCCAAATGCTCAATCATTCGTTGAGAGCCGAGGATGTCCTCGCTGTTTCCAACCGTGGTTGCGATGATGCAAGCAGAATTGATGTCATACAGTGGCCCCATGGAGGCCAGCAGGGCTGCTAGTCCGATGGCGCCGGACCTCGGCTCGTCCCTTCGCACATCCACTCCCATCGATTCCATGTCGATGCGGAAGGCGGCTGAACTGGCCACTGCAAAGGTTTCCTTGATCTCTGGTTTGTCGATCATACCGGCAAGTACGAAGGCGGTTGAAACCTCCTGTTGTTGCAAAAAACCCATGACCTCCCGAGCGAGCATGGATTGCTGACCTGGTTCATTGGGTTGCGCTTTACCGGTCAAGGTGATGAGGGGGTTTTGTCCCCTCGTAGCAACGTGTTGGATGGAAAAATGCGGAGGTGCAAGCAAGCCATCTTCATCAAGTTCAGCATGAGGAGGTAATCCCACAGGATGAAGACGTGCTATTTCGACGCTCTCATGAAGGTCGCAAACAGAATCCACGGCGACCTTGCCAATGTTTGCCACGCCCGGGAAGGCGATCAGGACCGTAGCTCCTTTTGGCAGGGTAGAGGCGTTGTTTCGCCATTCAATTTGCATGGTCATGAACGGTTGAACCCGTCAACACGCGTTATAATGTTTGACATCGATTCAGGTTGTCTAAGGACGGTTTGGACGGTTCAAACCATCGTCCGTCACTCTTCTTCAAGCACCTGGTTTTGCTTCATTTGATCCAAACTTGGGAGCGTGGCGAGTTGAGATGGCCAGTCTTTGTCTTCAACGCCTTTCATCTTTCTTCGAAGCGCTGCCCGATTGTCCTCTGGCGACCATTTGAGGGGTTCCGCTGCTTGGGCGCGTTCTCCGCATTCAGGACAAACGGTTCGCAGCGAGAAGGCGCCACAAGTGAGGCATTGTTGCATGCGTTGCTTGGCCATTGACTCACTCCCTTTGTGCGATTGCTTCGCCACCTGCGGCGGCCATGTGATTCACCACGGCTTCAGTCGCTTTTTCCCACGTGGTTTCAGCGACTTTGAAATCTGGGGCTTTCAACTCGATGCGGTAGCATGGCGCTCCATCGTAAAAGCATTTGACATCGATTTCTTCTTCTTCGTTGGTCAAGGATTCCGCGGCTTCCAGAGCCGAGCGGATGACTGAGACTCCATCGATGACGTTGATGCTGAGGGTGAGTGTACCTCGTACTTCAACAAAGGGAGGGATGATGTTTTCAATCGCAATCTCGATGAACGGTGCCATCCATTCACCCTCGAAACCAGCATTTTCAAGGGCGCCTTCTTGCATGGCAGCCTCTTCGAATGCAGCGTACAATCCGCCAAACGCATCCATGAGTTCAGCGGCTTGCTCGTTCATGACCTCTTCATCCCAACCAACCTTTTCGGCAAGGACTTTCAACAACTGCTGAGCCCGTTGTTCGTTCTTCCATTCTTGGAGTCGGCCACGTCGGCGTTCCTCGGAGACGGACTTGAGAGAAAGTTCCAATGAGGTGCCATCTCGACGGGTCCGCATCACTTTACAAATCACGCGCTGGCCTTCACGAACAAAGCCGCGGATGTTTTTGACCCAACCTGAAGCAATCTCGCCAATGAAAATGAAGCCTTCAATGCCTTCGTATTCGTCAAGGTCAACGTAGGCACCGTTTTGTTTGACGGTTTTGATGGTGGCAACGACCAATTCCCCTTCATCGGGTGTGGCGCCGTCTTGGATAACCATGGAGGCTCAGCCTCCTCAGTTCAGTGCTTCGACGACGGTGCAACCAACCAGATCGGCTTTTCCACCTGCTGGTTTGGTCATCGTTGCGCTGCAAACATCGCAAGTGATGGACGTGGTTGCTCGAGAGAAAATGATGGATTCGCTTCCACAATCGCGGCAACTTACTCGGAAAAATAATTTGGTCATAGGGTACACCTCATCGGTCAACAAGTTCGAATTTCTTTGCACGCTTGCAAGGAGCGTAGTGGGCTTTGCCCGTTTCTGTGCATCGGTAGAGGATGTTCACGCGCTTGGTTGGCTTCTCACGACCGTCCGGCTTTGGACGAGGGAAACCTCGGTATCCAGCCATGACTCGACGGAACCGTCGCTGACCCCAGCGGAGTTCGGAAGCTCGCCTTTTCTTGACTCGCTCAACCGTGTGAAGGGTGTGCTTGCCAGCAGAAGGACTGTAGCGCATAACTTGACGGGGTCGCTTTACCATGGGAACACCTAAGCATTCAGCCCACAGAGGTGGGGTATTTATGCCCTCCGCCATGCATTCAGGACAGAATCATAGGACTGCGTTCACGCGGGGAGGATTCTCTATAAATCTAGGAGGTTAGCACATGGCATGGAAGAAGCGACGCAAGCCTTCGTTTTCTTCTGGCTAGCGGGTTTGTTTGTCGTTTCCGGAACCATGATTGGTTTCTTTTCCAAGGTTCATTGGCAACGACGTTCTGGAATGCTCCTTTTGGTTCTCGGCTTGCTTTCCTTGATGGCTACGCCTTGGACTCTTTCCTTCTCCCCCTCGAGTGCATTTGGACACTTGCTTGGCAGCCTTGTTGGGCCAGCGGTCTTGCTTGGAGTTGGATTTTACCTCATTACCTTCTCTGGAAATGTACCTGTTGGTCGGCTCAGCAAAGGGGATCGGACCATCGGTGTCGTCATGGTCATGTTCGGTGTGCTTTGGCTTGAAGCCATGCATTGGTGGATTCTCACGCCGATGTATCCTGGCGAAGTGAATCGGTATTGGCTCATTTTTTGGCCGACCATGCTGTTGGGAACGCTGGCCATGGCGACGGGAGCTTTTGCCGTGGTGAATTTGGTTGGTGATGGCCGTGAACGAGAACAGCGCTTAATGCTGCTCGTCGCCTGTTTTTCATCGCTCCTGCTCCTGTTAGGGGCGATGCTCGACGGTCCAAATGTGGCCCGCGAACAATTTGCAAACGAAGTTCTTCTGGCGTCGGCGGACATCTTTGGTGCTATGGTCGGTGCGGCCTTTTCCATCCTCCTTTTCGCCATCGTGCTTGCGATTTACGAAGCTCAGCAGCCGGCACCAAAACGCCTTGACCCACCTACGGCGTCTCAACTCGAACAAGCGAGTCAAATCATTGCAGACAACCTTGGAGGTGAGAATGAAGATGAATGATCCATCTCCGAACCGTTCTCTTGCACGATTGTGTATGATGGTCCTGTTCCCCCTCCTGTCAATCCTCGCCATCATTCTGTGGCTTTCAGGCGGCTCAACCGAAGGCACCTTCATCCGATTCACAAATTCCCTCCTCACATCGTTCACCCTGTTTTCTTTCATGTTGTTGTTGACTCTCTTCGTCTATGGTGATGCTCGAAAACGACCGATTGCCCCGTTGGTTGGTATGTTGATGAGCGTTCTTCTTGGCCTTGGGCTTACGTTATTCTTCCTCGCACAAGGGGAACTCTTGATGGAAGACAACGGTTCTGTGCGTGCTCAAGCACTGGCCAATACGATTCGATTTGGAACGACAATCATTGGGCTGGGCCTCGCCGTGGTCGTTGTAGCGGGTACATTGTTTGCAAGTTTGATGAATCGCCCCAGCCAAACCATTCACTTTGAAGAGGAGTGAAAAGCGCCAGATGGCGTGCCGTTGATTTCATAAGGGGGAGGTCGGTGGGCAACTCGTTCAGGTGAGGTCATGTCCAAAGGTACACCATCCATGGGTAAGCGACAAAAGACCACTCACATTCGATGTCGAAGGTGCGGACGCAACTCCTATCACAAGCAGAAGAAGGTCTGCGCAGCGTGTGGATATGGAGAGACTGCAAGGATGCGGAAATACAACTGGTCCAAGAAGAGTCACCGCCCCAAGGCTTGATTCATTCCCATCGCAACGATAAGAAGCAACCTATGATTGGTTGGGACGAGGCAAGCGCATGTGTGGTATCCTCGGAATCGTCGGGCAACACGGCTCGCACGTGAATCAACTCCTCTATGACGGCCTCACGGTCCTTCAGCACCGAGGCCAAGACGCAGCTGGAATTCTCACCGACACCGAAGGTCATTTCAGACTCCGAAAATCCAACGGCTTGGTTTCGGATGTTTTTTTCAAGCGCCACATGCTTCGTTTGGAAGGAAACGTGGGCATTGGGCACGTTCGCTACCCAACAGCAGGTTCATCTTCCAGTGCTGAAGCACAGCCGTTCTATGTGAATTCGCCTTACGGGATTGCATTGGCGCACAATGGCAACCTCACGAACGCCGAGGAGTTGGGCCGATTCATACGCGATGATTGCATGAGGCACATCAACACAACAAGCGATTCTGAGTTACTGCTCAACGCTCTTGCCGTAGAATTGGGAGAACGGACATCTTCGCTCAGAATTCAAGGCGACCCCCACATGAACATCGAAGCCGTGTTCGGGGCGGTCAATGCCGTGAACAACCGCGTGCGAGGAGGTTATGCCTGTGTTTCAGTCATATCAGGGTACGGTTTGCTGGCGTTCAGGGACCCAAACGGCATTCGTCCTTTGGTCTATGGAATGCGAGAAATCGAGGGGGAGACCGAATACATTGTCGCCAGTGAAAGCGTTGCGATAACGGCCCTCGGGTTTGAAATCGTCCGAGACATTCTGCCGGGTGAAGCCATCTTCATCAGTGCCTCGGGTCATTTGTTTTCTCGCCAATGCTCAGAACCTGCCAACTACACGCCTTGCATCTTTGAACACGTCTACTTTGCACGACCTGATTCTGTGATTGACGGGATGTCCGTCTATCAATCTCGGTTGAATCAAGGACAGCGTTTGGCCGAACGCCTTCTTGAATCGTGGTCGGACCATGACATCGATGTGGTGATCCCCATCCCTGACTCAGGAAGAATTGCGGCCTTGCAAATGGCCAAAACACTCAATCTTCCCTATCGAGAAGGTTTCGTCAAGAACCGTTATGTTGGACGTACCTTCATTATGCCAGGTCAAGCATTGCGTGAAAAGTCCGTTCGCCGAAAGCTCAACGCCATTGAGAACGAGTTCAAAGGAAAGAACGTCCTGCTTGTTGATGATTCAATCGTGCGAGGCACAACCAGCGCTCAAATCATTGAGATGGCTCGGGACGTCGGCGCCTCAAAGGTGTATTTTGCCTCAGCAGCGCCACCGGTTCGCCACCCCAACGTGTACGGGATTGACATGCCAGCCGTGAACGAATTCATTGCCAATGGGCGCTCGATCGAGCAAATCAATGAGACCATTGGCAGCGATCGTCTGTTCTACCAAACGCTTGATGATTTGATCGAGGTCACGCAACAAGAAGGCTCGGCAGTCTCCGCCTTTGACTCAAGTTGTTTCAACGGAGAATACGTCACTGGCGACATTGATGAGGCCTACTTGCAGAAACTCCAAGATGCCCGAAACGATGCTGCGAAAGGACAATCCCATGTGGATGATGCTGTGATTGACCTTCACAACGATGAAGCCTTGTAATGAAGAAACAGTACGGGCGAGTTCTTTTGAACGACCGTGCCCACCTCCCACCATGGTCTCTACCCGTCGAGTGGTTTCCCTTCTCACTCCGGAGGAGAAGATTGCTCACCTCGCCCTCGACCATGACCGCGACCTCTTGGCCTGGGTAGAGGGGAGCCGTTCGGTTCATCTTGGGCGACTGAATGAAGCGGGGGAACTGGAACATCTGATTGTGTTTTCATCCACAAACACGGTCTCCTTTCTCTCCTTTCACCGTTCGCACCTGGTGGTTGGAGACGACATCGGTGCCATCTGCTTCTACGATCATGAGGGCACACTGCTCGAGTCTCAAGACGTGGATGGAGGTGTGCAAACCTGCCGTTTCATGGGCCTCAAAGCGGTGGTGCTCAGTGGCATGGGTGAAGTGATTCTCATTCAATTTGAACGTCCACAAGTCAACCTTTCGAGATCTTTGGAATTGAACGATGTGTTGCATTTTGCCGCCCATGAAGGGCGCATTTACGTCGCTGAACAAGGAGGAAGGGTTGTTGGCATGGATGAGACAAAGGTCGTTTGGCATCGCCCCGCTCGAGGCGACCATGGTGAACGAATCACTGGGCTCGGATTGACCCAAGGTGGGCGATTATTTTTGACACGCGAAGGTCATGCTTTGGTGGCTGGTGAGGAAGAAGCGATTGAATTTGAACTTTGGTTCAACGGTGCGTTGCAGGTTCGTTATGATCAACGTATGCGTTTACTTACTTCATCGACATCACCCTTGGGAGCCATCCTTGGTTTCGATGATGGGACCGTTCACCGTCTCCTGGAAGACGGTACAATGGAAGAGGTGTTGAACACCGGCCACCCCGTGTTTTCTTGCGCAGAATACCAAGGAGAGGTGGTGGCGAGTTCATGGTTTTACATCCATGGGATGGTTGACGGACAAGCATGGAAAGTGGAGCATCAAGGCATGCCGGAGATGATGTGCTACCACCCTACCTATCGTCGGTTGGTGTTTGCTGGAGACGACCAAAATGATTACACTGCTCCCGAACCCATTGGACTGATGAATCTAAAAGAAGACGTCTTTGAAGCGGATACTTCGGACCTCACTGAATGGTTTCAGGTTCAAGCAACGGCCCAACCCCTCTCGGCGGAGGAACTGTATGGTGATGACGACGATATCCTTGAATTCCTCACCGAAGACGAGCGTGCTTCATTCTCCTCCACTCCAGAATCAACGGTCACACCCGAATCATTGATGGCCGCCATGGAACAAAACCCTGGGCCATCAAACGAACAACAACGAACTCTAAACGAAGAGGATTTGCTGGACGAACTCAACAGCGTTGAGGCCTTCACGCTGGAAGAAACCGATGACTTATTGGATGCGCTTTCTGCTTCAGTGAAGGAAACCATCCCTCCTCGTGCTCTTGCAGGGGACGACCAACGTCATGTCGCTGATGAGGATGGAACCTGTGTTGTTCTTTTGGATGGAAGGGGCTCTTATGACCCTCACAATCGAATCGCCGGTTGGTCTTGGTACGATGAGCGTGGTCAAGAACTTACAAACGCCGCTCAAGTGAAACTCAAACTCCCAATTGGCCATCACCGGTTTGAGCTTCGGGTGGTTGACGGGGATGGTTCGTGGACCATGGATTCCTTGGTCGTTCACATTTTGGATGGCTCAACCTCTTGAAGGAGTCATTCCTGCGCAGACCATGGCGCTGAGCGAACCGTGGATAGACCACTTTTTCGTTGGCCCGTTGCAAATGCGGTGCTCCGTCGTCACGGATCGAGCCAGCGGTGATACCATCATCATTGATGGCGGTGATGAACCACAACGGATCATCGATTGGGTTGACGGATACCGTGGCTCGGGTCCAAACTGGACCACTGGCCCTGAAAACAAAGCCATGGCCGAGCAACAAAACACACCAGAGCGTCGGGTCGTTGCCCTTGTGAACACGCATGCTCATTTTGATCACAGCGGATTTATCCCCGTACTCCGTGATCACTACGACGTGGATTGGTTTCTCCATCCGGACGATGACTACCTGCAAACATTATCTCAAGCCTCAGGAAGAAGGTACGGACTTTCACTTCCAGAGCCTGCCGTCGCCGACCAAGCCTTTGCAGCGGGCGAACAATACACCTTTGGGACGATCGAACTTCGTGTGCTTCATACTCCCGGTCACACCTTGGGAGGTTGTTGTTTGCTCATTTCTGTCAATGATGGACCCGACCATGTCTTTGTTGGAGACACCTTGTTTGCTGGTTCCGTGGGTCGAACCGACATTGCGAATTCTGGAGGGGATTTCGACCTACTGGCCAATTCAATCCACACTCAACTTTGGCCACTTGATGAGGCAACCGTCGTTCACCCAGGGCACGGTCCGTTGACCACGATTGGCCATGAAAAGCGAACCAACCCCTTCGTAGGAGATCCAGCAGGAAAGGGCGGGACGTTCGGCTTCGGAAAGTACGCCTGATCAGTCCATCATGCCTTTCAGGCTTTCATGAAGCACCGGGAGAGCTTCTTCCCAGGTTGCTACAATGCCATAATCAGCGTGTTGGAAAATCGGGGCATCAGCATCTTTGTTGATGGCCACGATGTACTTCGAAGAGCGCATTCCAGCAAGGTGTTGAATCGCCCCGGAAATGCCGACGGCGATGTAGAGGTTTGGATTGACAGTTTTTCCAGTCTGTCCAACCTGCATGGAGTGAGGAATGGCGTCCCATGTGTCCACGGCAGCCCTCGAGGCGCCAACGGCAGCTCCGATGGTGTCAGCAATCGCTTCCAAATGCGTGAAATTGTCTGGAGAACCCATGCCTCGTCCACCAGAGATCACGATGTTGGCTTCCGATACGTCGAGGCGTTCTGAGGCTCGGGCCATGAATTCTTGAACCGCCGTGGCCACGTTTCCGTCGGCCGCAAGGACTGAATGATCCATGGCGCCACCTTCGGCCGGCGTGAACACGTTTGAACGAACGGAGATGACAACGGGGCCCGTGGCGGACACGGTTTGCATGGCCTTTCCACTGTAGACTGGAGAGGTGATCTTCCCCTCTTGAATTTTCACGGCGTCCTGCACCACTGGAATATTCCGTCGAGCGGCCAATCGTGCTGCCATGTCCTTGCTTTGGGGACTGGCTCCTGTGATGATGGTCCCCATTGGGATGACGCCATCAAGCGCACTCGCCCATCCACTTGCATCGTAGTGAGCAAAGGCACCGGATTTTGCGGCAATGATGTTTCCTGCCCCCATTCCGGCAGCTCCTGATGCTTGGTTAGCATCCGTGCATGGCACGACAAGGGTTGGTTCCCCTCCGAAAGTTTTGGCGGCGCTGACCAGTTCAGCTGTGCTTGGGTGGACGGCGTTGTTGTTCATTTCTGCAATTACAATTGTTTGTGTCATGGTTTCACCTCATAGGACGTTGGCTTCATCTCGAAGCAGGTGTGCGACCTCAGCCGCAGCGGCGCCACCCTCGTAACTTTTACCGGCAGGTTTGGCCGCCGGTAGAGCGTGGTTGACGATGGCAACAGTGGATGGCGGAGCCTCTATAGAAAGGACATCAACGCTGGCTCGCTTGGCTTGCATGATCCCTTTGACATTGGGTTTTCGAACTTTCAGGGATCCTTTGTCGCATGAAACAACTGCAGGAAGCGGTACACTGACTTGCGCGTTGCCACTTCCACTGGGCATGACCACGCTCAGTCCATCTCCAAACGAAGTGCTGGAAACGTTGGAAGCGGAAGCCCATCCCATGCGCTCGGCCACACCCGGTCCAGTTGAGCCTGCACCGGTGTCCGCAGCGGATTTGCCGCAGTACACGACTTCGCCTCCAAGTTCAGCGACGGCTTGAGCGATGATGCTCTGGAGGGCGTTGGAATCCATGTCCCCACTTGCATCCACTCGAACGATACGGTCCACGCCAATGGCTTTGGCGTCTTTGAGAATCTTTTCTGCACCGGCACCGCCGACGGTCAAGGCGATGACTTCTCCACCTGTAGCCTCCTTGTGCTGAAGCGCCGTTTCCACAGCAAACTCGTCGTAGGGGCTCATGACCATTTTGACGGTTGAAAGGTCAACGCGGTCGCCGTTGACAACAATCTTGGCGTTCGTATCGGGTACTTGCTTAACGAGGACGATGATGTTGGGCATGCATTCAACTCCAATTCTAAAAATGGCCACCAAGACTCAATTGATGAACCTTACCACCGAATTCCCACGGGTGAATCGAGGGAGAATTGCCCGAGGCCATTGGTTAGAATTATGAACCGTCCCACCAGCGGAAGAATTCCATGTCCCCGCCAAAGAAGGTTGATGTCGGCCCCGAAGAACAAACCGTCCTCCGAGAATGGAGGGAATTGATCGTTGAGCATTACAGCGCAGACATTGCTCGCTTGGAAGGGATGGAAGACAGTGTTCATGGATTTCAAATTGAACATCGACTCATCGATGAAAAGCCAACGCTGCGCCATATCTTCCACGAAAACCCAACCCGTGCCCTGGAGCTTGGTTTCCGAATCATGCGAGAGCAATTTGATGCCCATAACATTCCAACGCGTCCCGTGCTACGAGTCATTGGTCTTTCGGACAACTACCTCAATCGGGTGGATGAACTCCGTATGCGTGATCGCAACGATTTGGTTTGTCTTGATGTGAAAATTAACGAAGTTTCCCACCCTTATGGTTGGCTCAAACTGGCCAAGTACCGCTGNCNNGANTGNNGTAGCATNANGGAAGTCAAACANCGCAGGGCNCGNGANCGNGAGAGNCCCNGNNTGTGCCGNNCCTGTCTTGGACAANGTNTTCGNNGAACATGGANAANAANGACCTNCCGNTNGGGTTGTTNNANCCNNGGCCAAATTTCCAGATGATGATTGAGGAATGCAAGTATGAGGACGTGCAAGACATCAGCATGAGTCAAATCACCTACAGTAAAGAGCATCACCTCATCAACTGCTCAACTCGAAATCAAATCTTTGGGACGGTTGCTGACGACCTGGTGGATCAAATCATGCCTTCTACGTACCTTCGGGTAAACGGAATCCTGCGTGTACAACCGGTCCCTGACCGCACGTTTTCAAAGGACACGCGACGCCTTTTGTCCATCGACATTCTAAGCGTTGAGGAATTACCGATTTCGGAATGAATTCAATTGTTCATCAAATCCGTGACTCGGTCAAGCGTTTCAGGATGCGCTTCAAAGTGAGACGCAAGCGCCTCTAGGCCTTTGGAAAGACCGTCGGCGACACCGAATTTTGCGTCGAGTGGGTGCAATGTCCCGTCCATGATGGCCTTTCGGAAGTCATCGAGCGATGTCCACGTGCTGGGTTCTCCAAACTTCGGATTCGGAGTGACATGAATAACGCCAAACTCCGGGAGTAAAATGTGTTCAACAAGCTCGTAGACCGGTGATTGCGGGTCTTCGGGAGAAATGTAGGCCTTCTTCATCTTGTTTCGGATTTGTTTGGGCGTATCATGAAGCAGCAATGCTCCGTTTGGATCGGATTTTGACATCTTATGGTCAAAAGATTCCATCCTTGAACCGGACGCTTTGAGCGAGGAGATGATGGGGGTGTGGAGGCAGGTTGCCTTGTCCCATCCATACTTTGAAGCAACGTCCCTCATGAACATGTGCGCTTTGCGNTGGTCCATTCCTCCAATCGCCACATCGATGTTCATCTCGAAGATGTCTGCTGCTTGCATGGCTGGATAGTAGAATTTTGACAGGTCATGGTCAGATGAGGCTTCGTCCCGGCCCATGATGGTGAAGGTTTTGCGAACCATGGCGAGCGTGGCCCCTTTCGAGCACCGTAGAACACGGGCCCAGTAATCGCTTGATTCCATCAATTCAGAGGCCCATTTGAACTGGAGCTCGCCTGGGCCTTCACCTTCGGGAGGATAGTTGAGCAAGGCACGGAAGGTCTCCTGCATGTAAATTCCCGTGGTTTTGATGGCTTCCATGTCNCCGTTGAATTTGTCATTGACCCAAGCGTGCCAGTCAGCGAGAAACACCATCACGTTGGTGTTGGCATCCAGCATTCGTCGAAGTTGCAAAGCGAGTACCTTCCATCCAATGTGGGCCTTGCCACTCGGTTCGAATCCAACATAACAGCGGATGACGCCGTCGCCAGCGTGTGATGTGCTGTTGTGAAGAGCATCGATGAGGTGCTCAACCCCCACAACCTCTTCGACATCACCCACCATGGTGTGAAGTCGCTCTTTGGNNGATGGNTCCAATGCNTCGTATCCATCTTTGGTGGCCAGCAAGGTAGCGATGTCTTGCTTCATGGCCATCCTATCGCCTCAGAACAACTTGTCGAGTTTCTTGACCTGACCCTCAGATGGAGGGGTTCCAGCATCTATCATGGCCTGAAGGGAAGCGATGAGTTCGTTTGCTTTGTCGATGGTTTCCTGGTCAAGGTTCTTCATCAAATCCATGGACTTGTGAGCCATTTTGATGGCTGACTTCGCTTTCGAGAATTTTTTCGTCTCTTCTTTGGCCTTGTCGCCGCGCTGTTTGGCGTTGTAGCCTGTGGCATCGTCCAAGAAACCGGACCATCGCTTTCTGGATTCCATCGCCTTTGTGGGGCCATCGTCGGAATCGAGGAAGGTGGCGAGGTCGCCCCCTTTGAGCTGCGTAACTTCCACCGCCAGCTTACCGGTATCGTCGTAGTTGCCTTGGACACTCACAAGAAGGCCGTAAGAGCCGGTAAAGACACCTTCAGCATCCACGTTGATGTTTTCGAAATAGGTGGTGGCCAACTTGGCCAAACCAGCATTTCCGCCCATTGATTTAATCAAGCCACGCTTAACGGCAAATCGCTCCATGTACCCCGGAACGGTCAGCGTCTCATAAGCCCACCGTCCCAACGGCTTGTGCATGGTCAAACCATGGGAGATGTTTTGATGCAAGGTCGGCTCGCTGAGTCATGCGTGGAATCACTTGGCTCGCCGTTGGCCTTGTCGTTCTCTTGACCATGCCNCTGGCCTCGGCTGATATTTTGAGTCGAATTGAACTCAAAGACGCAGGTTCCCTTGGAGAAAGCGATCTTGGCATCACCGTNGGAGCCGTTTCACCTGATGGACAAGATGTACTGGTCGGAGGGCTCAATGGATACGCTCGTTTGATTTCTGCCGATGAAGCGGACAACCGAGCGTTGGACGTGGAATTGGTAACAGGTCGCAATTCCACCATCCATGACATTGCCTGGCATCCTCGAGGAAATACGGCTTTGTTGGTCGGCGATGATGGCATGGCGATGCGCTATGACACCTATGACCACAGCATCACCTATGTCAACGGCACCTTTGGTGTTCTCGGCTTTGACCTNACCTCGGTCGTGTGGCGGCCGGCTGGCGATTTTGCCTACGTCGCCTCCTCAACCGGAGAGGTTTGGAAGTTTGCTGAACATACCGGATTTGAACTGCTGGATAACCTCGGAGAGAGCGCCATTTCCAGTCTGGCCTGCCATCGAAATTACAACGTCTGCGTTCTCGCTTCCGTTGACGAGGGCATGGCGGTCATCGATGAAGCCCATGCCGTCGGTTGGCTGTCGCAAACCGCTTCGGAGACGTGGGTGGGCGTGGATTGTGCCAGCGGCATCCTCAATGAATGCGTTGGATTTGCCAGCGGGTTGACCAGCACAGTCATTCGAATCAATACCCTTGATGCTCGTCAATCAACGGTTGAACCGGGTGTACCTTGGTCTTTGCCCGGCGGTGAATTTGTTGATGTGGCCAGAGGCCATGACAGCACAAGCCTTGTCCATCTTGCCCCGCTTGGTCTGGTCCGCTATACCCCGATGACCGGTGAAGCGTTCACGGTCCTCGTCCCAGAGGACGCTGCTGAATGGGACCCCGTCATGGCGGGACGGGGACTTTCAGTTGTGTGGGAAACCAGCCGACACAATGGATTTATGATCACCGATTTTGGAAACATCATTGAATTCTCACCGGCGGTCGAAGAAGTGGAAATGAACATCATGGATGTTCTCGTACTGGGTGCAGTGGCTATTTCGGTCCCTGGAGTTATTCTCGGGTTGATTTACATGAACAGTCCTTGGCTCCAACGAAAGTACAAAGAATTCCGCTTTGGAAAGAAATGACATCTGCCTTTCTATCACATTGAGGGACATGTTGATGAAGCACCCGCGTGGCCACGGTACTGAGGGTACCTCATGGAGCCGTTCGAAGGACTCGATTTTTACGACATTGAAAGCTTGCTGACCGAAGAAGAAATCATGGTCAGGGACATGGTTCGGGCGTGGGTTGACGAAGCGGTTATTCCCAACATCGAACATGCTTGTGAAGAAGGAGTCTTTCCCGATGAATGGCGTGTGGCCCTCGGTGAAATGGGCGTGCTTGGCGCACCACTGAAAGGCTATGGATGCCCCGGTCTTTCGTATGTTGCCTATGGTCTCATCTGCCAAGAATTAGAACGTGGCGACAGCGGTCTTCGCTCTTTTGCTTCTGTCCAGGGCTCCTTGGCCATGTATCCGATCTGGGATTTTGGTACCGAAGAGCAGAAAGAAACCTACCTTCCAAAGCTGGCTTCAGGGGAATATGTGGGTTGCTTTGGGCTGACCGAGCCGGATTACGGTTCCAACCCCGGCGACATGGTGACCAAGGCCGAAGACAAAGGCGACCATTACTTGCTCAACGGTGCCAAGATGTGGATCACCAACGGCACGATTGCTGACGTGGCCGTGGTCTGGGCCAAGCTTGACGGTGTTATTCGAGGCTTTATTGTTGAGAAGAGCGATGAAGGCTTCACTGCCCCGGAAATGAAGGGGAAGCATTCGTTGAAGGCCAGCGTGACAAGCGAGCTTGTGTTCCAAGACTGCAAGATTCCGAAAGATCGTATGCTGCCCAATGTGAAAGGGCTACGAGGTCCGTTTTCATGTTTGAACAACGCTCGATACGGGATTTCTTGGGGGGCCCTTGGTTCTGCCATGGCTTGTTTCCACAGCGCCAAGACGTACTCCTTGTCAAGAATTCAATTCGACCATCCCATTGCCTCCTATCAACTCGTGCAAAACAAGTTGGCATGGATGCTTCGAGAAATCACCAAGGGGCAACTCCTAGCCTACCATCTCGGGAAGAAAAAGGACGATGGCTCTTGGTTCCCTGAACAGATTTCACTGGCGAAGATGAACAACGTCGACATCGCTTTGGAGATCGCTCGGGTCTCCAGAGACATCCACGGCGCCAATGGAGTTCTCGATGAGTACCCCGTCATGCGCCACATGGCAAATTTGGAGTCGGTAAAAACTTACGAAGGTACCCACGACATCCACAACCTCATTTTGGGCCGCTACATNACCGGCATCCAAGCCTTCACGAGAAACGCTTGAGAAGCGCAAAAGAATTGCCAGGATGAACAGCGTCGGCTGAAGTCTTATCTTTCGACCATCGCTCAGAACAGCATGGTTGTGCTTGAATGCCCTTTGTGTGCCGAGGAGGTACAACTCGATGACGGAGCAACAGGTCATTTCGTCTGCCCACATTGCGATGGAGAATTTGAGTGGGGTCCACAACGTGATGCGTTTGGAGAGACAATTGGCAGTTTTCTTGGTTTCTTTTTCATCACGACGCTGGTCTTCTTTTGCCTCAGCTTCGGTCTAATCTTTTTTAACGGCTATCAACTTGATGAAGCCCTAGGCTTGACATTGTTCCTTGCCATCATTGCTCCTGTGTGGATTCCACTCGCCTTTGTACCGTTTTTTATCCACAGGGGTTATCTGTTTATTCAACGGTTGCGAGAAGCAAGTTAGAGGCATCAAGCCAGGTGCAGGGAGTGTTTCGTCCCAGGCTCAAACGGCCGGGAGGATGCCGACTCGTGCCAAAGCGCCCCAAACGGGATCGAGGAAGGCAGGAAGGAAGCGATGGCGCAGGTACACAGCGGCGGCCAGCGAGATTTTCTGCAATTTGTTGAGTTTCACGCGCTGGGTGAAGACGTCACCTTGTTGTTTCTCGATCTGTCGAAGAATCTTATCGTAGAAGGCAATCATGGCGGCCGGTGAATAGCGGGTGCGGCGTGGTAGAAGAGGAAGCAGAGCACGGGCTTCCTCAAGGTAGGTCCGAGCACGTGAGGCGTAGTTTCGGCAGTAAGGTTCCCAGTGCTTGTTCAGGACGATTTTACCGCCAAGTTCGTTCTCCGTCATCCCGTTGTTTTCCAATTCATCCAGGGGGAGGTAAACTCGGTCGCGCTCGATGTCTTCTCCGACATCACGCAGGACGTTGGTCANTTGCATGAAAATGCCCCAGGATTCGGCGTACTTTCTGGCCATTGGGTTCTCGTAGCCATACACTTCGATGCACATGAGNCCAACCACCGANGCGACTCGATAACAATAGACGTAAAGTTCGTCAAAAGTTCGGTATCGGTTGTTGTAGAGGTCATCTTCCATGCCGGAAATCAAGTCATCAAACACTTCGCGAGGAATCGTGTACCTTTGGACAGTGTCTTTGAGGGCGAGGAACACCGGGTCGGTCGAATGAACATCACCGTAGCAGGTTGAGAGTTTCTTTCGGAAAAAGAAGAGTTGGGTGATTTTGTTGAGGTAGGCTTCTTCATCAAGGATGGTGCCTCGGTCTTGAAGGGACTCGAGTTGCTCTCGGTAGGCCGTTGCTTCAGGGTCCATTTCACCTCTGCTTCCTGGAAACCGGTCAGCCCAGTCGCCGTCAGCGATGTCATCCGCTCGTCGACAGAAAGCATAGATGGCGCACATGGCCAAGCGCTGTTCTTCGGGGAGGTACTTGAACGAATGATAGAAGTTCCCAGCTTCTCGCATGGTCAGTTCTTCGCAGTAACGGTAGGCGAGTTTGTGAAGTTCAGCAGGAGGCACTTCGGACCAGATCGGGGCATCAAGATGGGCGAAGGGGTCGACCAATTCGTTGGTTTCTCCAACGATTCCAATGAACGCAGCCCCTTCTCGAATGGCCTCCATGGCGGTGACACTGACGGCTTTGACAGCNTCCNTTGCGAGGGTGACACCAGCTCGAACTCGNTCAAGAGTTGTGGGTGGGCGAACTTCGTTTTCGTCGTTNCTGCTTGACGCGTTCCCCTTTAGGGGAAACAAAAGGTCAAGCGGTTTACGGCGTTCAAGCATCCTAACCGGTTGGGCCTTGCATCCTTTGTTTAAGAGTCCTCGCCTTGGGAGTGCGGCGAAACNTGCGAAATTAATTTCATGTAAGCAGTTGATTACAAANGCCCTTNAAATCTATAGAAGTCAAGGCTTGTCCTTGTTCTTTTCAAGTAATCGTCGNACGCCACCCGGNATGAGAAGTGCCCTCAAGAGTTTTCGTGCGTAGGTTTTCATTTCATCCCTGGTCACTTTTATTCGCTCACCAGAATTGAGGATGTTGCCTTCGCGCAACAAGGTCACGGTTCGTTGACCAACCAACACGGGCAGCATGCAAGATGCCTTCAGCCGAAATTGAGTTTCGGGGATCATCCGAATGTATGCCGTTGCTGCTTCAAGATGTTCGTTGGTGAGGTCCAGGTAGCGGTCGTAAAGGGGTCGAAACGTTTCCAAGTTTTGGTCGTCCAGCAAATCTTCTGGACTCAATCCGATTTCATTCAAGGATGATTGGGGGATGTAACATCGTCCAAATCGGAGGTCTTCTGGGATGTCTCGCAGAATGTTGATCATTTGCAGGGCCTTGCCAAATCGAATGCCTCGTTCCATGAAGAGGGCTTCTTCCTCAGGAGGGAGTTTCATGAGGTGGGCGAGGGACATCTTGCTCCAAAAGACCCCTACGCATCCGGCCACTCGGAAGGCATAATCATCCAGTTCAACATCGGTTGGCAAAGCGGATACCGTACCACCCTCATTGGCTGTTCCAAAGCGTTCAAGGTCCAACAACTGGCCACCAACGATGATGTCAAGGCACTCCAGTATTCGTTCTTGGTCGCCTTGTTCGTACACGCTNAGCCCATCGACAACAAGGGGTACATTCCGGAGAAGCTCCGCCTCGTGTTCATTGGTTTGAAGGGCTGCAAGTTCTGAGAAGTCTGGGAGTTCACCGCCCCGCCCTTGGACCACATCGTTGTAGACCTTCAGGTGCTCAAGAAGCAAGGCAGTCTCGCCCACTTTTGTGTCAGCGATGGTGTCGGCTACCCTCGCCAGCAAATAGAGGAGGCCAATTTGCCCCCGTGTTTTCTTTGGGAGGTATTTCAGGGTTGGATAGAAGGACCGAGATGTGGTCTCNAGCAGGTTGTCGATCTTCTCGTCAATCAGTACTGGCATGTGGCCCCTCCCCAAACCACGGGGACTTTCATCACGCCATGAAGATATGGTTTGGCGTGGTTTGTGAGGCCAGAGAAATCCTCGCAGGATTGAGTCAAGGATGGAAATCTCGTCGCAACCCTTTAGGAAGGGTGGCATAAGCAACCTTTGGAAGGGGAGTACCATGAACTGCAATTCTTGCGGCGCCCAGATTCCAGCCGACAGCATGTTCTGTCCTGAATGCGGTGCCAGACAGGACGTTTCTGTCTCTGGCGGTTTTGCTCCCAATCCACAACCGAGCATCCCAACCTTCCCTCCGCAGCAGCGGACCTTTGACCCCGTGTCCGGACAACCACAACGCATCCAGCAAGAACAGAACATGCAACAAATGGGTCAAGTCCAACCNGATATGCTTCAAGGGATGGCCCAAGGAATCAATCAACACCAAAACCTTCCTCCTGGTACCTATCCCCAGCAACCCCTTCAAGGCGGCTTCCCACCAAATCCGTACCCTCCTCAGCAAGGNAATNTNCCNCCCAACTCTCCNCAAGCNCCACGNAACGATATGCCTGCNATTCAGCGTGGNCCCTCCATTGCCAGCGGAGCGCTTCCCAACACAGGAAATGTCTCACCGCTCGCAGCTGGGGGCACAAAAATTGCACAAAATCCGGCCAATTCCCCAACGGATGCAATGGTCAATCGTTTAGCAGAAGCCGAACGAGCCGTAAAGGACGANCGTCGCAATCAATGGTTGTCGATGAATCAATCCCCCGCTTCCTCAGTCTTGGCCAACCTCGGTGGAGGGGAATTGCCTGCTCATCTTCGCACTGGGGCAGAAGGTGGCAATGCTGCAGCTGAAATCATGGCTGGAACCATGAATGCACCATCCAATGATGCTCCCAACGATGCATTGCTTCGTCGAATCTCAGAAGTCGCTGTGAGGCGGGTTGCTCGAAAACGAGGTGTGGCGGTTGAAGCACCTCAGACCAAATTGGAGGCCGACCAATTCATCGTCAACATCACCTACATCGACGATGGGCGGGTCTTGGATACTCCTGAAGATTTGACACAAGCCTTTGAACACGCCATTCAGACTGAACTCGCTCTCAAGGGATACGATCTCTCATGTGCCATCACCATGTTCCGTTCCAAAGACGGAACGACCGAGAAACTCGGTGAGGAAGAAACTGAAGAAGACANGTTCGCCTGTGAAATCTGCGATGGCTTGGTCAAAGAAAGCGATTCAGTTTGTCCTCATTGCGGTGCGGTGTTTGAAGACGATGAGGAAGAAGCGCCTTCTTCTCCTCCAACTCGCTCAGGCCCACCTGGTCCTGGTAAGCGTGGTCCTCCTGGTCCAAAGAAAGGCGGTCCTCCTGGCGGTCCCAAGAAGAGCGGCGGACCTCCTGGTCCAAAGAAAGGCGGTCCTCCTGGTCCAAAGAAGGGCGGTCCTCCTGGCGGTCCCAAGAAGAGCGGCGGACCTCCTGGTCCAAAGAAAGGCGGCCCTCCTGGCGGCCCCAAGAAAAGTGGTCCTCCCGGCGGCCCCAAGAAAGGTGGACCTGGTGGTCCTCCGGGTCCGAAGAAGAGCGGCGGTCCTCCCGGCGGTCCCAAGAAAGGCGGTCCTGGCGGACCCCCTGGTCCAAAGAAAGGCGGCCCACCTGGCGGTCCGAAGAAGAGCGGTCCACCTGGCGGTCCGAAGAAAGGCGGTCCCCCTGGCGGTCCAAAGCGCGGACCACCAAAGTGATTGATTGAGGTGCTCTCATGCCTCTGCCCGATTTTGGCGCCATCGGTTTCTCCGGTTCACTTCGACCATCCCAAGTCGCTGCAAAAACGGTCATTGATGCACAGCTCAATGGGGGTGAAAACCAACTCTACATCGTCGCTCCTCCCGGCTCGGGAAAGACAATTCTTGGTCTCTACGTTTGGGCAAACATCGTAAGAAAACCGACCCTTGTGCTCTCGCCTAATTCCGCCATACAAGCTCAATGGATTTCGAGAACTTCACTGTTCGATATGGATGGAAAAGAGGAATACCTCAGCCTCGACCCCAAAAAACCGGGTTTACTCACCTCGCTCACCTATCAATCCTTGACGATGGTTCGTACAAAGGGGGACGACCTCGAAGGAGCAGCCCTTCAACTCTGGTTGGAAAAGCTGGTGGATGGTGGCGAGGCCATCGATGACGCCTCTGGCTTGGCTTGGCTGGAGGATTTGAGGTTGAAGAATCCAGACTATTACGAGAAGGAAATGAAAAAGCATCGCAAAAAGGTACGTCAAGGAAAGGTGATTGAAGAAGGGGCATTGGCTTGGTTAAACGCCAACGCCCAAGATTCGATTCAAGCCCTCAAAGATGCCAATGTAGGTTTGATCATTCTGGATGAGTGCCATCATCTCACCGAACATTGGGGCCAGGTCCTCGAAGCGCTTTGTCAAGAGCTTAACCATCCAATTGTGCTGGGTTTGACGGCCACGCCGCCCGATGAGGATAAAGCAGGCGTTGACCATTACACGAACCTGCTTGGCGGCATTGATTACGAAGTCCCAACGCCTGCCTTGGTGAGGGATTCAAACCTCGCTCCATACCAAGATTTGGCGTATTTCGTGCGTCCAACTCCAAAGGAGATGGCTTACATTTCAGAGGCCGACGGTGCTTTTCTTCAAATTGTAGATGAAATATCTCTCCCTCGTGAAGGCGATGGACGAGCACTTTGTTTCCCTGATTGGTTGTACGATACCCTCGAACACCGGAGAATTCCCGGGCGAGAGGGGTTGAGCTACAATGAGTTTCACAAGGCCCTCTCAACCTTTTCCGATGCAGCTCGGGCCTATCTTACCCTCAAAGAAATCGGATTGCCGAAAGGCGTGCCTGGTTCATCGGTGGGTTTTGGTGATTTCCGAGGCAACGGGCCGCTCATCGTTCTCCTTCGGCCTTTGTTGGACCGCTATGTCCGCTTCGGTCTTCTTCGTTCAACGGACAAAGAGGACCAAAGGTTGGCGGACGAAGTTTCTCGTCGATTGCAACTTCTTGGCTATCAAATCACCTCCAATGGCGCCCGTCCTTGTGCCTCACCAGTGGGCCGAATCCTCGCTTACGCCCAAGGCAAAACGGAGGCTCTCTCCGAGATTTTGCGTGTGGAATACGACGAATTGGGCGAACGCTTGCGGTGTGTCGTGGTAACTGACTTCGAGAAGACTTCATCCACGGCTGTGGTCGATGAGGTTCACGATGATGAGGCAGGTGGTGCCATTGGTGTGTTCAAGTCGCTGGTCGATTGTGAACTTGGTGACCAACTTGACCCCATCTTGATGACAGGAAGCACCTTGCTGGTGGACGATGATTTATCGCGAGTTTTCTTGGAGCGGGCCCGCGATTGGGTCGCTCAGCGGGATCTCTCCATCGAATTTCGAGATGAGGCCATGGGACGGTTTCACCACATTCATGGTTCAGGAAAGGATTGGGCACCTCGGTACTATTCCACCATGGTGACTGAATTTTTCCAAGAAGGTCTGACCCGCTGCCTCATCGGCACCCGTGGTCTTCTTGGTGAGGGGTGGGATGCTTCACGCATCAATGTCCTGATCGATTTGACCACGGTCACCACAAGCATGAGCATCAATCAACTACGTGGACGATCGTTGCGCTTGGATAAATTGTGGCCTGAAAAGGTGGCGAACAATTGGGACGTCATTTGCCTAGCCGAGGAGTTCATCAAAGGCTTTGATGATTACGAGCGCTTTGAGCGGAAACACAAGAACCTGTACGGTGTTTGTGACGACGGTTCCATCGAGAAGGGCGTCGGTCATGTCCACGCTGCCTTCACAGAACTGCAACCTGAGGGTGTGAATGAGGGCATGAGTCTGATCAACCAAGAAATGCTCCAACGAGCCCGTCGTCGTCCAACCACACGGGAAAAGTGGGGCATTGGGCAACCTTTCTCAGCCGTTGCAAGGAAGAGCCTAGAATTTTCGCCATCAGCACCACTTGGAGGCTTTCAGTACCCCTTTGGAAAGGTGGCTGACCCATGGACCGATGCTTCACTAAATCTAGCGATTATTCAGGCCGTCGCCAGCGGTATGTGGGAGGCTGGCTTGTTGCCCAAGTACGCCAAAATTGGTGGAGGTGAGCGTGGCGGAGGTTGGTTCCGTTATTTCCTTGAAGAGTGCACTGAAGAGCAGTCTGCCATGTTTGCGGAAGCCATCAGTGAAGTGTTTGGGCCCATTGATGATGCTCGATATATCATCAGCCGTTCTGCTCGGTTCTTTGATGACACCTTTCTTTCCCGTCTGCTCCCTGAGGTCCTTGCAAAATACGTTCGAAAGGAGCGAAAGCAAGTCGTCATGTTCTACCGTGTACCTTCGTGTCTAGCGGGGAAAAAAACCCATGCTGCTTGGTTTCAAAACCAATGGAACAAGTTGGTCAGCCCGGGTCAAGCGTTGTACGCTCATAGCAAAGAAGGAAAAGAGGCGATGGCGTTCGCGAAATCAATGGGTTTGGCTTCAAACACCGTACAGCATGTCAAAGATGTCTATCTTTGAATCATCGGAGCCCTGCCGCTTTGAGGGACTCAAGCAAGACAGCCCCGAGTTCGGATGGGTCCTTGGCACACGCAATGCCGGCAGCCTCGAAAGCGGCGAATTTTTCCTCAGCCGTCCCTTTGCCACCCGAAATGATGGCACCAGCGTGGCCCATCCGTTTGCCTGGAGGCGCCGTTGCCCCGGCGACAAAGCCGACGATGGGCTTGGTGACATGTTCAGCGGCCCAAGCTGCAGCTTCTTGTTCGGCATTGCCTCCGATTTCACCGATCATCACGATTGCCTCGGTTTGTTCATCGGCCTGGAACGCGGCCAAGCATTCGATGAATCCAGTTCCATTGACGGGGTCTCCACCGATGCCCACACAGGTGGACTGGCCTTCGTCAATGCTCATGGTTTGAGCCACGGCCTCGTAGGTGAGCGTACCTGACTTGGAGACGATACCAATGCGGCCTTTGGCGTGGATATGGCCTGGCATGATGCCAATCTTTGCCCCGCCCTTGTCGCCTGGAGTAATGATGCCCGGGCAGTTCGGACCGATGAGGCGGACGCCGGGTCGGTTCTCAACGAACGCCACAGCCTTCACCATGTCCAAGGTTGGGATTCCTTCGGTGATACAGACAATGACACCTTCGCCCTTCACGGAGTCAAACGCATCAGCGGCTTCCATGATGGCCTCGCCTGCGAAAGGAGGAGGCACGTAGATGACCGTCGCATCGGCGTTGGTCGCTTCGATGGCTTCGAACATTGAATTCCAAACTGGAAAATCACGGCCTTGCAATTCGACGGTTTGGCCGCCTTTCCCGGGTGTGCAACCACCAACGATGTTGGTGCCGTACTCAACCATCTTGTCAGCATGAAACATGCCTTGCTTTCCTGTTATGCCCTGCACGAGCACCTTGGCGTCTTCTTCAATCCAAATTGCCATCACTGACCACCTCCAATGAGTTTCACAATCTTCTGTGCGCCCTCAGCAAGGTCATCAGCAGGGTGAATGTTCAGGGTTGAAGCAGCGAGGATGGCCTTGCCTTCGTCAACGTTGGTCCCAGCCAAACGGACGACGAGCGGAACATCCAGCGAAAGGGCTTCTGTGGCAGCGATGACGCCTCGTGCGATGATATCGCAACGCATGATGCCTCCGAAGATGTTGACGAGGATGCCCTTGACATTGGGGTCCTCAAGAATGATGCTGAACGCTGTTTTGACTTGCTCTTCATTGGCTCCACCGCCAACATCGAGGAAATTGGCTGGCTCCCCGCCGTACAACTTGATGACGTCCATGGTGGCCATGGCCAATCCAGCACCGTTGACAAGGCAGCCGATGTTTCCATCGAGCTTCACGTACGAGAGACCGGTTTCCTTGGCACGGATTTCGACTTCTTCTTCTTCGGAGAGATCTCGGAGTTCATCCCAATTTTTGTGTCGGAATTCAGCGTTCTCATCAAAGGAGACTTTGGCATCCAGCGCGACGATGTTGTCGTCAGCCGTTCGAACGAGAGGGTTGATTTCAAGCATGGCGCAATCACTGGAGACAAACATGGTGTACATGGATGTCAAGGCCTTTGCAAAGGCCTTGTGGGCTGCACCAGCCAATCCAAGTGCGAGTCCGAGGTCCCGCTTTTGATACCCAAGAAGGCCAGCGTTTGGGTCGATGGTGATTTTGTGAATCTTTTCTGGCGTCGTTTCAGCCACGTGTTCAATGTCCATGCCACCCTCGGTTGAGGCCATGATGAGCACGGATTTGTTTTCCCGGTCAACCAAAATGGCAAGGTAGTATTCGTGAGCGATGTCGCAGCCTGATTCAACGTAGAGATTGCGCACAAGTTTTCCCTCGTCGCCGGTTTGAATGGTGACGAGGATGTTTCCAAGGATGTTGGTGGCGTAGGTTTCAACCTCTTCTCTGGAAAAGGCGATTTTAACACCACCTTCCATCACAAGGTCGCCCGAGTCAGGGGCGTAGAGGTTCCCCTTCCCTCGGCCGCCAGCATGGATCTGAGATTTGACAGCGACCACTTTTGAGCCCAATTGGTCGTAGGCGGAGAGTGCATCGCTCACGGTTGTGCAGTGGACGCCTTCAAGCACGGGAACACCGTGTTGTTTGAGCAATGATTTTCCTTGGTACTCATGGATGTTCATGGTGTTCTCCATTCGCTTGGAATGAAAGGCCGTCTTTCAATACTTTGGAGTCGCTGGTTGCGTGATGTTTTGATGGTGGTCTTGATAACATAGGCCTCGGAGGCGAAGGTAATGCAGGTCGTGGTCTTGGCAGGTGGCGTAGGTTCTCGGCTTCGGCCGTGGACCAACAGCGTCCCCAAACCCCTTCTCCCGGTCCTCGATCAAACACTCCTTGAGCACGTGGTTCGCTCCCTTCCAGTTGACATGGTTGACGAGGTCGTGGTCGCTGGAGGTTACAAAGTTGACCAAATCAAAGCCTACTTTGAGGCCGCTGATGCTCCGTTTGACCTTCGTATTGTTCCCGAAGATGAACCCCTCGGAACCGGTGGCGCTTTGGGTAATTGCCGTGATGTCGTCAGTGGAACGTTTGCATGCTTCAATGGAGACATCATCTCCTCGTTGGATGCATCGTCATTGTTGAACATGCATCGTACCAACGGTTCAGTTGGCACCCTCGGCTTGTGGGAGGTAGAAGATCCGAGTCGTTTCGGAATCGTGGGCCTTGGTGAGTCAAACAAGATCACGAAATTCAAAGAGAAACCTGCGCCTGAAGAGGTTTTTTCAAATCTCATCAACGCTGGTTCTTACATCTTTAACGACGATGTCTTTGATTGGATGCCCCACGGTAAGCACTCCATTGAGCGTGATGTCTTTCCAAAGTTGGCTGCCGAGGGGCTGTTGAGTGGCGTGCCATTCGATGGATATTTCATTGACGCAGGTACACCAGATGCATGGAATCAGGCTGTCAAGGCTTCCATCGTTCATGGGCGTTACACCTCGGGGCATGTTGCTGGCACCACACCTTCTTGGTTTGCCAATGATGCGACCCAATCTCTGGTCTCTGTGGATTCTAAACTCGAACATTGCATGGTAGCGGATGGATGTTCGATCGGAGCCTCAAACGTCTCAATGTCCACCTTGTTGAAGGGGGCTAAAATCGGAGATGCAGCCACGTTGTCCTCTTGTCTGATTGGGCAAAAGGCCACGGTTGGCCATGGCTGTCAATTGTACGGTGTGATTGTTGACCATGATGTCAATGTCCCTGACGGGACGGTGCAAGAAGGCGGCTCTTGGCCTCCACAGGCATGAAATCTGCTAAATGCAAGTGGCGAAGTGCGTGACGCATGGACCGTCCAATGATCGTTGTCAATTTCAAAACCTATGCGACCGCCTCCGGAAGTGAAGCGGAGTCGCTTCTCGCTGCCATGGAAGCCCATTCCGATGGTCCGGCTACCATGGTAGCCGTTGCTTCAGCTTTTGATTTGGCCATCTTGGCCCAACAAGCAAAAGGGGTTGAGGTCTGGTCTCAACATCTCGACCCGGTTGGCCTTGGAGGATACACGGGTTGGCTTGAACCCCAGACCGCTCTTCACAGAGGAGCCAAAGGCTCAATCATCAACCACGCAGAACACAAAGTTGAACTTGACCATGTGCGCACACTTTTGGAAATGCTTCCCGATGGTTTTCCAGTGTGTGCTTGCGCCGCTGATGTTGAGGAAGCCAAGGCCTTGGCAAAGCTCAATCCGACCTACATCGCCGTTGAACCGCCTGAGTTGATTGGCGGGGACATCTCCGTTACGACTGCCGACCCTTCCATCGTGAGCGATACAGTGGCTGCAGTCAAAGCCGTCAACCCCAAGGTTCGGGTGTTGTGTGGTGCTGGTGTCAAGAGTGGGAAGGATGTGGCCAAAGCCCTTGAACTCGGTGCAGAAGGTGTTCTTCTGGCCAGTGGCGTTACCAAAGCAACGGACGTTCACGCCGTGTTGAGCGATTTGGTCGCTTCGCTTTGATTGAGCTCAAGCTGTTGACGGAGTTTGGCTTGGGCCAAACCGCCAACTGCTGGGCACTGCTTGCGGTGATGGCACCCTCGACAATGTTTGTTGTGAACGGCAAGGGGCAAGGTGCTGAGACTAGGGTCTGCCATTGCCCACCGTGAAAGCCAGGTCATCTCCTGAACATCGTGCTTCATGAGTCCGAGGGCTTGTTCCATCAACGGCGGCGTTATGTTGAGCGTGTGCTCTTGCCATCTGCTTCCCTTCCATTGAATCACTTTGAGACGGAAGGCGCTTATGTGGTCGGGTAATCCTTCACTTCTCAGAGCCCAAAGCACCGTGAGGAGGTGTTCCAATTGCTGGCTCATCAAACCGGTTCGTGGGCTACGGAACTGAATTCGAATCAAGGTCCAGCGATGTTGGTGATAGACAGCAAGGTCAGGAGCAGCGTAGAATTCAATACCGTCAACTTCGGTTGAATCCAATCGGTCAAAGTAGGCCCATCGGCGTGGCTGTCCATCCACCAAGGGGCGCAGTCCCGTTGACTGTTCTAGCACCTGTATTTGCTTCAGGCTCTGCTTGATTTTTTGTTGGCGATACAGGAGAGGTGCTTCCATTTTGGCGGCAGATAATGCATCGTTGACCATGTGAGTAAACATGCGTTCTGTGTAGGCTTCCGACCAAATTTTCCGTTGGTACAAATCCTCGATTTTCCGACGCCAGGTCGCCCGCATGGTTCTGGTCAGCAGTTCATCGAAGGTCCGTGGTTGGTGCTGCCGGCTAACCGTTCGGGATTTGGAGTGAGGCGAGGGCCGCCCATAGGTCAAGGCCCACGCACGTGGGCAGGCATTCATGAGGCGTGAGCTGGTTTGACTCCAGTGGTGTGAGGGCTTGTTCATGGCGTTGACCATTCAGGTCAACCCACATAACGCTCGTGGTCAAAGGACACCGAGTTCAAACACGGTGATGGTAGCGTTGATGGCCATCCAAAGGGCGATGGGCGTCAAGATCCATCCAACAAATTGTGCAAACACCTCGCCACCGAATTTTCCAAACAAGCGAGAGAATGGGCCGCCCCATGATGAGACGATGCGGAGG
>PAGK01000017.1 GCA_002704515.1 Methanobacteriota archaeon
CAGGGAATTTGTGGATTGGGGCTAGTTGGTCTCTTGATAGGGTTTGGTCTAAGGGCCCCAATCAATGGGAATCCCTAGCAGATGTATAGTCAAATTGGGCACCCATGCAATACCCGTTTGTTGAATGGGGATCCCATGCAACTTTCGATGAAGTAATCACAGAAAATCAATCAACAATTCCATGCCCAACATACAATAACACAATCGCAATTATTGACAAAGCCCTTTGCATGTGAAGAAGCCTTGCACCTTTTCTGAACTCTTTCGGTGGCCATTTCCATTGCATTAACGAACCACTGAAGATGAGTATCCAGATGCCAGCCATTCCAGCCCACAAGGTCCAATGCCATTCTAGTACAAAACCATGAGCAGTACCTACAACTGCTGCTATCACTCCTAGCCAATTATGAACTTTCATGAATCGTCGATTGAAGACTCCAAGCTTTTTCTTGAATGGCCGTGGTTCAGTATTGAAGAGTTTTGGACCGTTCTTTCTGAGCCATTTGAAAGATGGCTTCCAAATTGCAATTGAAAGGGTTGCTATTAGGAAGTAAAGTGCTACATCACCGAGGCCTTCTGCATCAATTCCGAGGATTTTCTCATCATCATCATCAGCATCATCATCACCATCATCTGCAAGTGCAGTGGAAGTCATCAGTAGAAATGAAAGTGCTAGAACCAAACACCATCTAAGACGCATGAGACTAGCCAATATTTGTTCATTTTTATGAGTATCTAGTGTGATAAACTCAATAATCGAAGAAAGGGTTCGGTGTTGCAACCATCAACAAATCGAATTCGGATGGGTTGCAAGGGGTCATCCGATTACCCATTCAACTTCTAAAACCTGTTCGAAGGGCATTCAGTGGGTCTGTTGCTTCGCTAGGGTTGATGCTGTATACGAGTGCAAGGGAACCCCTTGTGCTCAGTTGCTTTTGGAACTCGTTTCAATACGCACACCCTCGACTTCGAGCGTTTGAATGACGTTCTTGATAACTTCTGTAGGTAGGTCTTCAGGAGGATGGATGCCCTCGGAGAAGAGTTCCTGTTGGCTCCAAGCGACCACGCAAGCAAAGGTGACCAAACCGGTGGTCCTCGCCATGCTCGAATCCCCGTCATTGCCTTCGTCTTCCACCGTCCAGGTGCGTACCTGGCCGTTTCCCTCGACACGAACTTCCATCCACGTAAATTCAGGTCGCTCCGGGTCAAGGCGCCAGGCGTCCACCAGTTCATCAGGGCTGAGTTCCGTGGTTTGGTAGCGCTGAATGTGGCCGGGCCATCGGACGGTATACTCGCCCATGGATGAGGCTGGAAGGTCGATGAGCGACCGCAATCCATCGGTCAGAAAGGCCTCCATGGTTCGCCCGTTGGCGTTGATGGTGTGGAGTTCAGCCATGGCTGGGACAATCGTTGGTTTGCCGTCTCGGACAATCCGTGCCGGGCGCGTGTACTCCGCAATNACNTCGTGAGGGGAAAACGGTGCCATGTAGGACCACTCAGCATCGGGTTCCGCTGGGTTTCCACCTACTTTGATGGTCACGTTGTCGAGCACCCCAAGTTCCCGATGGGCCAGAGCCACGAGCATGTTTGAGAGTCCCGGAGCAATGCCCACGTCCCACAAAACGACACCTGGGCCGTTGGGGAGTTGATCGGGTGTTGTCTCGCTGAATGANAGGTCCACGATGCGATGTCCTTGCTGATGAAGGACGTTGAGCACTCGGTGTCCGATGGAGCCNGGAACCATGTTCACAANAAAGTCNGCNGCNCTGTGGTCGGCNGCAGAAGCATCACCNAGNTGGAAGGTGGCTGGAGTTTCCCGTTCAACGATGTCGTAGAGGTGAACCTCCATTCCAGCTTCGTGCAGTTTNCGNGTGACAAAGGAGCCAACCAAGCCTCCGCCCAAGCAGTGAATCCTCATGGCCCCTCCTCTCCGTTATGGCTCTCAAAGGTTCCCGCACCGCAGGCTCNTGCATTTCTCTATGGAGAAGAAATTATGAACATCCGNNNAAACCNGCNAGNCATGAGNATCCTNNCCCANTACNAAGNNGCCTTTGAATCCGGANATAAAGAACAACTTGANGCCCTCNTNCANGANGATTGCAAGTTCTACCCNCACGTTGGNGGAGCCGTCATGACCAAGAGNGACNTCANGGCNTTTGCAGGCATGGNCGCTGTTCGAANNGAANCCCNCCGANTCTTGTTTGANAACGATGAAGTCGGNGTNNNNCACTCCATNGCTCACTTNGCNAACGGNTCNACCTCAGANGCTGTTTTGGCNTTCTNNCGNTTCAANGATGGNAANATCATCCACGTCGAGACTGGCGCAACCCCGCTNAGCGACGACTACANATTGATTGGACAATAAGTCCTCTNAANNNCCTTCTATAGAAGNGTTCCAACCTGGACGCCGACNAGTANGACGGCGGTNGCNCANACCGTGATCAAGATGTTNTCATCNATGGGTCCNAACTCGTAGCGTTCAACGAAGGTGGCCACCGTTGCTGCGATGAGGCCCCACANGGGAAGGCTGGGGTCGCCTGCACCGGCCGCAAACCAGCCCAGTGGAGCNCTGACGATGAACATGAAGACATTGCCAATGGGGCTTTTCGANCGCTTTCGNACTACNGCGTTGCGAACCACNCCGGTGATGCCGTCTCCAAAGGCCATGAAGAGNGANGGNACGATGGCCAACCAAGGGTCTCCAACCAGCCACCAGATCAGGGAGATTGACATCCACCACATCAAACCAAANTTGACATCGTTTTGATTTTGTTCGGTTTGAAACCAATGCATGACGATGCCGGCACGATGNGAGGCGAACAGCAAAGCGGTCAGGAGCATCCCCGAAACCATCGGGTACCACAGGTCTGTAAAGAGAAAAGGGACACTGAGTGAGCCAATTCCGCCTGCAAACATGTGAACGATTTTCCGGTTGTANTACACCGCTCGAATGTGTTCCATGCCNCGGTTGACCATCATGGTGTAGGGGATTTTCGTGGCGTACAACACCACCATCACATAGATTCCCATTCCAAAGGCCGCTGCCAGTTGGTTGACCATGCACGCTGTCCCTCCCCCTGCTTCTCTATCTTTTTGCTCCTCATGCATCCCTCGGGCGAATCTTCAAACACCCCCGGTCCCTGCCAATCATCAGTGAGTTACATGTCAGAGGTTCGCAACGTCATCATCATCGGTTCAGGACCAGCTGGCTACACTGCAGGGCTTTACGCCGGACGTGCNATGCTCAATCCGCTGATGTTTGCNGGNTACATGTCNGGNGGTCAGTTGATGCTTACTAGCGACATTGAGAACTTCCCNGGCTANCCAGAGGGCATCGCAGGACCNGAGATGATGATGCAACTNCGCGAGCAGGCNGAACGNTTTGGNTTGGANGTTCANGACAAAAACGTCGAAGAAGTTGACCTCAGCGAGCGACCGTTCAAGGTCGTCGTTGAAGGCGAGACCTTCCTTGCNCACTCCCTCATTGTCTGCACNGGCGCAGAATCCGTTTGGTTGGATGCCCCNGGTGAAGCCGAACAGAAGGGCCGCGGCATNTCCACNTGTGCNACCTGNGATGGGGCGTTCTTCCGTGATGANCACGTGCTNGTNATCGGTGGCGGNGATTCGGCCTGCGAGGAAGCGACCTTCCTNACCCGATTCGCNAGCAAAGTCACGCTCATTCATCGCCGTGATGTNTTCAANGCNTCCACCATCATGTACGAGCGAGCGGCCAACAANCCNAAAATTGAGATTCGAACCTTCCGNCAAATCAAGGAATGGCTNTCCGATGAAAANGGNCTNAGNGGNGCTGTTTTGGANAACACACAGGACGGGAGCACGGAAACCATNGAAGCNACNGGCGCCTTNATCGCCATNGGCCATACGCCCATCACCGATTTCCTCGGTGGCCAAGTCGANACCGANGAAAACGGGTACATCGTNCACAANGAACACACCATGACGTCCGTTCCTGGCGTTTTCGCTGCCGGCGANGTGGTNGATACCCGCTACAAGCAAGCNATNACCGCNGCNGGNTTGGGNTGCTCGGCNGCCATNGACGTTGAGAAATGGTTGGAAGAGAACGTCCATTGAAGCCGTTTCCTTGATGTGGGGGGGCTCGCTGGCNGAGCCATGGTTGATGTCGCTCGTCATGCTCGACACATCAGCTTGCCCAACGTTGGGGTGGAAGGCCAACAACAGCTTNAGNNAATCCAGNGTNTTGNTCGTTGGGGCAGGNGGNTTGGGNTCTCCAGCAGCCTTGTATTTGGCNGCCGCCGGNGTNGGTCGCCTTGGGCTCATCGACAACGATGCCGTTGATGTGAGCAACCTTCAACGCCAAATTCTCCACGCAACGCAGGATGTTGGCAGGCCGAAAGTCGAATCGGCGAAAGAGACGCTTGGGGCTCTTGACCCGAACGTGAACGTCGAGGTTTTCAACGAGCGCCTTCATCCCGGGAACGTTTTGGAACGCTTCGAAGGCTGGGACCTCATCATTGACGGCACCGATAATCTTCCAACTCGGTACCTGATTGACGATGCCTGTTCGCTGCTTGGCTTACCGTGGATGTACGGCTCTGTGTTCCGTTTTGAGGGCCAAGTTTCTCTGTTCAACCACAATGGCGGACCTGCCTATCGGGATTTGTTCCCAGAGGCCCCACCGGCAGAAGCCGTTCCAACATGTTCTGAAGCGGGTGTGTTTGGTGTGCTCCCGGGCATCATCGGTCTGCTTCAAGCCACCGAGGCCATCAAACTCTTGCTGGGCATGCCCACTTCGCTTAGCGGTGCCTTGCTGCTCTACGACGCCCAAAGCATGACCTTTGACAGGTTGCGCTTTGAAGCCGACCCTGATCGGCCGAAGGTGGTTGACCTGAGCGAAGCCGCCTCGATGCTCTCCGATGAGGCTTGGTGCATGAACGAAGGTGGTCAATCCGAATCTCCGCAAGAACAAAAATCCGTACCCACCCAGAAGGGAGTCATGTTCAACCACCTTTCCATGGCCGATTTCATCCAACGACGTGGTGACGGTTGGGCTCCGTTCATTCTCGATGTGCGCTCTGATGCGGAGTACGCCGAGGCTCGCGTGGCCGCTTGCGACCTCCAAGTGCCCCACTCAATCATTCACGGTGCGCTTGATTCAATTCCACAAAACGCCGATGTTGTCATTTATTGCAAAAGTGGAATGCGGTCCCAACTCGCCGCAATTGAACTCATCAAATCGGGGTATTCGGCGCAGCGCCTTTACAATCTGGAAGGTGGGATCATGGCATGGAATGCCGCGGCGCCCGACGAGATAATTGGTTGAACCTTGGATGTTGAAGCCTCTTCTGAAAACACAAGCCACACCTCCTTCAGCGGGGAGAGGTTCAAATCCGCCGTGGCTCTGCTCTTTCTACGGAGGGGATGAGAATAGCGAGCATCATCATCGCCGACGAAAACCAAGGCCGACGCAACCTGCTTGCCAACACCTTTGAGCGAGAGGGCTACGAGGTCACCCGATTGGGTACGCTCACGCAAACCCAAGCCACGGCAAGTGCGGTCTTACCGGATGTGCTGCTGATGGAAGGTGAATGGACCCAGGGCAGCGCATTGGATGTCTGCCAATCGCTTTCGGGCCAGCCACGGTTTCGTACAGCTACACGAATGGTTGTCCTGTCCCGTACCACTGCACCCGATTTTCTTTCCTCGGCCGCCATGGCTGGTGTGGCTGAAGTGATTGGTAAACCCGTGGACATGAACCAACTCATCGGCCAAATTGGGCGACATGCTGCAAAACAATTCGTGCCTCCACCCGCCGAGCTTTCAGCCCCTCAGGGAGGCGGTGTCTTTGGTGGAGGCCAACGCTTTGATGTTGGCATGACCATGAACGACAGCCAGTGGGCTCTCCCAATGCTCCAAAGGTTGGTGGAAGCAGGCAACATTGATGATGAATTTGTGGCCTCCATTCGCGAAGAAATGGGCGGAGTCCAATCCGAGGATGAAGAAGCACAACTTTCTGCAGAAGCCATGACAACCATGGTGCGCTTGGCCTTGAATCGTCTCGTCGGTTCCCAAGACCCAGCGGAGGCGGATTCGCTCGGAGACACTGAATCTGCGGCAAGCGCCGAGGCATCACCCAATGTCCCCTCGTTCCCAACCATCAACAAAGGAGCGACGTTGGGGGAGGGGGCTGCTCCTACGCTGGGCCAAGGAAGCATGAATTCTTCAATGGAGGATATCCTTGAGAAACAGGCCAATGACATCGCTCGGCAGGTTGAATCCGAGATGGAGGGGATTCTCTCAGAGGCTCCCGATTATGTCGCCCTCTTGGAAGAAGACGACCAGGTTGGCATCGACCCCGAAACCTTGGCCCTCACACGGCTCACAGCCCAACTTCTGCAGGAATTGATGGAAGCTCTCAAACGGCCTGGAGCCCTTTCCGATTTGACCCTCTTGACCCAAGTTGAGGATGCCAGTTCAATGGCGGCTGACATGCTGGATGCCCTTCCGGCAAAGGAAGAGGAAGAGTAAGCAATCTTCGCCATGCACGCCAACCGAGACGTCTTGCATGAAGGTATGTTGAAGAAATCCAAAAACGCAAGGAACAACTTGCCTCGCTCGTAGAGTAAGGTCAGGGTCTGGAAGAAGAGCATTGAAGCCACCCATCCCGTGGGAGGGTCGGGGACAGACCGTGTCGCAAGGAGACCTTCCTGAAATCTTCGGCCTCGATTGGCGCCCCAAGTCACCTTTGGAATTCTATCAACCGCTTCCAAAAGGGGCGGCTCGTTCAGAGGTCTTGGCGTTCGTCGCCCAACGTCATGACGCCCACCTCTTTCTGGTTGCCAACGTTTGGGACCACATGATCAGCTCAGAGCCAGAGACCTTTGAAGGCCCTTCATGGAACGCCTTTTCAGGTCGGTTCATCGATGCCCTTGAACGTGGGCTGAAGAAACAAATGGAAAGCACACTTGGTGAGGAATTGGACCGAGAAGTGATTCCTCGCCGCAGCATGGGTTTGATGCTTGAACGACGCCGTGCACATTTCTTGGTTGATATGCGGTTGATGATGCGCCGTCTGGCTCACTACATGGCGGTCACCGTCGGCCACCGAATGGAATGGCAACGGTTGATGACGCGAACACGTTGCTTGGACGCCTCCCTCAAAGAAATCTTCACCGATGGCATAGAAACACCCGACGGGAGTCGGTTTGGGGGCAAGGGTTTCCGCTCCACGTGGCAAGAAGGCGTTGTAGCGGTCGCCACGGCCCTCAACCGTCAGCCAGATGCGCCCAGAGACGCTCGACCTGGTCAAGGCTATGACGGGGATTTGGTCGCTCCTATGATTCGAGACATTGGCCTTGGATTGGCCATGGGCGACACGCCGCTTGATGTGATGGCGGCCAACCTTGGGAAGGTTGGCTCAAATCAAAACGGGGGTTGGGACGACGCAGGCGGCCGCGATCTCCACGTAGGGGCTTGGCATGTTGGTGTCCTTCCACCCACGGCTCCCCTTCCCATCGCCAGTGCCACCATGACCGGGCTTGCCTTTGCCGCCTGGCGTCAATCCCTCGAGCGATTCCATGTCGCATGCATTGGTGAAGGTGCTTCTTCATCCGGTGAATTTTGGGAAGCCATGAACCTTGCAGGGGCTCGCGGGCTTCCCATCACGTACATTCTTCAAAACAATCAGATTGCTCTTGATACGCCTCCTGCGAAGCAATCGGGTGTCGAAGTTTGGGCTGACAAAGCGAACGCCATGGGTTTCCCAGCGTGGACCATCGACGGTTCTGACCCTGCAGCTTGGCACGCTTCCACCGCCGTTGCTCGAGAGTTTGCTTTGGAAGGTGGCGGTCCGACCCTTATCCACGTAGAGACCATGCGGGGTTGTGGACATGCCCACCACCACGATGATTTGTACCTCGGAAATCCAAGCGGAACTCCTCCAGGGTACGTCGACCGCGACTTGCTTGAGTACTGGGCGGCCAAGGACCCTTTGCCGACCCATCGTGCGCTTCTGGTCGATATGGGCGTGAGTGAAGCCGACCTCGAATTGATGGAGGCAGAAGAAGCCTCAGCGGTTGAAGATGCCCAAAGCACGCTCAACGAGATGGAATGGCCCGAACCTGAAACCGTGACAAAGGGAGTGACCAGCCTCCACAATGCTGACACCCACGATGATCATTTGCAACGCTACTCCGGTCGTTCAAGGCCGGAACCAAATGAGGCACCCCTCAAGGCCGGCGAAACCGCTTGGTCGTACGCTGAGAAAGGAGGTTGGACGTACGCTCGAGCCATTCAACAGGCCATGGCAGACGTGGCCACCATGCATGGTGATGACTGTGTTTTCATCGGAGAGGACATGGAGGTTGCCGGTGCTTTTGGAATGAACATGGCGTTGAAGAACGCTGGACACACCGACAAACTCATCGATATGCCCCTGTGCGAGGCCGTCATTGTTCACGCCGGTGTTGGTGCTGCACTTTCGGGCATGAAACCGATGGTCGAAATCCAATTTGGAGGGTTTGCTGCACTCGGGTTCAATGCCCTTGTCAACAACGCTGCTATGCTTCGCTGGCGATGGGGTGCCGATTGCCCAATGACCGTCCGCATTCCATTGGGTGCACGCACTCGGTCTGGGCCGTTCCATGCGAACATGATCGAATCCTGGTTTGCCAACGACCCTGGGCTCATCGTGATGGCCCCCGGTACACCGCAAGATGCCTATGATTTGCTCATGGAAGGAGCCCAACTCCCCGACCCAGTCCTTATGCTGGAGCACATTGGTCTCTACGGATTAAGGGGTGGATTAACCGGATGGGGCATGAACATTAACCAAAAAGTGGATACTCAGACGGTGAACAAACACATCGTTGAAGGGGAGCGCTACAAAATTGGCCGTGCCGAAGTCATTCGTGGAGGGGCCGACCTGACCCTCATCACATGGGGCGCTATGGTCCACCTTGCCTTGCAGGCTGCCGAGAACTTGGCCGAGGAAGGCATTGAAATTGAGGTCGTGGACCTTCGCACCTTGATCCCGTTTGACGCCCAAACCTGTGTTGCCTCCGTGCAACGAACGGGTCGCTTGGTGGTCCTGCAAGAAGGTCAGTGGTCGGGAGGCCTTGGCCATACCATCCAATCGCGAATTATGGAAGATTGCTTCTACGAACTGGAATCGGCCCCCACGATCATCGGGGCACTTGATACACCGGTTCCCTTCTCGCCTCCTCTCGAAAACCACACCATCCCTTCGCTGGAACACGTGTTGGACATGCTTCGCTTATCCATGAAGGCTTGAATCGGTGGAGAATAACCACCGCTTGAGGTCAACCGCAAACCAAGCTCCGAGCGTTGTCGATACGAAGTAAAATGGAAGGCTAGCCCACAATTGATTGAGGGCATTGGGACCAAAGGTCCGTGCAGGGTTCATGCTCGCACCCGTGAGAGGTCCGGCGAGAAAAGCCAGTATCCCGACCGTCGCCCCGACCCAGGCAGCAATGGTCAATCGGGAGGATGAACGTTGCACGATATACAAGATGCTGGCCATGAGGGCGGCGGTGATGGCTACTTCGATTGAGAAGCCCCCAGCAAGGGAAACCGACGGTGCAAGTCCGGTTGGAGCGGCTCCTGATACCATCCAAGCACCGAACAGACCGCCGAGGAATTGAGCGCCGAGGTACACGGGAAGAAGGCGTGAATCGAGTTGGCCGTCACGCCAAAACGCGAGGCTCACGGCCGGGTTGATGTGAGCCCCACTCCAAGGCCCAAAGACAAGGATGGCGAGCATGACAACCGCGCCAAAAGCCAGTGAAACCATGGCGTGGCTTGCCCCCATCGCAACGCTACCGCAACCCACGCTGACCATGAGCGCCGTGCCGAAAAATTCCCCGGCTGCTTGCTTCCGCACATGCTGGCCAGCGCAAACGGGTTCAAAGCCTTCGTGAAGGCCATGAACCGTTCATACCCGAGGCAACCGTCAAGAAGTGGATGCTTGTCCTTGAGTCATGGGTGAGGAGGCGGCTAGTGCTGAACGTGGCATTCCGCAACTTTTGATGAGCAATACCCTTGTGCTCAACGGGGCCCTCTTTTTGGGCATTCTTGCTCTTCATACGCTCCTTGAGGACTCAACCCTCAACAACAACTGGGTCTCCGTTGCCCTCCTCGCCTTGGCCCTTGCGCTCCTCATCAAATCCGCTGATGTCTTCATCGAAGGCGCCAAAGGCTTGGCTTATCGGGCGGGCTTGCCAGAAGTGGTTATTGGCCTAACCATTGTCTCGATTGGGACCTCGCTTCCCGAAATTCTCGTCACCTCGACGGCAGCTGCAGATATCACACCGACTACGCAAGAGATCGGAGACTTGGCCATCGGAGGTATCTACGGTTCCATTTTGGTTCAAATCACCTTGATTCTCGGTGTCGTGGTGGCCTTCCGAGGTGTAAAAGTACGTCCCTCTTGGCTCAAGCGAGACGGGTTGATCATGTTCTCATCCATCGGCCTGTTGACCTTTTTCTTGTTCACCGGTGATGGTCTCAGCCGCTTTGAGGGTGGTGTCTTGGCCTCGCTTTATGTGGTGTACATTTACTGGTTATTGTCCCACAGGGACGAAATTTTGGAAGAAGAATTGAGTGGCGGAGAAAAGGTGGAACGGAAGTTGAACCGGACCACGGCATCCTACGGTTTCATGGTCACTTCAGGCTTGCTTCTCGCCCTGTTCGCCGCCCACCATCTGGTCAACGTCGCCAGTGAGATGGCTTACGCCTTCAACGTCCCTCACGCTGTGATTGGAACCACCGTCTCTGGTTTGGGAACGTCACTTCCTGAACTTACCATCGCCTTCTTGGCGGCCAAACGAAGCCAAGGGGTTGCCATTGGCACCCTCATCGGTTCAAACATCACCGACCCGCTCCTCTCCATTGGAATCGCTGCCATGGTCCATCCCTTGGCCCTCACCGATGCGAGTTTTTCGCTAACAGCTTACATCATCATCCCAGCCACCTTTGTGGGTACTGGAGTTGCCTTGATCATGATGCGGTCGCAGTACGAATTCAAACGTTGGGAGGGGGTCGTGCTTATCCTGATTTACATGATTTTCCTCGCAGCACTGGCGGCTGAGCGTACGGGAATCATCGCCCTTTGAGGGCCAGTCCCACCGGGCTCAATCTAATCGCTCTTAAGGGAGCGATGCTTGGAGGTATCATGGTGGACTTCCAACTCGATGAGATGCAAGCCATGTTGAAGGAACTTGCTCACGAGTTCGCCCAAGATGAAATTCGACCCAATGCAGAACACTGGGACGAAACGGCGCATTACCCAAAGGAGACCATCCAAGCCGCTCATGAGATGGGCTTGCTCAACCTTCACATTCCAGAAACCTACGGTGGAGCCGGATTAGGTTCCTTTGAAGAGGTTCTTGTGAACGAAGAATTGGCTTGGGGGGACCCTGGATTTGCTACGGCGGCCTATGCAACAGCCTTGGCCAGTGCCCCCATCATCACCGGAGCCACCGACGAACAGAAAGAGCACTGGCTGAGGAAAATTGCTGAAGAGGGAGCCCTGGCTTCCTACGCCGTCACCGAGCCGGGCGCGGGTTCCGATGTCGCCGCTTGCACGACCACGGCCATTCGAGACGGCGATGAATACGTCATCAACGGCTCCAAAATGTGGATCACCGGGGCAGGTCATGCAGACTTTTTCTTTGTCCTAGCGAAAACCGACCCAGATGCTGGCTACCGTGGCATGTCTGGTTTTATCGTCGAAAAGGATGCGAAGGGCTTCTCCTTGGGAAAGAAAGAGATCAACATGGGTCAGCGTTGTTCCGACACACGGTCCATCTCCTTTGACGATGTTCGCGTTCCTGCAGACCACCTCATCGGGGGCTCAGAATCCGGTGGATGGATGAACGCCATGAAGGCGTTTGACATGAGCCGACCAAACATTGCCGCCCATGCCACCGGGCTGGCCCGAGCCGCCTACGAGCATGCCTTGCAGTATTCCAGTGAACGCCAAACCTTTGGCAAGCCGCTTCATCAGCATCAGGCCATCCAATTCATGTTGGCCGACATGAAGACGAATCTTGAGGCCGCCCGTATGTTGACGTGGAAATCCGCTGCGGAATTTGATGCCGGTGTACGCAACACTGAATCAGCAGCGCATGCCAAGCGCTTTTCCGCTGACATGGCCATGCAAGTCACCACAGATGCTGTTCAGGTTTACGGCGGTTATGGCTACTCCGAGGAATATCCCGTCGCCCGTTTGATGCGTGGTGCCAAGGTCATGCAAATTTACGAAGGCTCCTCTCAAATCCAACGGATGATCATCGGCCGTGAAATCACCAAGGACCTTTGATCAACGCCAACCCTTCCGAAGGTTGTCTTCAAGTTGCCAAATTTTGTCTTCGTCGTGATGCCAATTTTTTGAACGGTCCGGACCCGTCTCGTTTTCTTGACGGTCAACCCAAGCATCGTACTGCTGGTTTTCAATGCAGGCGGCTTGGTGCTCAAGTTCTTCCGCTTCAAAGAGTTGAATCAACGCCCACATTTCGTCATCCATATACGCGTCTATGTCGTCATCCTCATACTCGTCCTCCACGTAGACTTCTTCCTCCATGATGACTCCTTCTTCGCTGAATTGGTAGACGCCCTGGAGGGCTTTCCTCGGTGAGACAATGAATTGAGCCAGCAAAGGAATTCGCATGCCCGTTGTCTTATCGTTTTGCAACGCCAAAGCCAAGGCTGCAATTTGGTCCCCGATGGGCAAATGCAAGGAAGTCCGACGGGGATGCATGCACAAGGATACCGCAAACGGTGTTCGCTCCAAGAGGTCGCTCTTCCAAGCTGCTCCATCGATGTCCATCTTCCAATTGACTTCCTTTACCTCTCGATATTCTCCATCAATGTCGATGTATTCCTCTCCGTAATGCACTCGCGTATCCACGCAATACCAGCGCCGTGAGGCACCTTGGATGAGGACGCGAGGCAGGGATTGTTGGTTCACTTGCAGTTCCATGCGGGAGGAGCCGTTGACGATGTTTTGCAAGAATTCCATTGACCGTGCATAGGCATCTCGGTTGGCCTTGAGCCAATGTCCTGGCGGTTTCCATGCAATCATGACCGCTCTGGTCATTGAGCCTATATCAAGGTCCAATTGGGATAAACCCAAGCGTTGGGCCTGCATGTGAGGGTCATGGGCAGCATTTTCACTCCTGCTGTGGTGCTTGCGGCTGGCCACAGCCGTCGTCTGGGGCGGCCAAAAGCACTGGTTAAAGTCAATGGAAAAGAACTCGTTCGATGGGTTTACGAACGGCTCGTCTCCGAAGGGTGCAGACCTGTGGTGGTGGTGAATGGCGAGATCAAGTCCGACGTTGCACGCCTTCTTCCTGAGGCTCATCTTGTGGTCAATCCCAATCCCGATGCCGGGAGAACCGGTTCGCTCCAATTGGGCATTGATGCCTTGGAGACGATGATGGAGGCCAGACCAGAGCGGTTGGTGATGGCGCCGGTTGACCGGCCTGGTTGGAACAACGAAGTTCTCCAGACCTTGCTTGAACAAAAAGGAGATTCTGCCCCCTCCTTCGATGGTCGTAAGGGCCATCCAGTGGTCCTCACTTCTTCGGCCATCAAGGTCGTTAGAAAGGCTGAATCTCATCGCCCATTACGGGATTTGGTGACGTTTAACCCGGTTGCGGTCAAAGCCCCATGGCTCCATCTCAACATCGATACCGAAGATGATGTGGCGCTTTTGGAATCAAACAACCCGGCCCTTTTAGCTTGTTTTCCCCAAGGCGAAGGGATATGAGGGCCGTCTGCTGAGGCATCACCATGACCGCTCATGTCCTTCAGTGGGTGCTGAGCGAGTTGGGACAACAACGAACGGTTGTCCTCGCAACTGTTCTCAACACTTCGGGTAGCGTTCCTGGAAAGACAGGCGCCCGCTTGGCTATGTCCTCCTCGCAGCAGTCTTGGGTGGGTACGGTTGGCGGGGCTGGACTCGAGCATCGGGTCTTGCAGCGATGCCGAAATTTACTGACTGAACAGCACCAACCGTTCGCTGAGGTGCTCACCTACGGCTTGAACAAAGGGGCGAAGGGCTATGAGGTGACGCCGCTTGATTCCTTGTGCGGCGGTCGGGTGTCGATCGCTATTGAGGTGATGATTCCCATGCCCCACGTTCACATCATGGGTGGAGGCCACTGCGGTGAAGCCTTGGCCACGACGCTTGACAGCCTTGGATGGTCCTATTCGGTTCACGACACACGGGAAGACTATGTTTCTATAGAAAAATATCCAAGTGCTCTTGAGCGCTCATCCGCCGCTGTTTCCGATTTGCTCAAGAATGAATCTGCATCCACTTTGGGCCGATTTTCGGATGTGTTGCTTCTCGGGCATGATTGGGCTGAAGACCAGGACCGACTGCTCGGATTGCTGACTTTGCTCAACGTACCCGGGGTGAGCCTGGATGGGCGAGAGCACCCACGCATCGGCGTGATCGGCAGCCGTTCCAAATGGCAGGCCTTTGAACAAACTTGCCTCGAAACAGGCCTTCCTCAAACCCTTCTTGATCAAGTCATCTGCCCAATTGGCCTCAACATCGGAGCGCAATCTCCAGAAGAAATTGCTGTTGCCGTGGTGGCACAGATCATGGCCATGCACAAGAGGGTTGACCCCAACGGTACAACCTGGCGTCAAGGCTGATCGACAAACACGTGCTCTCTGAAGTACTTGAGTTCCTCAATGGACTCGAGAATGTCGTCAAGGGCGAGGTGAGCGCCTTTCTTGGGATAGCGTGGGACGTCGCTGTACCATCGACGGCTCAGTTCCTTCACCGTCGAAACATCCACCATGCGGTAGTGGAGGAAGTCGAGAAGTTCTGGCATTTCTTTGGCCATGAACTGCCGGTCATTCCACACACTGTTTCCACACAGCGGGGCCGTGTTTTCATCCACCCATTCTCGCAAAAAGGAAAGCGTAGCTTGTTCCGCTTCCTTGACGCTTACACCTTCGTTGCGAATCCGGTCGACCAATCCGCTTCTGTGGTGGTGGCGCGTGTTCCATTCGTCCATGCCTTCAATCAGTGGTTCTGGTACGGTAATCGCCAAGTTTGGACCCGTGGCGAGCACGTTCAATTGCCCATCCGTGATCACTGTGGCGATTTCAATGATGGATTCTCGGGTGAGGTCAAGCCCCGTCATTTCAAGATCGATCCATACCATGCGATGGTGGCGCTGGTCCATGGTTCCCCTGGGTGGTTGGGGGGTCTTGATTCTTCGTTCATCCTCGGACAGCATCACGCACTCTTGTCAGCCGACTCAAAGGTGAGCATGATCTGACCAGAGGGGCCAAAAGCCACGACTGGAACATAACCATCGTGTGGGGTCGCATCCAACGAGGCCATGATGTTGTCAACTGCATCTTTGGGAAGCCGCAACGAGAATCCTTCTCCGGTGTCCAAAAGGCCATTGTGCCCTGCCGGTAGAACCACGGCGGGGTCTTCTGAAACCTCTTCATCCTCAACTTCGACGACGAGTTCCCCTTCCACGACCTCTTCCTCGTCGAGTTCCAACAATTCCTTTTCCAATTCCTCATCAAGATCCACTTCATCTTCCTCTTCATCAAGCTCCAACAGTTCCTTTTCCAATTCCTCATCGAGTTCAATGGTTGGTTCTTCTTGCGTCGGTTGGTCTTCCTCTTGCGTTTCTTCGACGGGTAGCTGCACTTGAGCGCCTCCTGATTCAGCAGGTGGAGCGCCCGTTGCTGGGGCCTCTTCGTAAATGCCATCATCTTCGTTCATTCGCTGCATGAAGAGGAATCCAAATCCAAGGGCTACCATGCCGCTGAGCACGGTGGCAATAGCGCTGAATATTTCACTTTGAAGTGAATTAGCAAAGAGGAAGGCGGTCAAGATTGAACCGTATCCACCAACACCTCGACGCCATCGTGCGTCGGCCTCATCACTGAATCCTTGGATGCCAACTACGACGAGGTAGACCGTGGTCAACAGATAGGCCATCGAGTCGAGGTTCAGGCTGTCAAAGGCGATGAACAGGCCGATGATGGAATAGAGGACGCCGCTGATGCCCAATCGGTCCATGAAGGCGAAGAAGGCCTCATCGGATTCCCATTTGATGGTCTCGTAATCGTACACCACGTCGTCCTTGGCTGAAAGGAGCGTCAAGATGATGCCCTGTACAGCCAGCGTTAATCCAGTGATGCTCTCCCGTTGTTCATCGGAGCCTACCTCTGCTTGTGCCATCAAATTGACAATGCTGAACGTGAGGAGAATGGGCATCGCAATCATGCTGTTTGGACGTCCATCTTGTATGGCGGAACGAGTCAAGAGCACCAATCCGATGACCGGACCAATTCCGAAGAACACGGAATAACCTGCCACAAAGCCCAGCGCCCCGATTTGGGTTGCCAGAGCAGCCGTGGTGTCGGCCGAAGCGATTTCCTCATCCGTGGTGGGCGGTGTGCGGAAAAAGACGCCTTGGGCATGCATGATCGCCATCGTTGCTCCCGCCAGTCCGGTGATGAGACCGCTCCATCCCCATTCGTCTGCTTCGCTGAGGGGTTGGAAGGTATCGCTCAGGGTGAATCCAATGTACAGTGAAACGAAAAGCGCTCCAAGCATGTAGGGGAGCACTTTGCTGTTGTTGGTGTACCAGAAGTAGGGTATGAGGGCCATGCACCCAACCGCTGGGGCCCAGTACCCGTCTGGAATCGATGAAAACAATCCAAAGATGAGCCAAAGTCCCATGCCGAAGAGCACCAATGTGGTTTCAGCATCATCGTCGTGGTTGGTGAGTGTGCCGGACAAGCCGAGCATCATCTGCACGGAGACAATCAGTCCAATGAAGGCGGGGAATGGTCCACTATGTTGGTCCATGAGGTACGACGAAATGCTGTCGGGGAGTCCGGACAGAACCGTTCCAACAACGCCGTGCGTGAACCAACCCTCTCCGAGGAAAATAAACACAAACGGCATGCCAGCGAGAAGCCAATAGTATCGATATTGCAGTGTTCTCCAGGTTACCAGCCCAAACAATGGGATGAGCAACAAACCGCCCGAGGTGTCAAGCATGGCGAGGAAAATGAGCATGACGTACGTGACGCCGTCGCTCGTTCGATTCAATCCTCCAACATCCAAACCTCGCTTGCTGATGACAGCGTTGACGATGAGTGGAGCACTGACCAAGATGGCATCCAAAAGGAGGGTGGCTTGGTTGATGCCGTCTCCACTTCCCCATACGTTGGGTCCAAGCGCCAAGGAAAGTGGGGCTGCGATAAAGACAAGCAAGGTAACAGCGGTTGCTCGCGTTGCTGAACTGATGGTATCCATCGTAACGACTTCACGAATCAGCATGCCCACTGGGAGCAGCATAAGCAGCACAAGAGCGGGTGAACTGTCCCAGGTTGACGTGTTCACGTTGCTGACGGTGAAGGTGAACAAGACCAGAGAGGTGAGGAGGCTAATTCGTGCGAGCGGCGTGAGGACTGCATCAAGGATTCGTTGATCCATTTGCGGTTTTGTTTCTTGAGTGACCTCCCAAGTATTGGTTTCTTGATTGAAAATCATCTCGCCTTCGCTGCCTTGGCTGAGCCAAGCATAAAGCGAACCGGCGTCCAACTCAAGTTTTGCTCCACGGGCGGCGAGGGCATACATGGCGATGCTCAACACCAAAAATTGTGGTCGAAGGCCCATGTCAACAACGCTGTCAAAGGCGCCGTTTGGAGGAAGCTTAAGATTGTCCAAAATAGCCAGGAGGAGGATGGTTATCGAGGTGAAGATCAAGGCAAGGGTCAAATCCTTGCGCTCTTTGAACGACGGAGACTTGCTCTGCACCATCATGCTGTAGTTCATGATGCACATGTAGGCGATGAGCAACCACGGTAGGAACCACTCTGGGTCAAGGACGGCACGTGAAAGAATGACCGCTCCGAGCATGGCCAGGCTGGTGCTCGTCTCGAGCTTTTGCTGACGACGTCCGAGTTCGGACACCGCCACGAGGAAGATGGGGATGACGACATGAAGCCATGTCCCGCCATAGGTGGCTTGGGCCGTGAGACCCTCTTCAATGCCAATCCAATCGCTGAGGAGGTAAGAGGCACTAAAGGCGAGCAGCGTGACGTTGATGACCCAAGCACGAGCGACTTTCGAGATGAACACCATGTAGGGAATGACGATCATGCTGAGGAGCCAAGGCAAGGTGGAGGATTCCTGCGGGAGGGCAACCAAAGCCACCGCTAATCCGATGGGCATCCAAGGCACACGTTGTTGAAGAACGGCCGGGAAGTAGGAGAGCAGAACAGCCACCCACAAGGCCACAGGGATGTTGATGTAGGCGGCGAGTTCAGGATGATCCATGGCTCTAAACGGGCCGATGATGAGGTTGAATTCAGGGGCTGTTCGGGCCAAGCCAATGGCGACCACGACCAGGCCGATAAGAACCACAGAGGCTCGCTCCATCACCTCTTTTCGAAGGTCAGGTCGGGCGGCATAATAGCCAGTCATTCCAATGATGAACACCATCAGTGAAAGGGCTCCTCCAGCACCGTCAACCGGTGCATTTTCGTTGAGCGCCTCGTAAATGATGGGAACGATGCCGGCCGCCACAGCGACGACCACGAAATTCAAGGCTCGATTTGAGCGAAGTGCCATTTCCATGGAGACGAAACTGATCAACACAATGGCCATGCCTAATTCCCAACTGACGATGCTTTCAGACCATCGAATCCAGGGTCCAACACCAGCGATGAGGACTGCCATGGGTGCATAGGTGGCTACGCCCCATCCGAAGCTGGTATCACCGCTATAGCGGTTGAGGAGTCGATAATGGCCATAGGTCAACGTGAGGCAGGTGACGACTTGAGCGTAAATTCCGTTGGCGTTTGGCGACCAATCCACTTCTGTGTAGTCGGCGGGGGTTCCAAACCAATCGAGTTCCATCGTTCCCGTCATGTATCCCATCATGAACCGAGTTCCCCAGAGCACGCCAACAGTGGAGAAGAAAAAGGCGATGCCGAGGAAATAATTTTGAATGTCTTGCAAGCGATATCCGTTCTTTTTGCTCTGAAGTTCAATCAGGCCAATGGAAACCGCAAACGAGGCCAATCCACCTACGAAGAGCACGAGGAAGTTTTGATTGGTAGCATCTTCGTCGAAGGCAACGCTGAACACACCGCCCCATATGGAGACAAAACCAATCCCCATCATGACGATTTGAGAGAGTTTCATCAAGAATAAGTCGTCCGAATTCCTCCTCTGATTGGGTCGGACCATGGTCACGGTGCTGGCTTCCGAGGCAGCACCTGCCATCACGCCGCCGGTAAGCGGCGAAGCGTTTGTTGCGGGTTTGTTTTGTGGACGTACAGGCGCAGATTTTCTCCTTGGTGCTGCCATAGCAATCAAATTCGTGGGCCCTAACATTGACTTAAAATTTGACCCGACAGTGGACGTAAAAATTCGGATTTCAGAATGAACATGCAGGGACGAAGGCTCCATCAAGGCTCCAATGAGTTGAAATCCCCCCGACCGTTGGGAGTCAATGGAGCGATTCTCATGCGCCGCCCTCTTCTCAGTCTTTTTTGCTTTTTTTTGATGCTCACACCTGCCTTGGCCATGGCTGTCCCTGTGCAATCGCCAACCGATCAGCCCTCTGTTGTTGAGGACGTCGAATGGTGGCACACGACCAACATGGACCGTAACCATAACAAAATCGCCGACATGGTCGAGAAGTACCACGACCACGACCTCTTCCTCGACGAAGCCAACACGTTGCCTCTCATCGTTGATTTTGACCACGAGCCCACGGCAGAAGACGTGGCCATGCTCGAGCGTGAGGTTGGCTACGAGCACGAATGGAACCTTCCGCTCATCCACGCTGTTGCCGGTCGGATCGCTCACGACATGATTCTTGAAACGACCACCCTTCCGGGCGTGGTAATGCTGGAACTTGACGGCATTCTCCAAGTCCAAAACGGCGATGCAGCCGTCGTTCACGAAGTTGACCTCGCCCAACAACAGACCGGCTACGACGGGTCAGGTGTCACCGTTGCGGTCATCGACACCGGCATTGACAGCATGCACGTCGGTCTCGACGACCATGACGATGATAACAGTACATATGACCCGAAGGTGATCGGGTTTTACGACCCCGTGAACAACCCGGACAAAACCAACGGCACAGAAATCCAAGCCTACGACGACCAAGGCCACGGCACGCATTGTGCAGGGACCGTTGCAGGAACCGGAGCACCCACTTACGAACACGCTGGCATGGCTCCACAGGCCAACCTCGTCGGTGTCAAAGTCCTTGACTCAGGGGGCTCAGGCAGCTTCTCCGTGGTCATGGCAGGTATGCAGTGGACCGTTGAAAATCGATACAAATTCAACATTCGAGCCGCCTCAATGAGCCTCGGTGGCCCTGGCCCAATCGAGTGGACCTCTGCCGAGGAAGACAGCGTCAACCGCTACGCCAACGAAATGGTTCGAGCGGGCATCAGCATGCTCATTGCCGCAGGCAATTCAGCAGCTCCGGGTACCATTGGAACGCCTGGAGGTGCTGAAGATGTGATCACGGTCGGTGCGCTCAACAAGAACACGGCCATCGCAGAATACAGCAGCGAGGGGCCAACCGAGGAAGGGCGAGTGAAACCCAACATCGCCTTCGTTGGTTCGGATGTCATGTCAACTCAACACAACTCCGGAGACGGCTATGTGGCGTTCAGCGGTACCAGCATGGCAACACCCGGTGTTGCAGGTACCGTGGCGTTGATGCTGCAAGCAAACCCCGACCTCTCACCCTTTGATGTGCGCAACATCCTCCAAGAAACGGCCACGTACCGTGAGTGCCATTACATGGGCGCCAATCAACCGTGCGCTGAAGATTTGATTCCAAAGAACCGGCAAAACAACGTCTACGGCCACGGTCATGTGGAGGCGCTGGCTGCGGTCATGGAAGCGGCGCAGCGCGATTATGAGCTCGACACTTCAATCACCATTTCCATCACCACCGAAGTGGGCCTTGACGACCGCATCCACTTGATGCCCGGAGATGCTATTCAAGTTGACCTCGGCGGGTCCCTTGACACCGTTCAGTGGCGCAGCAACCACCTTCGCGACGATTGGGCCAACCTCCACTCCTTTACTGAGGGCGATGAACAAACAGAACTTGACATCTCCACCATCGTTAACCAACTCGAACACCTTCCCGGCATTGAGGTTGAAGGAAACCACACGCTCTCTCTACGAGGTTTGGTGGCCAACGAAAGCGGCGGCCACTCAGCCACATCCCTCGTTTCCGTGAACGTGATGCTGATGGATACAGCCAACGCCAAATCCTTCAGTGAACCCGACCAAGACGGTTTATTTGGAGACCTACCTGCTTGGGTCGCACCAACCGTGGTCTTGTTCCTCTTACTCCTTGTCATCATGGGCATGATCGTCCTCAACAAGGCCGACGATTCTGTCATTGTGGAATCCATCGATTGGACCAAGAGCGATTCAGACATTGAAGCCGTGGTTGACGAAGCAGCGCTTCTTGATTGACCCTCCTCTTCAAGGATGCACAAGAACTGCTCCATTCGCATCATCGTGTGGTGTATCCGCTGAAGCGTTGTCAATTGTGAATCGACGTTCTTTCGTTCTGTTTTTGAACAGAATAAGAGGCCACCGAGCCCCAATCATCAAAGAGTCCATCGCCTACGGATGGATGGGTGAGGGCGATGGTTGGCGAAGAGCATGTATCCATGATTCCCGCTCCAGCAGGAAAGCGATGGGCTGCGACCGTGAACGGTCGTCCGTTTGAAGTCCTTGCACCAAGCAATGCCGTGTTGCTCGATGTTCTTCGAGACAAGGTTGGCACGCTTGGCGTCAAACGCGGGTGTGATTTGGGCACTTGCGGTTGCTGCACGGTCATGATTGACGGTGTGCCAAAACTTTCCTGCCTGACCTTAGCAGGCCAGGTGCAAGGCGCTGACATCATCACGGTAGAGGGCCTCTCCGACGGGGCTCACCTCGCTCCTATTCAGACCTGTTTTGCCACCCACGGTGGCTCTCAATGCGGCTTTTGTACGCCAGGTTTCCTCGTTGCCTCCCAGGCTTTGCTCAACGAAAACGAAAATCCAACCCGCCAAGAAATTGCTTGCGCCATTGAAGGTAATCTTTGCCGCTGTACAGGCTACCAGCAAATCATCGATTCAATCGAGGCCGCCGCTGCCATTCATCGCGGCGAATCAGAAACCCTCGCACCAGCGAGTGAACCTCATCCCGACCCCCACCCCTCGGGCCCTGGGGAGCCGACCATGCCGCCAGGCCACGCGAAGTGATCTCCATGGGAAGTTATCGTCAACAACCAGGTGCCTCGCCTTCAGAGGTTCGGAAGGACGGAAAGCGCGTCGCTGGGAAACAGGTTTTTCCTCCGCCCGGTTCGGGTGGTAGCGAGCCAAAAATGAGGCCCCGAGATCTTGATTACATTCCAGAAACGGTCGGTGGAAGGGAGCCCAAGCCAGCAGGCGACCACATTCACGACCGGGACCGCACCGGAACCATCGTTGGAAAAGCCATCCCACTGGTGGACTCCAACGCCAAGGTAACCGGTCAGGCGTGGTACGGCGACGATGTTCGATTGCCAGGAGAACTCATTGGGAAAATCCTACGTTCGCCACACCATTACGCTCGAATCAAATCGATTGACACCTCCCGGGTCGAGGCTCTACCGGGTGTCGTCGCTGTTTCTACCGGGCAAGATGCGCCCAATCGATTTGGCGTTTTGCCGGTCACCAAGGATGAGCATGCCATGGCGGTTGACAAGGTCCGGCACGTCGGCGATTTGGTGGCTTGTGTGGCGGCCGTTGACGAATCAACGGCCATTGAAGCATTGTCGTTGTTTGATATTGAGTGGGAAGAGCTTGAACCTGTTTTTGACCCAAAAAAGGGACTCGAAGACCATGATGAACCAATCCACTGGAGAGGCAAATACCACCTTGCGCGGACCAATGTGCAAAAGCGTGTTTTCCAAGAATTCGGAGACCGGTCTTTGGTGAAAACCCCTCACGCTGCTTCACACGGTTCCTGGACCATGCTGGGCGTGCACCACGGCTTCACTGAACCGCATGCTGTGGTGGCTCATTGGGACCCAAATGGACGATTGCAACTTTACACGCCCCAACAAGTCCCCCACTACACGCATCGGGCACTGTCGACAGTGCTTGATGTTCCGATGCACCAAATCAACGTCGTTCGAACCTTTGTAGGCGGAGGATTTGGTGGAAAGTCTGACCCGTTCCCGCACGAAATGTGCGCTGCTATCCTCGCACGGAAATCAGGCGCACCCGTTCGTATCACGTTTGACCGAGAAGAGGTGTACTGGATCAACCGAGGGCGACATCCGAGCCACATCGATGTCAAGATGACCGCCGATACGGAAGGCCGAATTTCTGGCTTTGACATCGACGCGCTCATCGACGGAGGCGGTTTTGCCTCGTTTGGGCACGTCACTTCATACTACAACGGTGTTCTTGCCACCGCCCCCTACGAACTGGGCTCCTTCCACTACACCGGCGCTCGCGTTTGGACCAATAAACCGGCCTCGGGTGCGATGCGTGGCCACGGGGCCGTCAACACGCGTTGTGCGGTTGAGGTCGGTCTCGATGAAATGGCCGAACAAATGAACGTTGATCCCATCGACCTTCGTCTTGCCAACCTCTTGCCTCCTCACAGCCGAACCATCAGTGGTTTCCGCATCACCTCCAATGGCATGCGAGAAGCGCTTGAGCGTGTGCGTGAAGGTTCGTCCTGGGACAGCAAGTTCCGCCAACTCCCCTTGGGCAAGGGCATCGGCATCGGCTGCGGTTTCTTCATCTCAGGTTCAGGACTTCCCATTCACTGGGACCCGAAGAATTTCCCACACGCAACCGTCCACATTCAGGTTGACATGGACGGAGGTGTTACCGTGCACACCGGGGCAGCCGACATCGGGCAAGGGTCCACTACGGCCGTGGCACAAGTGGTGGCCGAAGTCCTTGCTCTACCCATTGAAATGATCCACGTTCGTAGTCATGAGAGCGACACAAGTCCGGTGGACCTCGGTTCCTATTCGAGCCGTGTGACCTTCATGAATGCAAACGCCGCCATTCGCGCCGCTATCGGTATTCGTGATCAGTTGTTGAAAGCGGCTTGGGAGATGCTTGGTTACCACCCGAACGTCTTGGTCCTCAACGACCGACGAATCTACTACAAACACGACCCTGCCGTGGGGGTCTCGTACCTCCAAGCTCTCCACAAGGCCCAGGCCGACACGGGTGCGCTTATCGCACGAGGCGCTTACCGTTCTCCGCCGATGGGTGGAGTCCACAAAGGGGCCGCTGCGGGGTTGGCACCTGCTTACTCTTTCTCCGCTTATGTCGCCGAAGTGGACGTTGATATCGAAACTGGCTTGATTTCATGCACCAATGTATGGGCAGCCCACGATTGTGGAAAAGCTCTGAATCCTTTGGCCGTGAAAGGTCAAATCATCGGTTCTTGCCACATGGGACTTGGCCAAGTCCTGACTGAGAAAATGGTCTATGGGCGAACTGGCCACCTTCAAAACGCCAATCTTCTCGATTACAAGATACCCTCCGTTCACGAGATGCCGCACGTTGAAGCCATCATTGTGGAATCCAGCGACCCAGAAGGGCCATTCGGAGCAAAAGAAGCAGGTGAAGGACCGTTGCTGCCCATTCTTCCAGCCGTGGTCAATGCCGTCTACGATGCCATTGGTGTCCGCTTGAGGGACCTTCCGTTGACGCCTGATGTTGTTTATTCAGGCATTCAAAAGCACTTGAAGAAAAACGGTCTAGAAGAGCCCGAAGACATTGAGTCGCCTCGGTTGAGCCATGGCCCTCTGCAAGAGATCTTGGTGGCACGTGGCGATGAACACCGTGAACGCGATCGGTTGCGTCAACGAAGTGAAGACACCTCTGCCTATGTGAACGGTGTCTTGTTTGGCTTTGACCCGGACCGCCCGCTCTCTGAACAGGTTGAAGGTTGGCGAGAGGCTGATGAGCCACTCCCTGAGCAGTTGGCAGAACTCGGCTTTGCTGGTCGAGCGTGGCTCAAGAAAGAACAGCGCCATATGGAGGATGATGCTTGATGTTGATGCCTCCATTCGAACTTCATCACCCGGCCAGCGTCAAGGAAGCGGTTGAACTCGCTGGCTCCCTGATGGAGCAAGGCGAAGCCTTTGACTGGGTCGCTGGTGGGACCGATGTCCTTCCAAATTACAAATGGCGCATCAATCCCAAACCCCACGTTATTTCACTGGCTGGCATCGATGAAGCCCACGCTCTTTCAGCAACAGAAATCGGGTGCATGGTGCCCCTTTCTTCCCTCACCGAGGAGAACGGTGTCCATTCTTTGCTGGCGGAAGCAGCATCCAAAGTAGCCTCCTCTTTGATTCGCAAAAGCGCAACTGTGGGGGGTAATCTCTGCCTTGACACCCGGTGTTTCTGGTACAACCAAAGCGAAGATTGGCGACGTTCCATCGATTGGTGTCACAAGGCCGATTGTGGGACCGGAGCAGACTGTCGGGTTATCCCCAATCAAAACACCCTTTGCGTGGCGACCTACCAAGGAGACCTTGCACCGAATTTCATGGTTTTGAATGCCAGCGTTGTGCTCATCGGCCCCGAGGGCGAGCGAACCATGCCTTTGACCGAATTCTACCAACTTGATGGCATGAAGAAAAACGTGCTGCAAACGGGGGAATTCTTGCTCAAGGTTCAACTCCCAAAGGAATCCATGAAACGAAAGGGATGTTATCAGAAACTTCGAGTCCGAGATTCTTGGGATTTCCCAGAAGCCGGTATAGCCGCCTCTTGGCTACCCGGTGACGCCTCGACACTCCTCGTGGCGAGCACGGCCCTCGAATCCATCCCCCGAATCCATACGGAACAAGTTGAGAAACACCTTGCAGCAGGCGATCTTGACCCTGTTGGATTGGCCAAGATGGTTCAAAAATCAGTCAAGCCGGTCAACAACACAGCACTTCCTCCTCGGTACCGTCGATCGATGGTGAAGACACTTACCAAGCGAGCCCTGCTCGGCATTCTGGAATGAGGTATGGACATGAAGCAAATCGGGATCTTTCTTTCCGTGATGGTGCTCATGTGTTCGTTCCCTGTGGCTCAAGGTCAGGACATGCAAGGCCCATCCTGGGAGATGGGGTGGGTCACCGATGTCGATCCGAAATACACCGTCGACCTTGAGGAAGACTGGGATCTGACCGGGGAACTCGTCATTTTCGTTTCCAACGAAGGACCTGCGGCATTGAACCTCGACTTGACGTATGATTACGACGAGGACGGTCCGTTTTCTTTCGACGGTCCTGAAAGCATCGAAGTGGCCGGGAACACCAACGACACGTTCACTGTATCCATCACCGGAGCTGAAGCTGACATCGTTCGGGCCTTTTCCCCTTCATCAAGCATCGAGTTCAAGGTGGTCGGCGAAGAGAAAGTGGGAGATTCCACCCTTCGAAATCAGGAACTTGAAGCCGACATAACCGTCCCTCGAATGTACCGGTTGGTGCCTGAAGCCATCCAACCGTCAGAGGATTTGTTCGCTGGTTCCTGGGTTGAGTTCACGCTGGAAGTGAGCAACCTTGGCAACACGCAAGACGCCATCACCATGGGTGAGGAAACCATTCGCAGTTGTCCTCATCTTAGCGTTTCAGGCCTGGACCAACTCGAGAACACCGTGGTCCAAGTGACGAATGAAAAAGGCGACAACAAGGCCGTTTTCACCCTCCGACTTGAAGCCAGTTCAAGTCACCAAGAGCGCACCTGTGAGGTCACAATTTCTGTACAATCGGAGGGCGACAACGCTCAACGGTCAAGTGCCTTCAACGTGGCTGTTTCCGCCCCATCCAATGAGGAAACAAACACGCCGGTCCAGGGTGAGGATGATGACGCCCCAATCGTATCGGAATCCTCCTCTTTGCCATGGATTTCGATGACCGAGGTGCTGGTGGTCTTCCTCGCAGCTACAATGGCGTTGCGCAGGGGTTCCTTGTGAGGACAGTTTCTCGGCTTAGAAGTGTAATTTTTGGGAAATTTCAAGGTATTCCTTCACCAAGCAACCGGCGTACTGTACAAACGAAAGCACCGGATTTCCTTGCCCATCCTTGAGCAACTATTATGTGGGGAATGTGTCTCCGAAGGATGTAAATCTATGGTTTTCACCATAGCAAATGAGGTGAACGGATGGCTGAGGCGGAAAAGAGCAGTCTGAGCCTCGAAGCCTGGCTCATGATTGGCCTTGTGGTTTCCGTGGGCGTTTCCACGCTGGTAATCGCCGTTGTATCGGCCGGGAAGACCACGGTTTTCTCTCCTTACGAAAACGGCGATGAGTACGAAGAACTCCAGCTCACCCTCATGCGTGAGAGCCTTGATGACTTTTCTGTGGCCAACACCATGTCCACGCCCATGCTGGTCAATGATTGGCAAAACCCACACCGCACTTTGCTGGTGATCGCAGCACCAGAGAAACCCTTTGATGCTGCAGAAGCCGCCGCCATCCATGATTTTGTCACCGAGCGGGCGGGCAAGGTCATCCTCGCCTCCAATTCGACCAACGCCCAACTCGTCGCTGAGGAGTTCGGTGTCAAGTACTTCGCCAACCCGGTGCGAGATGACATCAACACCGGCCGGTATTACGAAGTCACCAACGAGAACGACGAACGAATTTCCCCGGACACCAAGAAACTCTGGTCCGTAGCAAGCGTGACTCGAGACATCAGCACCATGGGCGATGAAAAGGCAACGCCGTGTTCTGAAGAGGATGTTCTTCTCGAAAATGTCGCCAACTGCCGCATGCCCGTCCTCTTCCACCGACCAACGGCGATTCAAGTGTTGGATGAGCAAGCCGACGAAGGTCGAGATGTCCATGTGCTCGCTGCTGCCTCAACCTCTGCTGAAATTGATGCAGGCAAGGGCGAATCCAACCCTACCCTCGGTGAGGGTGAGACCGGATTGATCATCCGCATCAACTACCCTGGCCAAACCGTACTTGACCAGCGCTCCCTTGATTTGGGCGGCGATATCGGTGAAATCAGCGCCACTGGGAGCATTGTGTTCGTCTCTGACCATTCCGTGCTTGCGAACCACCTTTGGGACCAAGACTACGCTGAAGAAACGGGCAAGCAACAGTGCGACTCGGAACTTTACGTTCAGTTTGGCCACATGTGCTGGGACACGGATTCGGAAGGATTGAACAAGGGTCTTGGCGACACGACATGGCGTGGAAATCAAGCCTTCTTCAGCGCCCTCATCAACGATATGATGGAGTTTGACAACGATGAACTTTCAGCGACCATCGCTCGAAACACCGCTTCCTTCAACGTCGTCTTTGACGAGAGCCGCCACGTCTCGAGCACCCTCTCCATGCCGTTCACTGAAGCTATGGGGGCCATTGTCCTGCTCACCAGCGACGGCGTCCTCAAGTGGCTCATCATCCTCAACCTCTTTGCTCTTCTAGCGATCGCCATTATGGTGGTCCCAGAGAAAGAAAACTGGCGTCACGTCTTTGACTTGACCCGATTCAGGGAGCGTCCAACCAAGTTGGACCCAACCCAATACCAACGGCGAACCCGAGAGGCCTTCCTTTCCAAGGTTCGCAACTTCAACGACCTGACGCGTGACGAGTTTGCGCGCAAGTCACCTGCGGAAATCATGCAGATGATCCGCGAACCCCGATTGGTCGAACTGGTAAGTTCGAACCGTGACTACTCCAACGAAGAATTGAGGGAATTGATCCCGCAAATCCGTCGTTGGGGAAATTGAAACAAGGAGGATAAGACATGCAACCACCCGCCCCACCAGCAGCCCCGCCCGCGCCTGTTCCTGCAGCGCCCGCAGCACCTGTGGCTCCTGCTGCCCCTGCCGTACCAATGGCACCCGCAGCACCAGCCGCACCCGTTGCGCCTGCAGCACCGGCCGCTCCGGCCCAGCCGAAGCACCAGAGTACCCCCGAAGTCCGAGAACGCCTGAAGGCCGTCGGCGCGATTGCCCAGGCAATCTCCGCCGAAGTCCAAAAGGTCATCATCGGTAAGGCACACGTTATCGACAACGTGTTGATCAACATCCTGTCAAACGGGAATCTTCTGTTCGAAGATTATCCTGGATTGGCAAAGACGTTGATGACCAACACCTTTGCCGATGCCCTTGGCTGCGACTTCAAGCGTGTTCAATTCACGCCTGACTTGCTTCCAGCTGACATCACTGGTACGAACATCTACGACGCCAAGAAGGGCGAATTTACCTTCAAGCCCGGTCCGTTGTTCTGCAATCTCCTCCTCGCTGACGAGATTAACCGTGCTCCTCCCAAGACCCAAGCAGCTCTGCTTGAGGCCATGCAAGAGAAGCAAGTGACCATCGGTACGGTGACGCACAAGTTGCCTGCACCGTTCATCGTTATGGCCACTCAGAACCCTGTTGAACAGGAAGGTACCTACCCGCTCCCTGAAGCACAACTTGACCGTTTCATGTTCAAGATGTCCGTCGGCTACCCCGACCGTGCTGATGAGGACGAAATCCTCGCCCGCCGTATCGCACGTGGAAAAGACGCTGTTGACGTTGACGTCATCACCGATCCTGCCCGTGTGATCGCCATGCAACAAGCCTGTGAAGACGTCTACGTCGACCCTGCTCTCCGCATGTACATGGTTGAGGTCGTGTCCCGCACCCGTGAAGACCCACGTGTTCTCGTCGGCGCTTCCCCTCGTGGTTCGCAAGCCTTGCTCAAGACCTCCCGTGCAGCCGCTGCACTCCGTGGTCGTGATTTCGTCACCCCTGACGACGTGAAGGCCATTGCTGAACTCGCCATCGCCCACCGTATCATCTTGAAGCCAGAGCACCAAATCAAGGGCCTCGAATCCGGAGAAGTCATCCAGGCTATCCTCCGCGAGGTCCCCGTGCCTACGGTTTGAAGTTGAAACTTTACACAACGAGGTGAATCAAACATGTGGAGTCGTAAGTCAGCGATGCTTGGCAGCCTAGCTGTTGCCATGTACCTGCTTGGCTTGACGCTCCGAAACACCCAACTCGTCACGATTGCTGTGGTTATCTTCGTGTTCCTTACATGGGCTGCACTCCTTGGGAACCATGCGGATGTTGCATCGAGCGGTCGTCGTGCCGAAGAGTGGAGTGGAGAGGAAGGCGTTGCCTTGGGCAACGTTGTCGCCATGCGAAAGTTGTCCAGCGCTCGCATGTTTGAAGATGGAGAATTGAACGTAACGCTGCGAATGCAGAACACATCGTCACTTCCAAAGATTTTGGAAGTGCGTGACCGTGTTCCCGAAGTGATGCGCATCAAAGAAGGTGCGAACTACATTCTGATGGAACTCGGGCCTCGCCGTGAGACCTTCATTGAGTACACCGTTGAATGCCCGCTTCGAGGCTTCTACAGCCTCGGGCCCGTGACGGTTCGAATCCAAGACGCCTTTGGGTTGTTCCACAAGGAAAAGGAATTGCATGTCTACAACGATTTCCTTGTGTTCCCGAAGATGGAAGACTTGAAAGAGACCTTCGTGAAATCTCGAGTTCCAAAGATTTTCACCGGTGCAGTGAACATCCGACAACCCGGTCCGGGTTCGGAGTTTTACTCGCTTCGTGAGTACTTTGAAGGAGATTCCTTCCGAGCGATCAATTGGTCTGCCTACGCACGTTCTGGCAAACTCATGGTCAACGAGCGTGAACGAGACGCCGTGTCGGACGTCATCATCATCGTTGACTCAAGAGCCGTGGCCGAAACCGGTCCAGTTTCTCGCAACGCACTGGTGTATTCCACGCGGGCAGCGGCCTCTTTGGCGAAGTATTTCCTTGGCCGTCGAGACTCTGTTGGCGTGATCGTGTACGGCGATGAGGTTGTCAGCGTCGACCGGGACACTGGCAAGAAGCAACTCTACGTGATTCTTACCAAGTTGGCCGGCGCCGTTGCCCGTGGAAACATCCCGCTTCAAGTGGTCGTCAACCGAATCCTGCCTCACATCAACAAAGGCAGTCCAATCATCTTCCTCTCCAATTTGGAAGATGACCCAACCATCGTGAATGCCTTGAGGGACTTCCGTGCTCGCAACTTTGACGTCACCGTTCTCACCCCTTCGTCCCTTGAGTTTGAATTTGATGCAAAGCGCATCGACCGAACCGGCTACGAGGTCATGAAGACCGAACGCGACGTCCTGATCGGTGAACTTCGTGGTCTTGGTGTGAACATCATGGACTGGGAGCCCGACATGTTGCTTTCAACCGCTCTTGCAGGAGCCCGAGGATTCTGAGGTGAAACCATGACACTAAATCGACCATCTGGAGACACTTCCCACCTGTACGATGGCAAGACGGTCCGATCTTCTGCTCCCTCCAGAAAGAAGCTCGCTGGTCAAGTTGGATCCGGTGGTGCCATACCTCAAGACGCCATTCCTACCGTGGAAATCCCGAGCTTTATCGAAAGCCTCCTGGGTGGCCCCCTTGTTCCGAAGATGAAATTCCTTCCTCCTGACAAGATGGTACAAAACCTTCAGATCGGCGTATACGGCGTTCTTGTTGCTTTGGCTTTCTTGACCTACATCATTTCTCCTCCGCAAGGAACCATCTGGTACATCCTTACTGGCAGCCTGGGTCTGGCAAACATTCTGCAGTTGACCATCATCGCTGGTGCAACGGTGCTTGGTTTCATGGGAACATTCCGTCGCGACGCTCGCCTATCTCTTGGCAGCAATCTGTTGTTTATCCTCGCTATTCTGCGCTTTGCATCATCGAAAACCTCCCTTTCCAACGACTTGTTTAACCTTCAAGGCAGCCCCACCATGCTTTCCGTGCTGGTGGTTGTTTACGCCGTGCTCCTCATCATGTACTTTGAATTGAGCAACGGAGTGATTCGTTATTCCATGCTCGACACGAGCATTCGAACCAACGAAGTATACGTGATGAATCCAAAGAAGATCGTCTCCAAGTACCACCGCTCATTGATCATCAACCCAGTGTTGGCCACGCTCCTGGCTTGGTTCGTTCTCTCTGCGAACACCATTTTACCGGCGATTGTCGGTGTGTTTTCCGGAGATACGGCGGAGCGCATGCGCGAATCGGTTGAATTGACGTCCGTGTACGGTGTTGCCCTTGGAACGCTCTTTGTGTTCATCACGGTGGGCATTTTGTTTGGATTGAACTTGCCAACGCATCTCCAGCGGTTCCGAGAACGTCAAGCAGAGTGATCGGTGCCTTGCGCAACCAGGGCCATCATTTCGTCCAGCATGCGGGAGATGTCAACCCGCTTTGACAACATGTGAATCGAGGTGGCGGATTGATAGAGCGGCGTCGCCTCTGAATTTTGCTGTTCATTGAGTTGGTTTTGCAGGTACGTAAGGTCCCGGCATCCGATAAACGACAGCATGGCTGGATAGTATTCGTAGTCCACCACAGAACATCGCTCTTTGATGAGTTGAACACCACGAGTGACTTCGTGTTGCAGGAAGACAAACCGCCATTGGGTGTTGGTCGTTTCAAACGAGCAAATCCGGATATCTTCTTCGTTGAGTGCTTGTAAAAGGTCACTTAGGGCCAATGCAGCATCTTGAGAATAACGCACTTCGACGTTGACGCACGCCACACGGGGAATACAGGCAATGCCCTTGATGTTCGGTGTCGCCTCGATATCCGGTCCAATCACGGTCTTCATGCCGCCGTTTTTGTAATGACTAAGGTGCCGTATCTCAATCGGAATTCCCATTTCGTAAACGGGTTCAACGGTGGCAGGGTGAAGGATGGTTGCATCTGCGTTGGAAAATTCAATGGCTTCGCCGTAGCCAAGGTAAGGAATGGGTGAGGATTGAACCCCCCAGCGTGGGTTGACTGGATAAATTCCGAGAACATCCTTCCAGAGAACCACGCGTTGAGCTTGCAAAAGCGCTGCTAGGGCTGTAGCGGTGTGGTCGCTTCCACCACGACCGAGCAATGCAATGTTTCCATCGCTTCCTTCTCCGAACCAACCGGTGACCACCGGGACGCCATAGAATGCGGATCGGTCAAGCATTTCACGGGATTTTCCAAGGTCCACACGGCCAGCCGTTCCTTGTCCATCAAGGTGCAAACCGATGTCTTCAGCCCCAACAGGATGGGCGTCCAGGCCTCGAATTGAGAGGCCATGGGCGATGACCAAAGCAGAGAGCCGCTCGCCAGATGCAAGAAGGCGGTTGTAGGCTTTCTCGTCGTCACGATCGATGGCGAGCGCCGTGAGTGATTCTTCAATTCCCTCCAAGACTCGCTGGAACACATCATACAGGGGGGAATCGATCAGGGTTGGTGAAAATCGAAGGTGATGGCTGGCAAGATCGTTCACCAACCGGCCAGCGTAACGAGGTTCTTTTGCGGCCCGCATGAGCCGGTCGGTTGTCCCCCAAAGGGCCGATACGACCACGACTACAGAATCCTCTGTGTTTGAAAGAATTTCAGAGATTTGTTCAATGTCTGAAGCATCTCGCAGGCATGAGCCTCCAAACTTGTGAATGATGGGAAGGTCATTCATCGTCAAAACCTCCACGCACCATCAGGTCGCCAATGACCAACAAGGCCATCGCTTCCACAACGGCAACGGCTCTTGGTCCCAACACGGGGTCATGTCGGCCCTTGACCACCAAAGGCTCCTGCTGGTTGGTCTTGAGATTCAGCGTGTGCTGAACCTGAGGAATGCTTGAGGGAGGTTTGAACGCCACACGTAGATGAACGGGGGCGCCAGTTGACAGGCCTGCGAGGGCTCCATCGGGTTGTTCACCCATCAACACTGGTTGGTCGGCTGTTCCACCCCAGGGGCTGTTGTGGTCGCTGCCGTGCATCAGTTGCACGCCAAATCCGTGGCCGAATTCAACGCCTCTTGCTGCTGGAATGGACATCATCGCTCGAGCCATGGCCGGTTCGATGCCGTCAAACCACGGTTCTCCCAATCCAAGAGGTAATCCTTCGATTTGGAGGTCAACCCTCGAGCCAATGGAATTTCGGGAGCGCCGTGTTGCTTCAACGAGCTCCGCCATGCTTGCCGCCGCCTTTTCGTCTCTGCAACGCAGTTCTTTGCAGGTCTGATTGGCCCAACGGGGAGGGCACTCGTTCATCGAGGCTGCCTCAACANTTCCGATGGCTCCGAGGTGAGCCTCAACCTTGACGCCCCGGTCTTCGAGCCATGAACGCACGACGGCGGCAATGGCGACAAGAGGGGCGGTCATTCGCGCACTTGATGTGCCTCCACCACGCAAATCAGCCTCCCCATTGGTGCGTTTCAACATCACCATGTCTTGGTGCCCCGGCCGAGGATGGTCGGGCAGAAAACTGTAATCGCTTGAGCGTGCATCAGCGTTGGCGATATGGACCTCAATCGGTTCACCCGTCGTGTGGCCATCGACGACACCACTTCGCCATTCAACCGCATCCTCTTCTTTCCTTTTGCTGCTGTAGGTGCCTCCCGTTTTNCGGAGGGCCATGGCTNCCTTGATCTGTTGTTCATCAACAAGCAATCCAGCGGGCATCCCTTCGACGNTGGCTCCTACAAACGGTCCATGGCTTGAGCCACGGAGTGTTATTCGCAGAGCCTCCCCAAGACGCATTTGCATGGTTCAACAATGTGAGGAATCGCTGGCCCTTTTAGAAGGTGTTCACTCTGACGCATCGTCCTCATCTTTGGGTAANAAGGATGTTTCAATCAGTTCGGCCTGGGGGTACCTCGTGCTGTACCACGTTTTGATGCGTTCCAAGGTGGGGCCTGATTGNCGTGGGACTACGATGACGAGGGCAGGGCCAGACCCTGAAACTCCCGCAGCTCGAGCACTGTTCATGAAGGAGTCATTGGCCATTTTTCTTCCTTCAATGTCCTTCAAGGCGGCCACGGTGCCGCGACCATTCCACGTCAACGCCACAAGTGGTTTCTTTTCTTGAAGCGCAGCAAGGGCCTGTTGGAAAGCCGTGAATTGAGAAGCAAAATCATCCAGTGTAGGCATGATTTCCCGTGCGCCACGAAGCACCAACAACACCGTCCAATCCTCGGCGTCAAGCCCTGGTTCATCCATCAGCACACCTTCGGCAATGGGTGCTTGAACATCGACNAGTTTCCATCCTGCTTCCATGCAGGCCCAAGCATCATCGATCGACCCTGTCAAGGAGACGCCGGATGCCATCTGGGCTTGAGCTGCAAGGCTGACCAATTCGTGGGGTTCGAGGTTTACATCGGTGGCGGCGCACAAAGCCCGAAGACCAGCCACACAGGCTGCTGCCGAAGATTTCAACCCCTGCTTCCTTGGAATCTTTGAGACGACGCCCCAATGCAGTTCCTCGGCCTGAAAGTCATCGGGCAATGGATGTCCTGCCTCAATCCATGCCTGCAAAAGNGACTTGAGGACTCCATCGTCGTCATGAACCTCGCGTTTACTCGGACGGTCCAAAAGACGAACCGTCATGGGTAAATCCAACGCAATGTTGGCACCATAGCCCAAAGCAGCGGCATGGAGAAGGCTGCATGCACCGTGTGCATTCCCTTTTCCTAAGACGGCCATCTGCTCAACGCTCCTCAATCTCTCCTCCAACCGCTACACCCACGTGCCGTGCTGAATGGCCCACCCACCCCATGACACGTTGGTNGTGTACGAGGTCGGTGACCGAGACGGCTGCAGATGCTTCGGTGATGAGGCGAACTGTTTCCGCTTGNTGCATGAAAATATGAGATGTATTAGCGTTTTGATGCGATTTTGTGCTTATTTTGCATGAAACCTTCAACATTGGTCGCTGTTCNATTTTGATTCGGCCAAGCACAACTCCACGTGTAATGCCAGACGCCTTCACGGCCAAAACCACATCGCCAGCAGAAAGTTCAGCCAGGTACTTGGTGGAACCATCGGCCATCATGATGTAGGAATGGGGAGACCCAGCATTGACTCGAAAAGGTCGGGTGGGAACAAAGGTTGAGGGGATGGTTTCGCTGTGGACGAGGTAAAGCGATTGGGCGCTCGATCCAACCAATACACCCTCGTTTTGGGAAAAGACTGACAGGAAATCCAAACAATAGCGGTCGCCTAAGCCAGCCTCCTCAATGGAATCAACGGTGAACGTGCTAAGGTCCAATGCGTCAAAGGACGGTTCCTCCACCTTGCTTTCTGGTCCTGTTTTCTCCAATCGCTGAGCTTTGATGCTCAAGGCCGCTTCGATCATCGTTTCCTCGGCGGGAATCACGAGTGCATCNACGCCTTCCTGAAGTGCGAAACCCGCTCCTTGAGCTTCAAGGGGTGTTGAAATCATGGCGGCGATTTTGGTGTGGCTACCCTTTCGATGGGCGATCAAATTTTCGAGCGGAATCATTGACCACGTTTCACATTCCACGAGGATCCAGTCGACCGTCCCCATATGAGCGATGCCCGTTTGTTGAGTTGTACCGTCTCGAACATGGACGTAGGCTCCCATCACGTTGTTCCCTTGAAACAAGGTTGTATCCTTCACATGGAGGTTNGAATCGTGAGGTGTTGAACCGAAGACACGNTCTATTCCGTCAACGCTTGCCCCCTTTGAACCGTTAACGGAGCGGAGCCAAACTTCCATGCGACGACCTCACAATCCAACGGCGTTCATGGCGGAGATGGCGGAGGCTCCTTCGTGAACCATCATGACAAGTGCCTTTGCCATGGCTCCGGGGTCTGGATGAGCGAACACTTGCCGCCCCATACACACTCCACTTGCACCCGCATCGAGGGCTTTCTCAACCGTCTTCAAAACTTCAGNCGTGTCGCCGCTGGCTGGNCCTCCTGCGAGGAGCAACGGGATGGGTGCACTGTTCATCACCGATGAAAAGGAGGTCTTGTCCCCGGTCCAAACGCATTTCGCTGCATCACATCCGAGCTCAAAGGCGAGGCGGACAGCATGCGATTGTGAATGTGTAAAGTCTCCCGCTTGGTGGTTGAGGTGGGGCCCTCTGGCGTAGACCATACCAAACGAAGGAAGTTCCAAGTGAAGGGCTTGTCGATTGAGTTCACCCATCCGTGAAATCATGGCAGCCTCGTTTTCACTTCCCATGTTGACTTGGCTTGAAACAGCGATGCCGCCACGTTTGAGCGTCTCATCAGCATGTCCGACGATGACCTTGTTGTTCATATCGGGTCCTGCATGTCGGGTGGAGACGGAGTAGTGAACCACCATGTTCGTAGCCGTTCCATCGCAGAGGTGGGCGTATTTGCTGACCAAGCCTTTCTGGGCAACAATGGCGTTGACACCTGCATCGATGAGTGAACGAATGAGCCCTTCGATGTCTTCAAGGCCGGGGGTTGGATAGTCCGATGCACCATGGTCGATTGGAATCCAAACGCCCCGTTGATTTGGAAGGAGCCGGTTGAGCCGGTCACTTTTGTCCATGAACATGCTAGGATGCCGCCCTCATCAAAGGTTTGGTTTTCCTCAACCCGTTCTCAGAGTTGCTCTCCAGCCCAAATGAGGACCGCTTGTTCGGCTGATTGGAGATGTTCTTGGAACGTTGATCGAGCNATGCCGAGAATGTCCGCAAGGGCTTGCATGGTAATNGCCTTNGGCTCTTCGTAGTAGCCGTGTTTGAGGGCCAATCCATAGCATTCGTATTGGCGAGGGGTGAGGGCCTGTTCAAGCCCATTCTCGTACGCTCTGACATCGCTCACACGGATGTCGGCCGGGGGAAGAAACATTTTGCTTAGTTTGACGAAGGAGGAAATGGCTTGGGGGATACCTCTCAAGCTGATGGTCAAGGTTCCATTATCAAACTCAATGGGTGGCATCACGTGAATGTTTTCCGTTGTTGAGGCTAGACACACCAAGGAGTGCGTATTCCAAATGATGAGGGCTTCACTCTCCCGCTCATTCAAGCGTTGTTCAACCGTGATGTAGGGGATGTTTTCGAGGTCTTCTGCCGATTTACCCTCGTGGTAGGTTGGAAGGATGATTTGCCGCACACCCTCTGGAGTGATGAGCAGATTGGCAACAAAAGTCAATTGTTCAACGACCTCGTCAAGGACAGCAAGGTCGGTTTTTGTAATGGATTCCTTGTTCCATGTAAGGGCCACCTCGCGCATGGTTCTTCCTTGTGGTCCCCCTTGTTAGGCTCTTTGGCGTTGATGAAAGGGCCATGCCGNCTTCAACGCATGTTTCAAGAGGTAGTTCGTGGTGGAAGGTACATGGCTTTGGAGGATTATGTTCTATCGGTTGCCTTCGGAGGGGCTTTCGTCCTCGGCCTCATGTTCATCGTGATGCGAAGGGAAGCTCAGGTAAACCTCCAAAGCGGGATGAAGGCAGAAGGCCTTCTGCAACAACATTCGGGTATGGGCTTTGGAAAGGCAAAGAAGAACCTCGACCGAAAATTAGCCACCATACAAGACATTCTTCGCCAACAAAATCAAGGCGATCGCCAACTCGCTGAAGAACGGTTCAACCAACGACGACAAGAACAAGCTGGAGCAGAGGAAGAGGCACGCCGCCAGCGGGAGTTGGACGATGCACGACGCCAATCTGAATTGGAAGAAGCTCAACATCGACAAGAAGAAGAAGCAGCTCAAAGGGCCGCTGCGAGGGACGCAGAGGAAGCTCGTTTGGCCGCAGAACAGGAAGCACACCGTCAATCTGAACTCGCCGAGGCCGAAGATCAGCGCTTGGCTGAGATCGAAGCGGCTCGCCAACAGGATATGCTTGACTCGCGAGAGGCCGCCCAACGTGCTATGTCAGAATTGCGGGCTCGGCTTGACCGAGAAGGTGCACAATCCTCAGATGTTCAAATTTCGTTGATGTGGAACAACTACAACGACTTGGATTTGCATGTGCTCTGTCCTTCTGGCGAGCGCATTCACGGCGGCAATAAGAAATCCGGATGCGGCGGTGAATTGGATGTTGACGCCAACGTTCGGGCCGAAACGAGGAAACCCGTTGAGAACGTGTTTTGGGAAGACGGCCAAGCACCTGCAGGACGCTATCAGGTCTACGTGCACTACTACAAGAAGCACAAGAAGCGGAGGAGCAAGGACCCNACAAAATTCCAAGTTATCATCAATCAAGGTGGCGACCCCCGNGAATACAACGGAGAATTGTCCGCTGGCGACCCCATCATGCTCGTGGCGGAATTCAATCTTCCTTCGCCTGAGGAACGCGCTGAACGTCGCCAAGCCTTGGAGGAGGAGTTGCGTGCAGCCGGGATGGATGTTCCCGAATCCCAAGCCGCCATCGCCGAGGTTGAAGAAACCCGTCAAGCCGAGATTGAAGCAGCTGAGTCTGAACGCCTTGCTGAGATCGAAGCCGCCCGGGAACAAGAAGTACTCGAAGCCAAAGAAGCCGCTCAGCGAGCCATGTCCGAACTACAAGCTCGGTTGGAGCGCGAAGGTGCTCAGTCGTCCGATGTTCAAATCTCCCTGATGTGGAACAANTACAATGACTTGGACTTGCACGTTGTCTGTCCGTCAGGTGAACGCATCCACGGTGGAAACAAGACGTCTGGATGTGGTGGTGAATTGGACGTTGATGCCAACGTTCGAGCAGAAACTCGGAAACCGGTTGAAAACGTGTTCTGGGAGGAAGGAAAAGCCCCTGCGGGTCATTACCAAGTCTATGTCCATCACTACAAAAAGCACCAAAAGCGGAAAAGCAAGGATCCAACCAAATTCCAGGTCATCGTAACTCCGGGAGGGGAACCATTGGAGTACAACGGAGAATTGTCCGCTGGCGACCCCATCATGCTCGTGGCGGAATTCAATCTACCATCGCCTGAAGAGCGAGAAGCTCGCAAGCGAGAGCTTCAGGCTGAAATTGACGCCGCTTCCCTCAGCATGAACGCTGANCCTTCGGTTGAAGAGAAGGTTGACGACATTGCTGCAGTACCCGTCGAAGCCGNTGCCGACGTTCCTCTGCCCAGTGCACCNGACCTGGACGCACTCAGTGAAGAAGAGTGAGTTCACGAAATGATTTCGTCCAACCGATCCATGTCCAACGCCTTGCGAATGGACCTCGCAATTCGACGACCTGTTGACATAAACCGTTCGTTGATGTCAGAATAAGGCGAGCCTCCAATGAATGGATTTGATCCGGCCACGATGCGGGCACTGATTTCAAACACTTTGAACTCCAGTTGGTCCGTCACAATGGTTTCCAGGCAGAATGGTCCAAGCATGCCTCTCGACCCCTCTTCCAAATTGTACGAGGCTGCCACGGTTCCTTCGGCCATTTCAAAGGCCCTTGGTAGGAGTGATTCACGAATGACAACGGGTTGGTTTCCTGTGACGACAAACGATGGTTCCAGTGACATTTCGCGCAAGTCTCGAAGTGAACCGAGTTTGTAGAACTCGTCAACGTTGCTTTCATCACGACGGTCCATGGACAGAAGTTCAAGGCGGCCAAGATTCTTTCCAGCATGTTCGCCACGACCTTGGACCTGAAACCCGTCCTCTGCGGTGGGGTCAAAGAAAAAGTGGAGGTAATAACGGCATCCAAGCACGTACTCCTGGATGGTAAATTCCTCTTCAATGTCGACGTTCCGGCGGAAATCACGGTAGTCTCGAGCCACGAAGTAGCCTCGGCCGCCCTTGGCTCCAGCATACTTTACGATGACTGGCCCGTCGATGTTGTGTGGGTCTTCAACCACCTTCGGCATCGTGCAGCCACCGTCTTCCAACCATTGACGCTGCAAGGCACGACTGCTCTCCCAGTGGAGGATGTTTCGGTTCCCGAAGGTGGGAACTTCGAGGTTTCTGAAATTGTTTGCCCCGAGGTATTCCACCAAGGAGCCATGAGGGATAATGATGACATTCTTTTCACGGAACCATTCGGCGTGGTCAAGCATTTCGCGGTAATCATCGAGCATCAACCACTCATCGGGGTCAGCTCCCGGGAAGGCTTTGTAGAATCGACGCCGGTTTTCACCAACGGCAATACCGAGGGTTCGGAAGCCTTCTTGGCGAGCNCCATGAAGAATCTGCAGGGATGAATGGGAGGCCACAACACCCACGGTGATGGCTTCTTTGTCGTATCCTTTCAGCCAATCCTGCACTGAGGTCTGTGATACGCCCATATTGAGGGGTTTCGTATCCGCTCTATGAGTATTATGTCAGTGAATCTTGTGAAATGCAGTTCATTGGCTGATGCCCCTCGTTGCGTTTGGTCATCCAAGGGTTCGGTTTCAACCGGTTTTGGGTGAAGGTTTCATGGGGTTGCTTCGCACAGTCTGTTCCATGGCCGAGTCAACACCCTCTGCGCGCATCACCTACGGCGGCTACCTTCGGCTGGAGGAACTCCTTGCCCTCCAGGACGGCCCGGAGGGCTATGCTCCACTTCCATCCAACGACGAGTTGCATTTCATCATCGTCCATCAGACCTTCGAATTGTGGTTCAAGTTGATCCTTCGTGAATTGAAAGAAGCACGGGCACTCATGAACCATGAGCACATTGAGGAGTCNACCATCCCTCGAGTGGTTCATCATTTGGAGCGGGTCAGTGAAATCTTCCGCTTGCTCGCCGACCAATGGAAAGTTATGGAGACCCTCTCGCCCCAAGATTTCTTGGCGTTCAGGGACCGTCTCGGTACATCATCAGGTTTTGAGTCCTGGCAAATGCGAGAATTGGAGGTCTTGATGGGCCTTGAAACACAAGGCCGCGTTGGCGGAATGGACCCACTTCAGCACATGAAGCGGCTCGCTCAAGAAGGCAAAGTTCCAGCTCAAGCGCTTCAGGATTTTGAAACCACAACCAACGAACCTTCACTCAACGATGTGCTCGAGACATGGCTATCCCGAACGCCGATTCATGGTTCGTCCCCCGGAAGCGAAGGNGATGTTGATGCTGTTCGCGATTACGTGGGCCAACACCTCGAAGCAATGCGCCAACACGGTGAACACGTGATAGCCCACATGATCGCCATTGGGCACGGTGATGAAGCCACGGTTCGTCCTCGAATCGAAGCAGGAGTTTCTGGTGCAGAGCAATTTCTCCTGAAGGATGGCGAGGCCATTCGTCATCGAGCAGGCTTGTTGTTTATAGAATCCTACAGGGACCTTCCGTTGTTGTCGTGGCCTCGTCGGCTCATCGACAGTTTTGTGGAATTGGAGCAATCCATGTTGCTGTTCAGGACGCACCATGCTCGAATGGTTGAGCGGATGATCGGACGAAGGATGGGCACGGGAGGTTCAAGCGGTGTGGATTATTTGGATGCGACCACAAAGTACCGGATTTTTGTTGATCTGTGGGCGGTTCGAACGCTTCTTGTCAAACGAGACGCCCTACCTGAGGTGTCGGAAGCCGATTTCTACGGCTTCATGTCCAACGCTTTGCCTCACGACTCGTGAGGGTCGATGTCGATGGGGATGAGATGGTTCTCATACTCATACAGCGCAATCTTGAGTGGGTCAAGAACGAAGCGGATGTTGGCTTCTTCCAAACCGTAGAGGGAAACGAGTTCTTCCTTGAATTGGGCACGCAGGACTTCTTCGGTAGCGTAGAGGGGGGCACCCATTCCAATTTGGAGGGCGCGGGCACCGATGATTCGAGCGCGTTCAAAGCGGGTATGTTGGCGTGCTGGTTTGACCATTGACAATCAACTGCGAAGGTATCGCATACCGCCCACTTGCCAACTCTTTTTGAACCTACCTCATTCTTCCGACTCAATTTCTCTGCTGCTTTCGGTTTGGTTTGCNTTCATGAGGCGACGATGTGATACGAACGCGGGCAGGAGCATAAGGGCCAAAAACAACCCGACCAAGACGGGAAGATAAGCTTCTGATTCGCCCAATGAGTCGGTTGTTTCTCCGGGCGTGTTATCGTTAAGNTCCATCGATCCGGTTGGGGCTAAGGAAGCCACTGTTAGGCTGCGAACACCCTCTTGCTCGAGGAGAATTATCAGCGAGGTGTTGGCAGGAAAGCCAGTTGCATTGACCGCCATTTCTCCACTGGAGGCGTTGGCGCTGAGGCGTGTGTGGGCTACCGATGGATGAATTTTCCCAGATGCTTCGTGGGGCGTCGGAGCCACAGCCCATACGACCACTGTTCCATCCGTGGATGCGTTCCAATGCAACGTGTTGTTTGTGAGTCGTACATCGGCGAGCCCGTGCCATTGATTGGAGTTGTTTTCCATGGTTGAAACGAGGTCCATGGCTTGCCGGGTTCCCGTGAGCAGGTGAGTGCCATCAAGGACGATGGAAGGGAGGAAAAGCAGCCGATAATCGTCATCGTTTCGTTGCTTTGAGTCGGAGAAAAAGGTGATATCTTGTGGTGATGGGTGGTGCTGTAGGACGACCGTTTGGTTGCTGGCTATGCCGTTCAATGCTTCGCCAACCTCAACGCAGGGTTCGCACCAATCGGCGCTGAAGTACTCGATGAGGTGAATCGGGCGCTGGGCATGACACGTTTCGTTTTCGAGGCAANTCGTGGGCATGAAGGCTACATCCANCAAAGAGCCTTCTGAAGAGGGTGTCTCGCTTTCAACCTGGTTGGCTGATGCAGGAATGATGCTCAACACCATGACGGCGGCGATGAGCAGCGGCCAAGGTTGACAACCCATGCACAGGGGGGGAGGCATTTGTTCAAAAGGGGTCTGCTCCCACACCCGACCATGGAACCTTCGTGGTGGCGCCGTCCATCCACCCTTCCGCTGATGCTTGCAGTATTTGCACTGCTCATCGTTGTGGTGGGTGGTTCCATCCGAATCAACGACGCTGGAGAATCGTGTCCTGAATGGCCCACATGCTTTGGCACATGGCACTTTGACATCTCGGAGGACGAACAGGCTGCGTACTGGGAAGCAAACCCTGACCAGGAAGATTCCCGGGGGGAAGATCATCGCTACACGGTGTTCCAAATCTTCGTTGAGTGGTTTCATCGCATGTTGGTCGGTGTAATCGCCGTTCCCATNCTCCTCAATGTATTCCTCATGAGAACACGACGAGATACGTACGGCCCCTCCGTCGTACGGGCGAGTCAAATTTCAGCTGTNTTGCTGCTGGTTCAAGCCGTTCTTGGAGCCGTCACCGTTCATTATGACAACGCTGACTGGACCGTTGCTGCCCATCTCTCCCTCGCTTGTATTTTCACCGGCAGCTTGCTGTGGCAGTTCATGGCCATGCGCATCGCTGAAGGGGCTGAATGGGCCTTTCTTCAGGCGCCCATGGGCTTTCTCGACGCCCAATACAAGCGGGTTCATTCGATGACGGCGGCCGTGGGTCTGCTGCTTGTNCTTGGCGCCTGGGTCTCTTCATCGGCTGGTGGGCAATACAACCAAAGTTGCTCGGTTGGTTTCCCGAACGGCTGGCCAAAGTGTCAGGGCTCGTTTTTGCCATCCTTGGACGGACCGGGGATTTTCATTCAAATGATTCATCGCTTCGGGGCCTTAGTTGTAGGATTGGTCTTGGTCTTGGGTGTGAGCAACCTCCGTATGGCTTCCCAACAGAAGGCAGGAAGTGCAGAATTGGTTCGTTTTGCTGAAATCACCGCCGGGCTGTGGATGCTCAACGTGATGATTGGAGGCTCNTANATCGTCTTTGCAAAGGTTGGCGATTTCCCCGAATGGCTCTCTTTGCTTCATTTGGTCGGTGGAGTTGCCGCCTTCCTTTCCTCGGTCTTCTTGATGTTCGCCGTCCGATTTGCTAAAAACCAGAACAGGAGCCCCTCTCATCTGGGTGAACAAGAATGAGCGAGGCCAGCACANCTCAACCCCCCCCTCATCCGGGTATGTTGAAGGTGATGACTCAACTGATGAAACTCAGGGTTATCGTTCTCCTCCAGATCACGGCGATTTGCGCCATTCTTGTNCACGACACCTTCGCTCGTTATGANGTCATGGACTTGGAGCGCACATGGTCTCAAACCGTTTGGGTCATCCTGGTCACCGTCGTTGGAGGGACCTTGTCGGCTGGAGGTTCCAATGCCATCAACATGTGGTACGACGCTGACATTGACCCCCACATGCGTCGCACCATGAATCGGCCGGTCCCTTTGGGCCATGCAACNCCTCGCTTCGCCTTGCTCTTTGGCTCGACAATCGCTCTGCTCGGCTCAAGTCTGTTCCTGCTCGTGAGCGTCAAGGCTGCTTTTTGGTCTGCTTTTTCGGTCTTGTTCTATGTATTGGTTTATTCCATGTGGCTCAAACGCCGGACGCCTCAGAACATCGTCATTGGTGGTATCGCTGGTTCGACCCCACCGCTGATTGGATGGGCCGCTGCTGCGGGTGACTCCATCGCCAACGCCAACATGCTGGACCTTGGTTCTCCTGTCCCATGGATGCTCTTCTTCCTTATTTTCCTCTGGACTCCGCCTCATTTTTGGGCCCTTGCCCTCTATCGTTCGGGAGAATACGGCAAAGTCAACATTCCCATGATGAATGAAGTGAAAGGGGCAGAGCACACCCTCTTCCAATCCAAAATTTACTGTTTCCTTTTGTTTCTCCTCGGCTCGGTGCCTTGCTTCTGGCCTGAATCCGGTCTCCCGCTTCTTTGGGCCTTCGTATCGGGTGGCCTCACCCTGTGGTATGCCAAGTCCGTNTGGTCCATCGATCCGCACGAACCATTTGATGAAAATGGAAGGATGCCAAAGGCTGCAAAGTCGTTTTTCAGAAGCCTCTTCTACCTTGGATGGATGTTCCTTTCCTTGGTGGTCATTTCCTTCATTCCACCATCTTTCCTCGGCTTTTTGGGTCCGCTGTAAGCCGTTCTTGGCTTCCTTGCGAAGAATAATGAACACCGTCATGTTGATGTGAGGTTCCTTGGTGGACGGCGTGCGAGCGGCAGTCGCATAGCCTGGCCATTGCGCTGGATTGCTAATCCAGTGGTGTCTCACCTCGGGAGTTCGAATCTCCCCTGCCGCGCCAACCCTCATTCAAAGAAGTCGTCAAAATCAGTCATGGCGGCTGCGCTGTTGCGCTTTCGAGCCTCAAGGACTCGCTTGAGCCGCTTTCGCTTTTTCAGCATCAAAGGAAGGAGAATGAAGTTCAAGAGAATCGTGGCCAACAAGGCGGCTCCTGCAATCTGGAATTCTTCAACACCCATGGCGTCGTTGAGCTTCTGCAACCATGGAATGCCAAGCGGTGGTTCGGGGGGTTCGGGCTCAGGAGGGATGAGGTGTTGGTTGTAGGTCCACCAGTCATCGTCGATGTTGACACGCTCAATGTTGGGAGAGGGATAATTTGCGGCTTGCAACTCGTTTCCAACGCTGTCAATTGGCGCGAAAATGTAGTAGTAGGTGCGGTGGGGTTGAATTCCATCTCGTTCCAGGCCAGTTTGANTGAGGGTGCCCTGTTCCCCTGGTACACCTTCCATTCCACTAACAAGGGGGNCAATGAACCGCAGGTCGATGTCATTGGGCCGTGCCTCAACTCGGTACACGTTCCATGTGACATTGCCTTGGACTTCATGATTGGGCCACGTCCAAGTCAAGGTCGTTTCATAGCACACNGACCAGTCTTGCTGTTGGTCGAAACAAGCNGTGTCGTTGGTGAACACCCATGAATGGGAAAGACTCGTCAGGGTGGTCGCAGGAGGGATTGCATCGCCACAAACTTGGGCTGCAGCCCCGTCAACACGGGTGATGTTAGCGCGTTGGAAGTTAGCGTTTCCTTCTCGGTCAATGGGGATGATCGCATAGGATGCACAGATGCCAGTCTCGAGGGGAATCGGGTCCATCCAACCATCGGCAGTCAGAGGGAGGGTGGTGGTCAACGAATCCAGCGTCAGTTCTTCCCAAATGTTCTCATTGATGCCAGTGGTTGTTTCAGGGAACACCGTTGTTCCGCTGATTCCCGCAATTTTGTAGATGTTCCATCCTCCCACGTACGGGTTCGTCATGTCGCCCGTGGGTGCCCAATTCAATTCGATTTGGCCGCCTTGCAATTGCGCCCATTCGACCTCACTGGCTGATACATCGGCCGTTGGCAAGATGCCAACGAGAAGAATGACGCCAGTTTTGGTCATNGAAACATCAACTTCGGTAAAGTCTGGGCTGAAGGTATAGGAATCAACACCGTCGAGGAATTCCCAAGAAACGCTGTCGATCGAAGGGAGGTAGCGAAGGTCAACCGTGGAGAGGTCAATGTTCTCCGGGAGTATTTCTGACAGGTTCAAGGAGAGGTCTAAACTACGAAGTCCAAGGTCTTCTGATGATTCTGTTTCAATGCCAACTTCGATCATCATCAGGGGTGAATCGCCTCCGCCAATGCCGTAATTCTTGCCCAAATGGGGCAGCAGCATAGCATGAGAGGAGGTGGCTTCCTGCTCGGTGATGGCGGTTCCAGTCATGTANGGGTCAGCGGAGATTGAAACCGAATTGAGGATGTCAAATTCCACATAGGTGTATTCNGTTTCGCCCCACGGGTCGTCGACTTGCAAGGTCAGGTTGTGGTGGCCCAGTCCGAAATCCTCACCGGTTCGATTGAGCACTTGGCCCGTGCCCCAAACATAGAATCCTTCTCGCCAGGTGAAGGTGAGNGGTTGCGAGGCAATGCTGCTGAATCGACCGACCAGTTCCACATCGTCGCTGGTGAGGTAGACATCGCTTTCAGAGTTGGTTTGGACGTAAGGGTTGATGGGTCCGACCTGAACATCCGCCGCCAACTGGTANAGGTTGTCGCCCATGCGAACGTCTTCNCCGTTTTGGTAGATGGTTGGCATTTGCACCCGGATAAGTCGGTTGTCGCCTGTGGTGGTCATGTTGAACATGCAGCTGGCAATATCGCTTGGGTGCATGACCGGGATGAGGCAGGTATCGTCAACTTCGAGTTCGTATTGTGAATTGTACACTTGGTAGGAGACCGAGATGTTCTCCACCGACATGTTTCCTAAATTGGTGAAGGTGGACACCACGCGGTCGGTGCCGTAATAGAACAACGAAGCCTGAGCGTTGTGGCTTGGATACACGTCAAGCACCTTGAGGTCAATGCTGTCGTTGAGGACAAGTTCGTAGGTGGCGAGGTTGTTCCAAGGATTCAGGTCAGCGTGGGGATTTCCAGTGCTGCTGAAGAGTCCAAATTTGAGCGTGTAGCGCCCCTCTTGGCCATAATTGAAATCGGGCAAATTNATGTTGTACGGGTCGGTTCCACCCCAAGCAGGAAGGGTTGAAACGGTTTTGTAGGCTTCTTTGAGGAGCATGGTTTGATCGGTGTCCCAAAGTTGCCACCCAAATTCTCCCGAAAAAGCACAGACGCCGCACAAGGTTGATGCTCCTTTGGCCTTGAGGACATAGTCGGTGTTGGTGTTCAGGACCTGTTCGTCGTCATAGACGGCCAAATTCGTCAAGTGATCGATGGGGTTGTGGGTCGTATCTGCGATCACATCAACGAAATCGCTGGTGAGGTTGATGTGGAACCGGAATTCATCATCGGCCGCCACTTGGTCGTTATCGCTNAACGTGTAGATGATGGTGAAGATGCCTTCAGCGTTCGACCCTGGGCTCCAAAGCTCGGCGGAATCAATGATTTGTGATGACTGGCCGGGCACGTTTCCAATGTTGAACTGCCCTGTGTCGTCGAAGACCGACTTGCACAGTGCTGTTGCAATGTCGCCTTCGCAGGCATACCATGTCAGGGTGCGTGATGCTCCTGAAGGGGCTGCGTAGTAGTTGGTTACCTCCGCCTCGAATTCAATGGTGTCAAAGGACGAATACCATGTATCTGGCAANGGCGAGGTGCTGTCCGTGATTCCGATGGAACCCGGCAAAGCAGCGCTTGCAGCGGGGACGGTCGCCAGGGCTCCTAACGAAGAAAGAAGGAGCATCAACACAAATCCAAGGCTGGCTCGCTTCTTGGAACTACTCCGTGGCTTACGCTCGGTCATCATGAACTCCTCACATCCGTAATTCAAAGACTCATCGCTTCCAAAGTCGGTTTTTCTTCAATATTTGACCTTCTTGTCCTTCGCCATTGGCTCCACAGGTAATGGCCATCGGCAAGAAAAAAGCGGCAACCTCATGAATTGTGGATGGATGGTCAAGACATGCGCAGAGCATCCCTTCATGCTGAACGGGATGAAGGTGCCTTGACCGCCGTGATTGAATTTCTTTCAGCGTTCACGCTCTTTTTGATGATTCTCACCGCTTTTCTCTCGTTGGCCCAACTCCAAATGGGTTCCAATGATCCCGATGTTGACCGGCTCGACCGGGCAGCATCGCTTGGTTTAGACCGTTTGACTTCGGGAGAAGGTTGGTTTGTTCCAATGGGCGATGGCTTGGATTACACGAACTCAACCGCTCAGTGGCACCTCGCTTCAGCAGAGGACCTTCACGACGGCCGAGTCCAACCCGGCTTGATGCTCAATCACCGTTTGGACATTGACCGAATTCAAGCCCTTCACAACGTAACAGAAGACGGCATGGCGGCTGGGCTGGGGCTTGACGACGACATGAGTCTCCATCTTAGCATTCTGGTCGTGAGCAGTGAAAACGCAAATCGCACGGGCGCCTCGTTGTTCAATGGTGGTACGGAGCGAGGTACCGCTCCCTCCAGTTCCACAGCCTACCGTTCCTTTCAACAGGATGGGGAATTGATTCGAGTTGTGTTGGAAGTCCACGACGGAGGGCGCAAAAACAACATCTTGCAGATTACTGAAGTGATGGTTCGCCCATCATCTGCCGGCCCAGAGTGGATTGAAGTCAGCAATCCAAACGATTTTGCAATCGCCCTCAAAGGTTGGTCGCTCAACCACACTTCGGGGTCTGCGGGCAGCAATCTTTTGCTTCAATCCGGAGTTGTATCTGGCCAGTCGCTTTCGCTCTTAACCGGTGATCCATCCTCTCAGGACGTCGGTAATGCAAGCCATGTCATTGACCTTGGCGCTCTTGGNTTCCTCGGCGTCGGCCAATTGAACGGGCTTTCGGATGGGCGAGGCACGCTGAGTCTTCGCTACACTCAACTGGACGAAATCACGCCCGCCGATGTTGTTCGAGTGGAATGGGGCGGTGATACGCAGTTGTTCATGGTCACCGGTCAATCCCTCGTGTGGGATGGTACGGACCGCTTCAGTGCTGCAGCATGGAGTCTCGAGGACACGCCAACTCCGGGCGAAACCGATTCGTGATTTACTCCTCGAACGTCCGTTCCGTCCAAACACTTCATCAACCCGGGGCTTTTCCTTCCGCATGGTCCCATGCAACCTACAAGCGTTTACACCCGAGACCGTTGCGTCACCGGCATCCACGGTTTGGACGAAATTCTACGTGGCGGCATCCCCTACGGCTCAACCGTTCTCGCCGCCGGAACATGTGGGTCGGGAAAGACCACACTNGGTATGGAATTCCTCGTGCGTGGCGCGCTCGCTGGCGAGGCATGTGCCCATTTTACTGCAACAGAGCCGTCGGTGAAGTTGCTCGAAAACATTCGCCAGTACGCTTTCTTTGACATGAACATGGTTGACTCAGGGCTCATCAACGTCTTTGACATGGACGTGCTCTATTCCTGGCTTGGTTTGGAAAAGGCTTCGTTTGACCTCGATGACGTNCACGCCCTCATCAAATCCATCGTTGATATCGTGAACACCATCGGTGTGACTCGCCTTGTCATCGATTCGGTGACAACCCTGTGTTACAAAATCAAGTCAGAACAACTGATTCGCGATTTCCTGTTCACGCTGGGCAAGAAATTGGCCACGCTCGGTTGCACCACCATCCTCATTTCNGAGATCACCTCAGCCACGGAAAACGCCCACTGGTCCTCGTTCGGTGTGGAAGAAGCCATCGCAGACGGTATCATCGTCATGGGCGACTCAGAACGCATGGGGCACTTGCTTCGCTTCCTTCAGGTCGTCAAAATGCGAGGTACTGCTCACAGTCGCGCCAAACACGCCATTGAACTCACGCCGCTTGGAGTCATGTTGATTCCGATGCTCAAGTGGGGTGCTTCAAGCGACAATTCATCACGGTGGGGGGCATAGTCATGTTTGAACTCGACCAACGCATTGCAGAGCAATTGACCCAGGTGTCTCTCGGTAGTTCCGTCCAGGTTCGAATGAGCTCAGCCAATTCCTTTGCCGTCACGGCCAGCACGATGATCCCACTCATGCAGATGTTTGAGATGGGTGGTGTTTACATTTCAGCCAGCCGTGGAGCCGTTGAGATCATCCAAGCCTTCGAAGCCATCGGCGTTGACGTCTCCAACATTCAGTTCCTTGACCTTGTCTCTTCAGGGGTGCTCGGTGGGACGGATGTCCCTTATTCCAACATCACCTTTGTTGACAGCCCCATCATGTTGGAAAGCATCATGCTTCGTACACTTTACACCCTACGTACCGTCAACACTCAGCGAAACTTCGTCTTCTTGGACAGCGTGAATGCCTTGGCCATCTACAACGATGATCGCATGCTCGCAGAGTACCTTCACACCTTCATCAACACGTTCCGTCAGCGTGAGGTGCTCTCAGTCATTCTCAACGTTCCAGACCAAACGCCGCCGTTGGTGTTGGCGAATCTCGACACCTACTGCACCGACTTGGTCGATCGTGGACAGGTGGTCCTACTCTGAGGTGATGTGTGATGGCTAGAAAAGTGACATTTGACCCAGAAGATGAGGAATTCTTTGGCTCCGTTGGTTCCTTCGGCGTGCCAAAGTTTGACAACGAAATGCGCGGGGGTGTGCCTCGCGGTTTCACCATGGTCGGGTTCACTGAAACCGGGTCTGGAAGCGAGCTTTTTGCCAAGCAATTCACGTCCCCTGCCGAAGAACCCGAGAACACGCTCTACATCGCTACCGATGAGGGGAAGCAAGAGATCATTCGAATTTTCAAGAAGTATGATTGGCCCCTCGACATCAATGTTCGGACCATCGGAGAGGAATACAATGCGAACGTTCTGGAGCGAGAACTCCTCGCAAGTCGATATCGGCTCGAGGGTTTCCAACTNGACGATATTCAACGTTTGGCTCAAACCCGTTTCGTGGACGATAGCAGCCAAGACTACCTCACAGAAGTCACCAANGAAATCATGGGTCTTGGTCCGTACTTTAGAGCCGTTTTGGACAACTTGGATTTCTTCCTACAGCGAGAGGACCCCGCTCGTGTGATCTCAATGGTTCGTATGCTCCAAGCTCATGCCCAAATGGTCCGGGGCCTGCTCATGATTTCCGTTTCCACCGACGGCCTTGANCCCTCGGTGAAACAGGAACTCTCATCCATTGCTGATATGGTGCTCTCGTTCAAGGTGCGTACCATTGGTACCGACTTTGAAAATTCNATGATNGTTTCGAAATTCCGAAACGCNCCCGAGAACCTCAAGATTCTNGTTTTCCGTGTGACGCCCGAAGAAGGCATTACTCCCGAAACCGTGGAACGTATCGCTTGAAGCGGTCCATGGACCAAACGACATGTCCAAAACAGTCGGNGNCTCGCCNTCACCCATGGGGAAGCGAGCAGCCACTGGCGGGTTTGATGCATCNGGCATTGATGCTGAGGCTTGGGAAGTGCTCGAAGGTCAACTTGAAGCGACCATCCCGAACTACGACCGAGTCAATACCTGGATGACCTTCGGACAAGACAAGCGATGGCGCCGTAATGTAAGGAACCACGCTCGACCTGGCATGAAGGTGCTCGAGGTTGGGTGCGGCCCNGGCTCGTTTGCCGAAGATTTGGTCGGAATGGAATTGACGTGCTTGGACCCTTCACCTGAAATGCTCGCCACCGCCCAACCTCGTGTGGACTCTGCCCGTGCTGCCCGAGGAGAGGGTCCTGCCGAATATGTCCAAGCGATCGCAGAGAACATACCGCTCCCTGATGACGCGTTTGACATGGTCTTCTGCTTGTTTTCATTCAGAGATTTCAAAGACAAAGCCCAAGGATTGAGGGAAATTTATCGTGTTCTGAAGCCGGGCGGCCAGTTGGTCATCTGCGATGCAGGAAAAGCCAACAAATTACACGGTTTCTTTGGCTACCTATGGATGAACAGTGTCGTTCAAGTCATGGCTCGAATCATCACCAAAGAAAAGAATCATCCTTGGAAAGGTTTGGCTGCCAGCTACACTCATTATGGAACCAATGGCTACTACCGGAAGATGTTGAAGGACGTTGGATTTCAAAGCGTCCAAGGCCGTCTTCTCTATCCGCTTGGAATGGCCAGTCGCTTCCGCGGTACAAAGCCAGAAAATGGTGCCCAGCATCCAACCCCGTTAGACTCTTAAACCCCCTTTCGCTGGGAAATTCAATAGGTGTTCTTCATGGGTATGTCAGAGGTTCTCCGAAGCATCAAAACAGCAGAGCAGGATGCCGAAAAGCGTCTTGCTGAGGCTCAAGAAGAATCTTCCAAAATTATCTCAGATGCACGTCGAAAATCATCCGAGATGGTTCAAAACGCAGCCGATGAGACGGTGGCCATGACCCAGAAAATTCTCGACGAGGCTCGAAGCAAGGCCCAAGGTGAAGCCGACCAAGTCAAGGCGTCCGGTGCCGGGGAAGTCGCCAACATCGAAACAAATTCAGCAAGCAACCAAGATGCAGCCGTGAAAATGGTTGTTGATGCTCTTTCATCCGAGTGAGGCGTTCCAATGTTTGACACGGTGGCCATGTCTCGACTGACCGTCGCTGCGCCCGTTGGTCGCATGGCAGATGTCTTGAGGACATGCACCGAGCTCGGATGCGTTCACATTGAATCCTACACCAACTTCGAAGACGGCGTTAAAGTCGGCCAAGCCAGCGCCTCCGAGGAAGCAAACCACGTCAGCTCCCTTCTCTCCAAGGTCAGGGCGGCCATCTCTGCGTTCAAACCTGTCAATGCAGACGGTCCTGTTCCTCTACGCCGCGTGAAAGAACTCCTCGAAGGATCCTTTGGACACGAACTTCAAACCGGCCTCGACCTTCTCGATACGCATCGCGACGCAGAGGCCGAATTGGAGGTTCTCGACGAACAAATCCATCTTTTGCGCCGCCTTGCTCCCCTCAACATGGATTTGGAACTCTTGGCGGGCTCCGACCGGGTCGAAGTTTATGTCGCTGAAACCAAGAAAGCGAGCAAAGCTGCCAGCACCTTTGGGTCCTTGCTCAGCAAGGTCGAACTGGCTTCAGCTCCAGGAATTGTGGCGGTGGCCTGCATGCCCTCTGAGGGCGCAGAAGTGCAAATGGCCCTCGGTGAAATGGGCGGTAAACCGGTCCAGATTCCGAGCATGAACGGGACGCCCGATGAAGCCCTCAAACTCCTCCTCGCTAAGCGCTCCGAGGTTGAGGGCACGATGTACTCGGCCTCGGAAGATTCTCAGCGCTGGGCCAGAAACAACGGCCGCAACATCCTCGCCATCCACGAGTACCTCACCAAAGAGGATGAAATCCACACGGCGCCAACCCAGTTGGCCGTTTCGGGACAGGCTTTCGCTCTGGATGCGTGGGTTCCAAGCAACAAGTCAGACAAGGTAAAGTCGGCCCTAAAGGACATGGCGTCTCACGTTGAAATTGAAGCGTTCGTGAACGATCATCATGGTCATGGCGACCACGACGACCACCACCACGAACCAACGCCACCGGTCGCTCTTGAGAACGATGCGGTGTCCCGCCCCTTCGAACTGATGGTGGGCCTCGTTGGCCGGCCGACCTACGGGACCTTTGACCCCACCTTCTTCTTGATGCTCACCTTCCCAATGATCTATGGCCTCATCCTCGGTGATTTCGGCTATGGATTCATCATCTTCCTGCTCGGTATGTGGCTNGGCACCCTTCCGTTAGCCGCTGACCCCGTTGCTAAAAACGGCGTTACCATTCTCAAATGGATGGGCGTTTGGTGCATGATTTGGGGCTTCCTCTTCGCCGAAGGATTTGGNTTTGTTTGGGACGACACGGGTCAAATGGGNGACGCCTCCCCGCTTGCAGGNCTTTATGCTTGGACCTACGATAACATCACGTTCCCNGCCTTTGTTACTGATACCCTCAACATGAGCTACATGCACATCCCCTTCCACCGAGCCACNTCCTCCTTGAACGAGTATGTCCTGCTCTCGGTCTACCTNGGTGTNGCTCATCTGATGTTTGGTTTCATTCTGGGCTTCATCAACGTCGCTCGAGCCCANGGANTCNTCGCNGCCTTCTTTGAGAAAGGCAGTTGGATCATCATNCTTGCAGCAGGNACNCTCCACATCTACGGNTTTTTGACCACCGACCAAGGNGTNTTTGACGCCACNCCNTACGCCATAGCCACACTNGTNGGNGTNGTTTGCCTCATCATCGGCCTCGCNGTTTTCGAGAAGTTCGGTCTNGCNGGCGGNCTCATCATGGGCCCCATCGANACCTTNGGNTTGTTGGCCAACACCTTGTCNTACCTTCGAGTGATGGGNGTCGGCGTGGCNGGNGTCAAAATCGCAGANGTTTCCATCACCATGGGNTGGGACCTNATGTGGTCNGGTGGCGGCGTANTTTCCATCGTNCTGGGNCTCGTNCTCTTCNTCTTCATTCAAGCCTTTGCACTCGCNCTTGGATTGCTCTCACCGAGCATNCACGCNGCCCGTCTCCACTTNGTGGAATGGATGGGCAAGTTCTACGACGGCTCCGGTCGGGTTTTTACCCCGATTGGCGGTCGCACCCTCCATACGGAGGGGCAATCATAGTCCCACGGACAANAAACTGGAGGTAGAAATATGAACAAGAATACCCTAAAAATGAGCCTACGCACNCTGATCGTTTTGGCAACGCTCGCCTTGGTCGCCCAAGGCGTCGCTGCTGAAGAAACGACCGATTCGGGTGCAACTGACGGAATGACTGGCGACGTTGGTGTCGGTCTTGCCCTTGGCCTTGCGGCCATTGGTGCAGGATTCTCCCAAGCCGCTATCGGCAGCGCTGCTGTCGGCATGCTCGCCGAAGACGGCAGCAAGTTCGGTGTTGCTTTGATCTTCACCGCTCTCCCAGAATCCATCGTGATTCTCGGTGCCCTTCCGCTCTTCCTCAACTGAGGAAAACGGTCGACCGTTGGGCTTTGCCCACATGAACTACGAACAATGGAGACGATACGATGACCCTAGAAACACTTGCCAATGATATTGCAGCAGCTGCTGAAAGCGACGCTAAAGCGCTGATTGCTGAGGCCAAGGCGGAAGCCAAGCAACTGCTTGCAGACGCCGAATCCAAAGCGACAGCCCTTCGAGAAGAAGCGCAGCAGCGTGCGGAAAAAGAAGCCGAGCAGATTGCACGAGAAACCGTTGCAAGCGCTCGCCAGTCCAACCAGAAGGACGTTTTAATCGCCCGGCGCAAAGTCCTCGATGCCACCCTTGCGGCGGCCAGAGAGCACATTGCTGACCCAGGCATGAAAGGACGTGCTGCTGTGCTGAAATCCTTGCTCACCGGCTCAAAGAAGCTGGCCAAGGGCAAGTACATCATTCGACCCGTGGAAGTCGACCGAGCCGCCATCTCGAAAGAGGCAGGCGATCGCAAAGTCGGTGAAAGCGTGGACGGTCTTGGAGGATTCATCCTCGAAGCCGAAGACGGTTCTGTGTCGTTTGATATGCGATTTGACAACATGCTCGAGCGAGCCTGGTCCAACCAACTCGCTGCCGTCAACGAAAAACTGTTTGGATGAAGAAGGTGAAGATATGATGCTCGGAAACACCCCCTATGTCGTCTCTCGTGCCAAGGCACGACGGCAGAAGTTGGCTGACCGAGCACGTCTTCGACAACTCATCAATCAATCCGTTGACCAGTTGACCGTCGCCGTCGGCGACATTGGCTACCGCGCTGAAATTGACCTCTATGCTGGAAAATTGTCCGGTGGGGATTTGGTTGAGGCTGCGCTAACCCACAACCTCGAAGGCGAGTTAACGGAAATGGTGAACATGGCGAACAGAACGATTCGCCCGTTGATTGAGATCTACACCTCTCGCTTTGAGTACCAAAACGCCAAAGCAGTGTTCCGTGCGATTCACAACGAAGTTTCAGTGGAGGAAGTTGGAAACAGTATCCTTCCTGAAATCAACGACGTGAACACACCATGGCTCAAAGTGGTGGAAAGTTGTGATGACATGAAGTCTGCTGCTGTTTTGATGCGACGGAAATCGTTCGGTTCTGCCCTTGCTAAGGTTCCAGAAGATGGCTCCCTTGCAGATTATGAAGACGCTCTCGACCGGCATTACTACGCCGCCTCACAGCGCGCTCTTCTCCAATCAAAGGGNGCACCNGCACGGTTCTTGTCCCGTCTTTTCGCCGCTGAAATTGACCACAAGAACATCGTGAACATCCTCGAAGCCAACGCCGTGGGCATCTCCAACGAACAACTCGTNACGCTGCTCATCCCTGGCGGCCGCTTGGTTCCCAAGCGAGCCTTCTCGGCCATCGCCGCCAACGGAAAAGAGGCCATGCTTGACATGCTTCGTTCGGGAGACCGCTTTGATTTCGCCTCGTTTGAGGTCGTTCTTGAAGAATCTGAAACCAGCCGCAGTCTCGACCCGGTCGTGACGTGGATGAAATCCAGGGAATACACCATGATGCAACGGATGAGCTACCTCCATCCAGTATCGGCCCTACCTATCATCCANTACATTGCNATGAAAGTTCAGGAAGTTGCTGATTTGCGACTCATCGTTCGAGGACGCCTTGCAGGCTTGTCCGCTGAAGTGCTCGAGGCGCACGTTCTCTGAGGTGACATCATGGAAATAGCAGTCGTTGGTTCACCCGCCTTTACTTTGGGCTTCCAGCTTGCTGGACTGTCCAACCTTTACAATCCCGATGGCGAAGAGGAGTTGCATTCCACACTCCGTTCGCTACTCAACAACAAATCCGTTGGTATCATGGTGGTCGACTCCGCCGTGATGGCCACGGTGTCCGACCGATTGCGAGATCAATTGTCGGCGTCCGTCTCCCCCACCGTGCTCGGCATCGGAACGGAGGAAGACACCACCTTGCGAGACACCATTCGCAAGGCAATAGGAGTCGATTTGTGGAAGTAATGTTCCAACCCAAAACACGAGGATGAAGAAAATGAGCAATGAAGGAGTGATTTACCGAATTTCGGGACCTGTNGTNACCGCCACNGGCATGAANGCNGCAATGTANGACGTTGTNCGTGTTGGCCANGAAGGNNTNATGGGNGAAGTGATTGAACTGCACGGCGANAAAGCTGTNATNCANGTNTACGANGANACCTCNGGNATNCGNCCNGGTGAACCNGTGTTGAACACNGAAGAAACGCTNTCNGTNTCNNTGGGCCCNGGNCTCNTGACNCAGATNTACGACGGNATTCANCGACCNCTNGCNACCNTNGAGGAAGTCATGGGTGTNTTCATCACNCGTGGTGTTGANGCNGACGCNTTTGACATGGANAANACCTGGACNTTTGANCCTCAAGTNGCCAAGGGCGACGACGTNGNNAGCGGNCANGTNATNGGNCACGTCCAAGANACCGAAACCATCGTTCACAAAATCATGATTCCACCCGGAAAGGGCGGGAAAGTCAAGAGCATTGAATCCGGTGATTTCAACGTCACACAAACGGTCTGCGTTCTTGAAGACGGCAGCGAGCTTCAAATGATGCAAAAGTGGCCTGTTCGAACCCCTCGACCTTTCACCCAGAAGTACGCTCCTGATACTCCACTTGTTACAGGCATGCGCATTCTGGACTTCCTGTTCCCCCTTGCTAAGGGTGGTGCAGCGGGCATTCCCGGACCATTTGGTTCAGGAAAGACCGTCACCCAGCAATCCCTCGCAAAGTATTCCGATGCACAACTTGTTGTCTACATCGGATGCGGTGAGCGTGGCAACGAGATGACCGAAGTGTTGGACGAGTTCCCTCACCTGATCGACCCGAACACCGGTAAGCCACTCATGAACCGAACTGTCATGATTGCCAACACCTCCAACATGCCTGTGGCTGCTCGTGAGGCTTCGGTGTACACTGGAATCACCATCGCCGAGTACTTCCGTGATATGGGCTACGACGTGGCTCTCATGGCCGACTCCACCTCTCGCTGGGCTGAAGCCATGCGTGAAATTTCCTCTCGTCTTGAGGAAATGCCTGGTGAGGAAGGATACCCTGCTTACCTCTCTTCAAGAATCGCTGAGTTCTACGAACGAGCTGGCCGTGTTGAAACCTTGAATGGCGACGACGGCTCAGTCACCGTTATTGGTGCAGTGTCTCCGCCTGGCGGCGACATCTCTGAACCGGTCTCTCAAGGTACGCTTCGTATCGTGAAGGTGTTCTGGGGTCTTGACGCTGGACTGGCTCGACAACGCCACTTCCCGGCCATCAACTGGCTCAACTCCTACTCGTTGTACCCGCAGAGTCTCGACCAATGGTTCCGCGACAACATCGCTCAAGATTTCCCTGAGATTCGAACACAGATCAGCGGTCTTCTTCAGATTGAAGCCGAGTTGCAAGAAATCGTCCAACTGGTCGGTTCCGATGCTCTACCGGTGGACCAACAATTGACGTTGGAAGTCGCTCGTATGATTCGTGAGTTCTTCCTTCAGCAAAACGGGTTCCACGAAGTTGATGCTTACTGTGACATCCATCTTCAATACCAGATGGCCAAAGCCATTCTTTCCTTCCAAGAAGCCGCCAAAGGCGCCATGGCTGACGGTGCACTGCTCAACGACGTTGTCAACGTGCCTGCCCGCTCGGACTTGATGCGTGGTCGGTTCGAGAAGGGATACATTGACCGTATCGAAGCCATGGTCAAAGAGATGACCGAACAAATCGCCAACGCCGTGGAGGCCAACTGAGGAGAGGAAGAAGATGACTGGAAAAGAATACCGAACCATTACCGACGTGAAAGGACCTCTGGTCTTTTTGAACAAAACCGAGCCCGTTGCGTTTGGTGAAATCGTTACCCTCCGCCTCGCCAATGGCGACATCAAGAACGGACAGGTGCTTGACACCTCCGACGACTTGGTGATTGTCCAAGTGTTCGAAGGAACAGCCAAAATCAACCGAGAGACCGGTGTCACCTTCATGGGCGATGTGTTCAAACTCCCCGTGAGTACCGACCTCATCGGACGTATTTTGGACGGCGCTGGCCGTCCTCGTGATGGCGGACCTGAGATTGTTGCTGAAGAGAAAGCGGACATCATCGGTGCGGCCATCAACCCGTACAGCCGACAATCACCCCACGATTTCATTCAAACGGGTATTTCAGCCATTGACTGCTGTACGACCCTCGTTCGTGGACAAAAACTCCCGATCTTTTCTGCTTCGGGTCTCCCCCACAACGACATTGCTTTGCAAATCGCTCGTCAAGCCAAGTTGAAGGGCTCCGATGAGGAGTTCATTGTGGTGTTCTGCGCCATGGGTATCACCGCTGAAGAATACAACTTCTTCCGTTCCGACTTGGAGCGAACCGGTGCGCTCGAGAACGCTGTGTTGTTCGTTAACCTTGCAGACGACCCAGCCGTTGAGCGAATCATTACCCCTCGTCTCGCTTTGACCGCTGCAGAATACCTGGCTTTCGAGAAGGATTACCACGTTCTGGTGATTTACACTGACATGACCAACTACTGCGACGCTCTTCGTCAAATCGGTGCTGCTCGTGAAGAAGTTCCCGGCCGACGTGGATACCCAGGATACATGTACACCGATCTCGCCATGCTTTACGAGCGAGCTGGTATCGTGAAAGGCAAGAAGGGTTCCATCACTCAATTCCCAATTTTGACGATGCCCGGAGACGATATCACTCACCCCATTCCCGACTTGTCGGGGTACATCACGGAAGGTCAGATTGTTATCAGCCGTGAGTTGCATCAACAAGGAATCTATCCGCCGATCAACGTTCTTCCATCGTTGTCCCGTTTGATGGGTTCCTGTATTGGAGCAGAGACCACTCGTGAAGACCACAAGTCTGTCTCCGACCAAATGTACGCTGCTTACGCTCAAGGTCGAGAACTCCGCGGGCTTGTCGCCATCGTCGGTGAAGACGCCCTCAATGAACGTGATAAGCAACTTCTTGACTTCTCTGGTGTCTTTGAAGACCGCTTCCTACGACAGTCCCGTGATGAAGACCGAACCATCGAGGAGACCCTTGATTTGTGCTGGAACCTCATGTCCTCCATCGATACCAAGTACCTCGTTCGTCTTGACCAAAAGTGGATTGAAAAGTACCATCCTGACAACCGAGAGTGAGCTCGAGGCAACCCAAACGAAGGAGGTGAGAATGCATGGCACTGGACATCAAACCAACCCGCAGCGAACTCATCAAGCTCAAGGCCCGCATCAAGCAAACCAAGAACGGTTACAAACTCTTGAAAATGAAGCGTGATGGTCTCTTTCACGAGTTCCGAACTCTGCTTTCTGAGATGATCAAAGCCAAGCGGGACTTGACCGATGCCTACCGATTGGCAAAGACTCGAATCGATTTGGCCAACGCCATTGAAGGAGGGCTCGCTGTTCGAGCTGCTGCCATTGCGAACTCGGCTCATCCCGAGGTCGAAGTTGAGCGCCGCAACATCATGGGTGTCGTGGTTCCCAGCGTAACAGGAAGCAACCTCAAGTCGACCTTTTCGGAGCGTGGCATTGGTTTCATTGGTTCATCGCCTTACATCGACGAAGCCAGCGATTCCTTCAGCGAATTGATTGAAAAAATTGTCAAGGCTTCTGAAATGGAAGCAACACTCAAGCGCCTTTTGGCTGAAATTGAAGCAACAAAGCGCCGTGTCAATGCCCTCGAGTTCAAAGTGATCCCTGAGTTGGAAGAAGCCAAGGTCTTCATTCAACTTCGCCTTGAAGAGATGGAGCGAGAAGAAACCTTCCGTCTCAAGCGATTCAAGAACAAGTGAACCCCCAGGATTCCCTAACGAGGGATTCATGGAGGATGGGCCATACAGACGCAACAAGGGGGGCATGTCTTGGACGATTCATCGGTTGAGATCCAAACTGGTTTGGCCCATCACCAGAAGGCATGGTCTCAGCATGATCTGCTGGCCTCAACACTGAGCGAATACGTCAATGTGCTGAGGAAAAATGGAGGGCGCTGGCCTGCTTGGCAGGTCGCATCCTCCGACGAAACCATCCATGACGACTTGATCAAACTCAACGCACACCTCGAGAAGTTGGGCTGGATGGGGAAACTCACTCAGGATGAAGAATGGGTCATCACGGTCTTCCCTGCACCTGAACGTCAATTCCCTCGGATCAATACCGTTCTGATGTTTTGGGGGCTCTCTTTGCTCACTCTCACCCTTGCAGGCGACCATTGGATGTCCAACGCCCGTCCTACCGAAGGTTGGTTTCACACCTCTTCCCTCATCGATGCCCTCCTCGGATACACCCTTCCCGTCCTCGTTGTTCTTCTCATTGCCAGCCAAATTCAGCGCAACATTGCGGCCCGATACGGGGTCCGTAGCGGTCATCTCATGCCCGTTCCAGATTTCACCATCGCGCTCTATGCACTGGGTTTGTTTCCTTCATCGTGGTTGTTTTGGCCTTTCGGAGTGCTCTTGATTCCGACCATGCCCCGCATGGACGCAAGGCCTTGGCCTGACCGAGCCTCCATCGGATTTACCGCCCTTACCGTCCCCCTCGTATTGGGATTCGCCGGAGTCCTCATCATGTTGATGGGGCTGTCCATGACCCCTGAATACCTTGCATCAAACGCCATGCCGTTGGTCTCTGTTCCACCGCTTTTCATCTCGCTGTTCGCAGAACCGCTTCTCGGAAACGATGCCTTCATCCGACTCCTTTGGGCTCATCCTTGGGTTCATGCAGGTGGAATGTTGATGCTATTCGCATGGGTTTCCATACTCCCTATCCCCACCTTCCCTGGAGGCCGTTTACTCATCGCTCGAATGGGGCTCTTGGATGCACGCAGCTCAAGCACTCAAAGTCTGATTCTTGTTGCAACCCTGTTCTGCGCCTACGTGTTTGGCGTGTTTGAGCAATTTTCCTTGTGGTTCCTTGTCTTCGCCTTGCTGCTTCCGCTTCTCTTTTTCTTTGGAACTGACCTTCGAATCCCTCTGCTCCTCGATGAAACAAATGGCCTCTCTGAGGCCGACCACGGTCGCATGGGGCTTTTGCTTCTCCTTGTCTTCCTCTTGCTTTTGCCCGCTGCCCAACCTGTTCTTCACGAGTCCACCTGGGATGACCCGTTGACCCACGAACTCAACGCCCCCGAAACGGCGATTCTGCAAGAAGATGGCACGTGGCTTTCATCGACCGAAATTCGCATCACGAATCCCTCGGCTTTGGCCAAATCTTTCGCGGTAGGGGCGTTTCTTGAACGGCCCGGTCAAGGGTGGACCCTTTCTTGGGATTGCGACGGGGAGACCACCTACAACCTCGACGGCCAAGGTTGTGGTTCCGACCTCTTGCCAAAGCGGACGGCCTTTTTCTGGATGAACCTCACGTGGGATGCTCCGAATCAACCCACACTCGCAAACCTCAGTTATGTCGTTTCGATGAACGATGACTACGAGGTGGTCGAAACCCATGTGCGACCTGCTCTCGAGGTCGTTCCCTCCACGCATTGGTACGATGTACCGGCCGGCGCCTATGTTCACCGATGCATAGACCTGCACGGTTCCCTCCTGAATTCCACGTACCTCAGCATGAGCGTCGAAGCATCAAACATCAATGCTCTTCAAACTCAATTGGTCAGTGCCGTGAACGGTGTTGGATTGGAACAAAACATGACCGACGTTCCTGAAACATTCTGTCTTGAAGGGTTGGACCCCTTGGTGTTCGAATCTTCCATGGGTGCATTGACCATCAACAACGACACGTTCATGCCCCAGCTGCCCGAACGCCGGGCCTTGGTTGCCCATGTGCCTGAAGAGGGATGGTTGATCCATGCAGAAGTTGCTCATTCATGGGGAGCTCTCCTTAGTGAAGGGGGCGTTCTTTCCATGGACGCTGACCATTGCCCGATCAATTCCAGCATCAGCACGCCAGCCCGGCCACAAGACGGAAGTGCTTGGATTTGGGACACAAAGGTACGCACTTCGGGTGACATTCCCCTGATTGAGTCCAATCAAAACCTGACCTTGCTCATGTCGGAAGGTGCCAACATGTCGCTTTGCAATGAGTTGTTCAATCCATACCCCTCAATTTCATTCCCCGTGGTTGAAGGTCCAGAGTTGATGGTTTCGTGGATGGGCACCTCTTCTCGATTTTGGACCACACCGTGGGCCATCGCCACGAATGGGACGGTGCTCAACACTGGAATGACGTCGTTTACGGTTCACAATCCCAACAACATCAGCGTACCGTTCCGTTTGGACCGGGGCGGCAGTTTCGGTGAGGATTGGGGGCATAACTGGGATGGAAGCGCCCTTGCTCCAGGAGATACATCCTTTGAATTGACGCCACCCAGTGCCCCTCTTGCAACCATGTGGCTCTCATACGAAGCAGGAGCGGTGGTGCTCCATCTTTCCAGTTATCAGTGAGGGATTGGCATTCGAATTTCAGTGCTTGGGGTCGGAGCCATTGGTTCGGTGGTCGCGGCATCCTTGGCCGGCACAGACGTTGAGGTTCATCTCCATGTTCGGGGTGAGCGAGGGGCACTTCAGATGCTTCAAGGACTCACCATAGGGGGGCACCAAACCATCGAGATAGAGGCCAGTAGGTTCTTGTTTTCCTGTGAGGAATTGCCAGTTGAGGAAGGTCTTCTCCATGGTTCTGATGTGGTGATTCTTGCTTGTAAATCTCATGCAGTTGAACATCTTGCGCAAACGGCAGCTAACTTTCTGAAACCCGACGGTGTAGTGATGGCCTTGTCCAATGGGTTAGGGCACGTCACAACACTTCGTCGAGTGAATGGGCACGGGCGCGTGTTGGCTTCAATTACCACACACGGCGCTTACCTTGAGGGTGAATCGACCGTTTGGGCTGGTTTCGGAAGGGTCGGAATCGCTCTTCCACCGATGGGACCATCGCCGTTGAAGTTGTCAGGTGTGGTTGATGCATTGCGTGATGCAGGATTAGATCCTTGGGTCCACGAAGACGCCTCAACGCTGGTATGGCAGAAGGTGTTGTTGAACCTCGCCATCAATCCAATCGCCGCCCTTGCTGGATTGAAAAACGGAGAACTGCTCCAACCCGACCTCTTCAATGCCTGCATGATGGTGTACAGAGAGGCTGCCCAAGTGGCGGCCATGGAGCGTGTTGTCCTTCCAAGTGAACAGGATTTTGAGGGCCACCTCCGGGAAGTTTTGGAGTTGACCAAGGACAACACGTGCAGCATGCTCCAAGACATCAAAGCCGGCCGTGGAACGGAAATTGAGGCTTTGAATCAAGCACTGGTCGTCCTCGCAGAAGAACACGGAATAGCGGTCCCCATCAATCAGACGTTGGTGGCTTTGGTTCGTGCCTGTCATCCTTGAGCAGGTCCACATTGTAATGGAGGCCTCTGTTCTCAAGGCGAGCGAGAGCGTCCTCAACGACCAATTGACCAATCAAGCACAGGTTGCGAAGTTCCACGATTTCACGGGTTGGCCGGGAGGTTTCCCACATCATGTCAATCTCTGAATGCAGAAGATCGAGGCGCCGTTTGGCTCGCTTGAGTCGCTGGTTTGAGCGTACGATTCCCACCTCTTCCGACATGGTGGCCACCAGACTTGTTCGGTCATGGATGATCGGTGCGTGTTCTTTCAATTCCTGAAGTCCTTCCGCACGCCATTGTGGATGATGGCCATCGTAGATTGTTGGAGGGTGTTCAATCAAGTGCTGAGCGACTCGCTCGGCATACACGACGGCTTCAAGTAAGCTGTTGGATGCCAAACGGTTCGCTCCATGCATGCCCGTGCATGCCACTTCTCCAATGGCATAGAGGTGTGGCATCGGCTCATTGGTATCGCGGAGGTGCGCACGACCGATTTCGTCAACCCGTACGCCTCCCACCATGTAGTGGGCAGCAGGGACCACTGGAATCGGGTCTTTTCCAAGAACCAAACCATCCTCTTGCAAGCGTCGAGCAATGGTTGGAAACTTTTCTTTCCATGGGAGGTCAAGGTGAGCGGTGACCAAGTGGACATGGGTGGTGCCTAGCGTTTTCATTTGCTGGTCAATGGCCCGGGCGACGATGTCCCGCGTAGCCATTGAGCCCGCTGGCGTGTAGTCCAGCGTGAACGAATAAGGTTCAGGTGATGGAATTGAGCGGCCACTTTTCGTGGCTGAATCACAGGCGTTTTGCCAGGCTACCAGTCCACGGTCATCCAAAAGAACAGCCCCTACACCTCGAACCGCTTCGGAAACCAAGAACGGACGGGGAGACGCAGATGCCAAGGCGGTGGGGTGGAATTGAATGTAGGCCATGTCTTCAACGCAAGCACCTGTTCTATAGGCCATGGCCAAACCATCCCCGGTGGCCACATCAGGGTTGGTGGTTTGTTTCCACAACCGACCTACTCCGCCGGTTGCAAGAATGATGGCGTCCGCCTCAAGCGTCACCACTTCTTTGGAGTCTTGATCGAGGCACCACACTCCAGCTACGCCGTGCTCGGGATGGCCATGATCACGCTGAATCAGGTCAATGGCGAGGGTGTTGGGTTTGAGGGCAATTCCTTCATGATGCTCGGCGTAAGACGTGAGTGCGCGTTCAATCTCCTTTCCCGTGGCGTCTTTGGCGTGCAGAATTCGTTTGGTTGAATGCCCTCCCTCTCGAATGAATGAATAGTTCCCGTCTCCTTCTTTCTCAAATTCAACACCGATGTGAATCAAATCCCGTATGCGCTCACCCGCTTCGTGAATGATTGAGCGAACGACCGTCTCATCGCATGCCCCGTCTCCTGAGCGGAGCGTGTCTTGGACATGGGATTCCATGCCCTCGAGGTTGGTTTTGTCAAGGATGGCCGCAATGCCGCCTTGTGCCCAATTTGTTGAGGAGTCCTTTGGTCGCTTTTTTGTGACCACGGTGACTTGATGGCCTGCATCAGCAAGTTTACTCGCAGCAAACAAGCCAGCAATGCCGCTGCCGATGATGGCGATGTGGGCCATGTTTCATCCCTCCGTACCTCTCCCTCTTCATCCCCCTTCTTGACGATGATGGAGGAGTTGTCTTTTGATTGGGCTCGCAACCCCTATCAATTGGAGGCTGTTGGCAGACATGAGGACCCTCTCGTGTTTGGATTGTCAATGAGAAAAATCCTCACCATCTTCGGGGCCTTGATGATGCTTTTCGTCATCGTCAATGTGCAGTTTGGTAGCGTCGCACCACGTGTAATCGACGGAGCAGAAGGATACAAGTTGGATGCTTTTCTGATGTTTGAGCCAAGTTGTTCCTTTGACGCTGTTGAGGAGGAGCTTCGCTCGAGCGGGACCTCGTATTGTTTGGGAGAGGTGGGCCAGTGGTCCGGTGCTGACGTACTCATGCTCATGGAGGGTTTGTTCTTGTTCGTCTATGGCTTTGAATTGCCACAAAACAAAGGCTGGGCACGGCGGTTGCGCAAACTCGGCTTCACCATGGGGGCGATCTTGTGTTCGCTCGCCGTCCTGGATCGGTTTTCATTATTGCCAACCTCGGCCAGTTCGGAGGGGCTTGCGACACTGTTTCCATTTCCAGTTCAACCTTGGGTTGTTCAAATCATGTTCGCCGTTTTCGGAGTCATCATGATGCGAGGACCGAAATACTGGGAGGCGGAAGCCGTCTCTCAAACACGGGACAAGTTGGAACGGAGAAGGGAAAAAGCCGGCGCCTTCCGTTCATCCTTCTTCAATTCAGAAAAGCATGACAAAAAGACGCTTGAGCGTACTGAAAGGTCCCGCCTTTTGCACTCCGACAAGGATCTATCGATGAGCCGACGTCGAAGCAATCTGCTCGTGATGGCCACGTGCCCTTATTGTGGCGGCGCTGGATGTAAAAAATGCAACAATCAAGGCGTTTTCTAACCTTCCTCGGCGGAGAATTGGAACCCTTGAAAACCGGGGCACTGAGCCTTGGTTCTTCGGATTGTTTTTAACCTGTAAAGAACGGGTACTGTGAAAGTGATGAGAACAAAGTTCCATCACAGGAGGGATAGGGATGTACCTAAAATCACTTGAAGTGCTTAATTTCAAATCATTCAAAGGTGAAGTGACCGTCCCTCTTGACCGAGGGTTCACTGCCATCACAGGACCAAACGGGTCCGGTAAATCGAACTGTGGCGATGCCATTCAATTCGTTCTCGGCCCCAAATCAAACCGGGTCATTCGGGCCCAAAATTCAACCGACCTTATCTTCAACGGAGGAAAGAACTCCAAGCCCGCACGAGACTGCTCTGTCACCCTTGTTTTTGCCAACCCGGTCATGAGCAATGGTCGTCGCCGTCTCCCCCTTGACAAAGAAGAAATCCGAATGTCTCGCAGCATTCGTCTCACGGCTTCAAACAACCCCGTCACGTCCTACAAACTCAACGGGGAAGACAGCACGCAGAAGGTGTTTCACCGGTTGTTAGGGGCTGCAAATGCTCGACCGGACGGCTACAACATTGTGCTTCAAGGCGACGTAACGAGTCTGGCCAAGATGACGGCGAATGAGCGCCGGAAGGTGCTTGACAACGTCGCAGGTGTGACGTCGTACGATGACGAAATCCGTAAAGCCAACAAACAGAAGGACATGGTGGAAAATTACCTCGACCGAATTGGGCTGCTCGAAAAGGAGCAACTCGAACGCCTCTCTACCTTGGCCAAGGAGCGGCACGTTGCTCAAAAGGCCAAAGAGGTCAGTGACGCCATCCACGTTACGAACGCCATGCTCCTCCAATCTCGCTACGCCACCCTGAAGAATGAATTGGCCTTCCACATTGAGGAACGCCAGAAGTACCTCGCTCAAAGTCAAACGCTTCTTGATGAGCACAAAGCTGCTGAGAAAGAGATCATCAAATTGGACGATAAGATCGCTGAGATTCAACGTGAAATAAATCAACTCACCGGGGGAGAGACCTCCGAACTCGGTCAGGCGATTCAAGCGCTTCAAGTGGCCATTGAACTGAACAACGATCGTTTGGGAGAAGCGGCCAAAGAAGATGAAGAAGAGGCCGAGGAAACGGCCCGGGTCAAGGAACAACTGAGCGAAGCCTCAGAGGAACTTTCGGCCTTTGTTTCGAATCTAGAATCGGCCAACTCGGCCCTTGCTGAGGCGCTTGAGCAACTGAAAGAAGCTCAAGAGGAAGAAGGCCGGGTTCGCCAAGCGCTCGCCAAGGCTGGAGATCAAAATCAACACCTGACCGAAGCTTTGGTCGCTGCAGAAGGGCTCGTCGAAGACCAAGAGCAACAACGAAGCGAAGCTCAGAGCGAGGTTGACAAGTTGGCCGTCGAAGCGGATTTGGTTGGACAACAATTGGCCACGGCTCAAGAGGAAAGTGAAGAATTACGCTTAGCCCTCGGAGAACTTGGTATTCGCCTTCAGGAACTTTCCGATGAAGCTCCGGAGTACGATCGCAAGGCCCTCGCTCAACAACTCATCGACGCCCAACGCGCCGAGTCCCAACTCGGCGAAGACCGCTCCCGAATTGAAATTAAACTTCGTGAGGCCGAACGGGCACTCAATTTGGCGAAGGCCGAGATGGAACAAAAATCGGGGGCCAAAGGCCTGGCTGGCGGGGCAAGTGCCGTCCTAGCTGCACGAGATAATCAAGAATTACGCGGCATCATCGGCACCGTGGCTGAGCTTTGTGCTCCCAAAGACCGTGCCCATGAGGTTGCCCTAGCGACGGCCATCGGAGCGGGAATGGCTTCGGTTGTCGTTGAAACCGATCAAGATGCTGCCAATGCGATTCGATGGCTTGCCGAAAACCGAGCAGGCCGTGCTACGTTCCTGCCGATCAACAAACTCAACAGTTCCCGAGCTGGTGGAAAAACGGTCATGACCTCTCGAAAGGATGGCGTTCTCGGATTCGCCCATGAAATGCTTGATTATGACCCAAGAATCGATGTGGCTGTTCGTTTTGCTTTGCGAAACACACTCATCGTGGAAAACCTCAGCATCGCCCGCCAATACATGGGCGGAACTCGTTTCGTCACGCTGCGTGGTGACGTGATTGAATCCGGCGGAGCCATGGTTGGTGGTTCCAAGCGGAAGATGAACATCTCGTTTGGCGGACGTATTCAGGGGGCCTCGGAGGTTGAGAAATACACCGGAGAGGTCGACAAGTACCATCTGATGGAGCGTACCGTCAATGAGGCCCTTCAAGAGGCCCGGTCCAATCAACAATTGATTCGAAACAAAATCAACGCCATGGTTGACGACTCCCATGCCACCGAAACGCGTGAGGTGAAAGCAGAACAAAAACAGGCGACACAAGCGCACAAGAAGGCCTTGGATGTCGTGTCTGGGTTGGAGGGGAAATTGGATGAAGTCCGTCAAAATGCTCAAGATGCCTTGCGTGGCTTGGATGCGGCTGACCGTACCCTCTCAAGTGCAAAAGAAGCCCATCAAACGGCCAAAGAGGCCTTGGAGGCCGCTAGCCCCGAGCATTTGCGTGAACGCATGCACGCTGCCAACCTCCTCCGAGTTTCTGCTCAAGGAGGCAAAGAAAAGGCAGAGGAAACCTTGAGCAGTGGTGCGAGTCACCAAACAGTGCTCCAACGACGTGTCGATGAGATTGAAGCTCGGCTTCGCTCCCTGGATGAGAACAAAGAGGACCGGTTGGTTCGTATTGATGAACTCGAAGCGAATTTGGCTACTGACCGCATCGCTCTCAAAGCGAAGAAAGACGAACAAGCGGTCTACCTTGAGGAAAACCAGGGCCTCGAAACTGAGCGTCAAGAATTGACCGACCAGCGTGCTACGCTCCGGGTACGAAACGAGGAACGATTGAATCAAGCCCAGAACCATCGAAGGCTGGCCGAGGAATTAATGCGCACCATCGCAGAAAAGGAAGGCGAGGTCCAACTCATGGGTCAGGAATTGATCGATGCCAACCTTTCGCTCAACGATTTGCCAGAGGGCCTGAAGAACGTGGGGGAGTTGGAACGTGAACTTCGAAACCTCCAACGTCGAATGGATAACTTCGGCAACGTCAACATGATGGCGATTGAACAGTACGATGAATGCCAAGCTCGTCTTGATTTGATGAAGGATGAATTCGCCACCTTGCAGTCTCGTCGCAAGCACCTCATCGAGGTCACCGAACAGCTCGAATCCCAGCGAAAGGAGCGCTTGCTGGCTGTTTTGGAAAAAGTCAATGAGAATTTCAAGACGTCCTACAATGAACTTTCCGACGGTGGACGCGGTGAACTCTTCCTTGAGAACCCCGCTGAGCCCTTCAAAGGAGGTCTTGAATTGTGGGCGCAACCACGCGGAAAGTCATCAAAGGTGAGCCGTCAACAACTTTCAGGTGGCGAGCAATCAATGGCGGCTTTGGCCCTTATTTTTGCCATTCAAGATTACGATCCAAGTCCGTTTTACTACTTTGATGAAGTCGATCAAAACCTCGACGCCTACAACGCCGAGCGCATTGCAAAGATGTGCCGAAAAAGGAGCCAGCGTGCTCAATTTATCATGGTCACCTTGCGAAAGGTTTCCCTCAAGTTGGCTGACCATCACATCGGCATCACGCACGGTGGTGACGGTTGCAGCCGCCGTATTCTCGACTTCGACCGAGAGCGTGCCATCGCTTTGGGTGAGGCTGCGCTCAAGGAAGCTCAAAAGGACGCTGACAAGAACGAGAGTCGGATTCTTGATGCGGTTGCGGCCGCTGTTGATATGCCGGTTGTTCCAGATGCCCTCGAGGTCCCCAAGAGTTTGGGTGGTCTGCTTGCGCACATGGACGATGATGGCGAAAAGCAAGCCCCGGCGGAATCAAGCATGGGCGGGTTGATGGAGCGGACGCAGGAGTTTACCGAGGACATCAATGAACGGTCTGAAGTTGCGGCCAAGGTTGCTCAAGCAGAGGAGCCCGAGGTTGATGTGGCTGAAACAGTCTCTGAAAGCGTGGTAGAATCTGAAGAGCAGTGAGGTGATTTCATGGCTGAACAACAAAGCATGCTCGACCGATGGTTCCTCCAACAAGAGGTCATCGACCAACTTCTGGGACAAGGAGAGGAACGAGAAGATGCCGAATCGTTTGGTCAGCGCATCGCAGCCATCGCAGCCACTGAAGAGGCCGAACATCAAAGCCTGCACGATCCGTTTGACCGGTCCGTTGCGTTGGTGCTTTCGCTTGTTCGAGAAGAAGCGTTCGACCCCTGGGATGTCGACCTTTCGGCCTTCTTGAACGTCTTCGCCCAACGCGTCAAAGACGGCGAAGACCTCGACTTAGCGGCGTGTGGCCGCTTGATTCGCCTCTCATGGGAGGTTCTTCATCACCAATCCGCTGTGTTGTTTGAGAAAATCCAACCCGTTGAAGAAGATGAGTGGGAGGATGATCACGGGTTCGGCTGGGAAAGCGAATACGACGATGAGGCATTTTTCTTCACGCAATCGGTTCTCGATGGAGATGCCGACGAGATGTTGACGTCCTTCTTCGACGAACGTGTTCGACGCGACGAAGGGCGGCCAGTCACGCTGGCTGAACTGCTTTCGGCGTTCAAGGACGCTGCCGATGATGCGGAAGCCCTCAAGCAACGTGAGATCAATCGCCTTGAACATGAGCAAGAACTGAGCGAGTACCTCGAAAACGTGGGTGGCAGAATGCACAATGAAGACCTCGAAGGTGACATTGAACGTTGCTGGAACGCCTTGAAAGCGACCTGCGCTGAAGCACAGGCCCCGGTTGTACCTCTTGTGAAGGTCATCGCTAAACTCAAGCCACTGCTGATCTCCACCTTTGGTTCAACTCTTGAAGACCCAGAAAGTGAAGCCTTTGTGGCTTCATTCATCGCTGGATTGTTCTTGACGCATCGTCGAATGGCGAGCATTTCGCAGGAAGGAGAAGAAGTTGCGAACATTATGATCGAAGACCTCTGGCCAAACCTCACGTCTTTCAATGATGTTCTCGAGGCCGTGGATGCCCTCATGGCAGAGGATGCAGAGGCTCTTGGAGGTCAAACGACGGGTTCAGAACACCGCATGGAGGCCATCGCTGAACGTGCGCGGGTCGCAGAGAAACGCGAAGCGAGAAGGCAAGCAAAACTTGAGGCTAAAGTCGCCAAAGAAGCATCGTCCGTGTCGGCTGATGCCTCACAGGTGGACATTGAGAGTAAAGCGACCGATGCGATGTTGAGCGAACACGATTGGTTGGTGGAGTGAGGGTGAGAACATGGCTGAGTTACCGTTGGAATCCTTGATTGAAGCGACGTTGTTCAGTTCGGGCAAGTCCATGTCCGTAGCGGAGTTGTCAAAGGTTCTTGGCTACGACGAAGACGAGATGCTGGATTGCCTCGGGTCGCTTCAAGCGACGCTCAAGCGACGGAAGGGAGGAGCACTCCAACTGGCAGAGGTCGGTGATCGCTGGGCCCTCGAAGTCAAACCGGGCATCGCTTCACACCTTCCTCGCGAGACCAAAACCGACATGCCTCCAAAGTTGTTGAAAGCAGCAGCCCTCATCGCTTACCATCAACCCATGCCACAAGCTCGTCTGGTGGAACTTCTCGGGCAGAAAGCGTATGACTATGTTCGGGAACTTGCCCAACACGGTATGATTGATCGCCGAAAAGATGGAAATACCCGTCGTTTGGCCACGACGAGGCGGTTTTCTGAAGCCTTTGGTTGCCCACACACGGATCGGAAGAAGGTCAAAGCGTGGTTCAGAGAACAGGTGCAATCAAGCGGGCTTCTCGATGAACTTGGAGATCGAAAAGAGATTCTTCAAGAAGAATCCGATGAGTCTGGAACGGTTCAGGCCTCGCTTCCAGTTTCAGAGGAAGAGTGAGTTTCAACCTTGCCGCATTTCAGCCAACCAGGTTTCAACCAAACTTTGCGTGCGATGGCCCTCATGGGCTTGTAAACGAGCTGCCAAAGCATCAACCTCGCCGCCAACTGCGCCAGCGCTAACGGCCATGTTTTTGGCATGGAGTTTCATGTGGCCCGCTTGGATTCCTTTGGTGGACAAAGCGCGCAAGGCTCCGAGATTTTGTGCGAGTCCGGCGCAAAGAATGATGCCTGCAAGTTCCTGAGCCGTTTCAACGCCCAAAATAGCCAGGTTTGCACGAGCGGCTGGATGGACTTTGGAAGCGCCTCCAACGATGCCAACGGCCATTGGGAGTTCCATTGAACCCACCAGGTTCCCTTCGCCGTCTTTGGTCCACATCGACATTGAAGTGTACCGTCCATTGGATAGGGTGGGCCAAGCGTGGCAACCTGCCTCAATGGCTCTCCAGTCTTGGCCGCACGCTAGGGCAACGCTACTGATGGCGTTCATCACGCCCTTGTTGTGGGTGGCGGCTCGGTAGGGGTCTTCCACGGCAAAGGCATGGGCCTGAAGGATTCCTTCAATGACGGCTTCTCCATCTTCTTTTGTCCCATTGGAGGCCATTTCTTCGGGCGTGAAGACTGCAGAGACTCGAGCGAGGCGGTGGCCTGCCAAATTCGAGAGGATTCGTAGATGAGCACGGCCTCCTGTTAGGGCTTCAATTCTGGGGGCGACTCGTTCAGCCATGGTGTTGACTGCGTTGGCTCCCATGGCGTCCCTGCAGTCAACCAGCAGGTGGACGATGAGCATGGTGCCGATGGGTGTGGGGAGTTGGCGAACTTCAATGTCTTTGCAGCCTCCGCCGAGTGCAATCATGCGGGAGGGGATATCGTTGCAAAAGGCCATGAGTTCATCCTTGGAGTCAAGGATGTGGGTGGTTGCTTGCTCAATGTTTTCCACGTCCAGCATTTGGATTTGTCCGATCATGATTGGATGGTCGTTGTTGGTGGAAAAACCCCCATGGCCCAAACACCGCTTGGCCATGTTGGATGCGGCCGCTACAACGCTTGATTCTTCCAAGCAAAAGGGCACCAAGTAGTGCTTTCCATCAATGACAAAGTTGGTGGCGACTCCAACGGGTAGCGACATGGTTCCAATGACGTTCTCTATCATTCGATCCGCAGCGGTCTCATCCAGTTCTCCATGGGCAGCGAGGGCCTGGACGTGCTCCTCACTAAGTTGAGTTGCTTTGGCCACCAATGCGCGCCGTTCTTGTACGCTGAGTTTGTACAATCCTTTGATTCGACTGTTGTCAACCGGCATGGTGCTCCCATGCAGAGGCTGGGGGATTCGTTCCTTGAATCAATCGCTGCTGGAGGGTGGATTCTTGTCTAAACTAACGCCTCTAACGCTTTCATTAACGCGTTAATGTTGCGTTAATTGACCGTTAATCCGGCTCCAAAAGCGCTTTCCGTTGTCCTGCTAACGCTATGTAACGGTACGCCTGTGCTGGTCAAATTCGTCAAACATCATATACTTGGATGATGTTCTACGGCCATGGTTCGAGAAACGCATGCCTATGGCTTGCCTTATTTGGATGAGAACCCGTTTTCCATTCGCCCGCTTGAAGCAGGAGAATCGGGGAAGTTGGTCGGACGTGAAGACGCCTTCAATCGCCTCCAGAGTTTCTTGAGGCTCCGTTCAGCACGACGAATCATGTTGCTTGGCCCATTGGGTTCAGGGCGGACTTCCCTGGTGCGATGCCTCAAGCCCTATGCTGGGGCCTCGGCTACCATCGACCACTTGCCGGCCCAATCTCCCGCAACGTCTCTCCTCAACATGTGTTATCGCCAGATGATCGGTGTTGAGCCTCCCCTCGACCGAACTCAACTGGTGAATGATTTGGTGAATGAGATGTACAGTTTCAACGACAAACTTCCAATGATTGTCATTGATGTTCCTGCCAGCGACCTTTCTGTGCTTGAAGTGGCTTTGCGTGACGCTCACTCCTCGCTTGAGCGATTAAATGCCCTCTTGGTGCTCGTGTGCGATGTCAAGGAACGCCACCAACTTCCTTCCACGGTTGTCGAGGGGTTTGAACTTCTTCGCCTCTCTCCTTTTTCGGCAGGAGACGTAATGACGCTTGTGCGTCAACGCTTAGCATCGGTTGGCGTGGTCGACAGTGAGTTTTCAATGAATGATGCGGCCGCTCTCCTCGACGATTGCGACGGCTACCCCGCATCGGTCATCACTCTGCTGCGGGACGCCGTAGACAGCATTCGCATGGGTCAATCGCAGGGCTTGCCATCGCCCTTTGTTGATACCTCTGCGAAGATTCAACCAAGAGATGAGCCTGAATCATTGCATCGATTGATGGGTGAAAGCATGGAAGAAACTGAGGCCCATGAACAAGAACCTAGCTTGCCGGGGTATGATGATGGAGCAGAGGTCGTAGACGCACCAATTTCCGACGTCATTGATGCTTCCATGCCTTGGGATCAGCGGGCCGACCTTTTGGAACAACCCTTGTCCATTTTTGACGAGGTTGAAGACTCACTTCCGGTTGGATTTGAGTTGGACATTGGGAAATTGTCGGAGGAAAAAGACAACGATGAACCGCTTCAAGCCACTCCTTTCAACACTCCAATCATCGATGCTGACTCGGCGAGAGGCGGTCCTACGACGCCCGTTAGTGGGATGTTCAAGAATCTCGCTCGGCGAAACAAGGATGCCAATCTAGCCGATGGCCTCGAAACGGATGATGGCCAAAACGCCCTGGATGAATTGGTTGATGACTCCAACCAATACCAGTATTGGGTGAACGAGGCCTTGATGCCTCCTGCTCCAGATGAACCCATTTCCGAAGCGGAGTCAACGATGCTGCTTCATGACGAGGTTGGTTTTGTTGACGACCTGCCTCAGGCCGACGCACTACCACTTTCCGATGTTGACCAAGCCCTCGGCCACGATGAGGGGGGGTCTCAGCCCTTGTCGAACAACGCCATGCTTGAGGCGTTGAGTGGATTGATGGCCATGTTACAGCCAGCCTCCAACCCAGCCCCGCACCACGAGGGGCTTCTGTCCTATTTGCAACGAAGGTACCGGGAAAGGGAAGGGCCACGGGAAGCCTATGCTTTGGACAAACACGCCCTCAGTTCATTGAACCCGTCTGAGAGCTACGTGGTTTCTGTCGCTCATCAGCGGACTTATTCGCCTTCCGATGAATACATTCTGGGTCATTTGAGCGTTAAGCGAGCTCGCCTCTCCCAAATCAGTAATCGGCTCCTCAAGCACGGGATTTTGCAGGTTCAGCAGGTCGGACGCTCTCGCAAGTATTCCCTTACTCAGGCCGCAAGGGCCCAACTTATGGCGTGGGGCGCCGTAGGAGGTGATGTTTGATGACTTGGAACATCGCATGGTCATGGCAAGCTGACGGGCGAATTGCGACCGTCGCCGCCGTTGAAGGAGGAATTCTCGTGAGTTCTGGACTTCAACTCGAATTGCTCGAAGCCGATGGAGGGAGCCGATGGAACGTGGATGTACCGTTCAAAGTGCATGCGGCCCACGCTACGCAGGGCACCATCGGCCTGTTAGCAGCCCACGGCTTCTATCTCGTCAACACCAGTGATGGTTCCATGGTAAACGAAGGACGCAGCGCTCCAGGTGGCTTTAGCGACCTTTCTCCTCGTCCAGGCGGGGGTTGGGCCTTGGCGGGACGAAAGGGTGAGATTCACTTGTTTTCACAACATGGTCGAGGAATTCGCCGTGTCGACAGTGGTCCAGTCCGCCGCTTGGTTGGGTGGTTGGACCGAGAACACCTCCTATGGCAAGACCCCGAAGGTCACCTTTGGTGTGGACGGCTAACTGGAGAAGATCGCAAACGTAAGTTGGAGGAAAGGTCCTGGAGTTGGTGTTCCACGCTGTCCCAAGGCCGTCTTCTCTTGCAAAGCAGCGATGGTGGCCTATGGGAAGGCGTTCCGCATCCATTCGGTTGGGACATGCTCAACCATCTGGAGCATGACAGTCTGGAGCCCATGAGCGCTGTTCGAAGCGGCGATGGATGGTGGGTTCTGGGAATTGAAGGCCATCTCATCTCCATGACCGACGGGCCGAGTGAGGGGGGTCAAGACCTCCCGCTCACTGAAGGCATGAACTTGGGAGACCTGCTTGTGTTGTGCACTCCTGATGCAATGGCAACGGCAACGCGCGATGGATTGGTCCGCCGATGGACAGCGCCTCATCTCGCCGATGCTGAACGTGAGGGTCGCTACAAGGCGGTTGCAGAAGCGGCGATGGCGAGGAATTGGGAGGAACGTCGTCAGATGTTCTTGCGTGCTCAGGAAGCTGAAGATCACGGGAAACTCTCGCTCGCGATTGAACTCTACGAAGCCCTTGGTCGAACAGAGGATGCTCGAAACCTCCTCAAACGTCAAAAGGAGGGTGGAGAGTGAGCGATGAAGGTACCACGCTCAGCGTTGAACGGGTGGAATCCTACCTTGACATTACCAAACGAGCCAGGGCAAAAGCGACCCCCTGTGTCGTTGAGGGTTCTACAGAAGCGGCCCATTTGGCTATCATGCTCCGGATGGCGGATGACTACGCTTCTGATGCGCATCANTTNCTGACAAAAGGCGACCTAGTTCGTGCGTTCGGCGCCATCAATTATGCCCATGCTTGGATTGATGCAGGCGTTAAAATCGGGTGGCTTGACGGGCACGGCGATGATGTTCTATTCACGCTTCCTTGATTGTTCTATAGCGAATCAACGAGGTANAGGTGGGTGTTTTGACGCACCTCAACCACCCGCAGGTTGGCTTCATAGAGTCGGTGTTTTAGATCNGTATCAACCGTNAGGGTGGCCCAATTCTTCTCAAGAGCACAGGCAAAGATCTCATCGTCAGTATGCCCTTCAACCTCGGGGACATGGGTTTCTGCTTTGGAACGAAGAAGTCGAAGCAAGAGCGATTTCTTTTTTGGCCGTTGAGCCTCAAGATGGAACAGTTCACGCTCAACGCTTGGGAGCAGGACCCATGTGCATGGCCCGAGTAAAGCTTCGAGATCCCGTTCAACGTTGAGTTGGGCGTTCATGCAAGCGACCCATCCACATGCATCAATGAGCACGTGCTGCATTGGCAACACCTCAAACGATGGTTCCGTATCCTATCAGGCGCCACCTGGAACCGATTCGGCGGGAAAGCGAGATTCGCTGCCCTTTATCAGCACAAATTGGGAGGCGCAATTCGAGGTTTGTTCGGCCTTTTTCTGCGTTTCTTGTCACGCCCACAGAGGTTGCTGTGGCAACGTTGAGCATCAACATCTCGTTGTTTCGCAAAGGTTGAATTTTTTCATTGGATGAGAGGTCGCCAGAGACCATGTAGTCCATCAATTTCACTTCAATGGCGACGTTGCTGAGGATTTCGGGAAGGTCTCCTTTTCTTGCCACGACTTGTCCAGAAAGGTTGTCTGATGTGGTGATGGACGGGTCAAGGAAGGTCGCCATGCCGCATAGGCCTCCAGCGTGCATGGTATCAAGGTTCAAGCCGCCGCCTTGCATGCTGCTGACCACGGCTTCAATGGGTTCCCATGTTGACTTGTTGCCTTTCTCGATTTTACGACCAGGTCCGATGATGATTTCGTCGCCTTCCGTGAATTCCCCTTCAACGATGCTTCCACCGATAACGCCCCCACGGAGTTTGGTGGGTCGCGTTCCAGGTCGGTTAATGTCGAATGAGCGTGCAACGTGCATGATTGAGCGCTTGTCTTTTGTTCGGTCAGGAGTAGGAATGGTCGCTTCAATGGCTTGGATCAGGACATCAAGGTTTACGTCGTGGTGAGCGGAAACGGGAATGATGGGGGCGTCTTTGGCAATCGTTCCTTCCAAGAAACTCTTGATTTCACCATGCGATTCGATGGCGCGCTCTTTGGAAACGAGGTCGATTTTGTTTTGAACGATGACGATGTTCTTGATGCCTGCAATTTCAAGCGCCATCAGGTGTTCACGGGTTTGTGGTTGCGGACATGTCTCATTGGCAGCAACCATCAGCATAGCACCGTCCATGATGGAGGCTCCAGTGATCATGATGGCCATGAGCGTCTCGTGGCCGGGAGCGTCAACAAAGGAAACGACGCGCTCCAATTCTGATTCAACGTCCTTTGCCCCATCGGGTCGCTTTCCGGTTGGGTAGTACCGCCCAGTGTCGTCCTTGTANAAGGCCGTATCCGCATAACCAAGTTTGATGGAAATGCCACGCTTGCGTTCTTCGGAGTGTGTATCGGTCCAAACACCGGACAAAGCTTGCGTGAGCGTTGTTTTTCCGTGGTCGACGTGGCCGACAAGGCCGATGTTCACTTCGGGTTGGGCGGGAAGCTTTCGTGCCATGCTTCCCCCTCCTCATGTCCAGCGATTACCCTCTCGGGTTCACTCCGATGCTTCCTCGCCTTCAGCGCCGAGGATGGTGGCGAGTGGCTTCTTACCAGAATCGACCACTTTGAGATTGATTTGTCGTGTGTCTTGAGTGACCATGTTTCCACGGAAATTACGACGCTTGCGAAGTCCATCTGGCTTGTAGCGGAATCGCTTTTGCTCGCCGCCCTTTTTCTTGTTGACAATCACTTCGCCCTTGTATCCAGTGGATTGGGTGACGAGGATGGATTGACGGTTGCCGCCTTCCAAATCTCGGCGCATAGGTGTTCCCGTCTTGTCGGAGCCGCCTGTGATTTCGAGTTTGTAGCCGGACAGTGTCTTGTCGCCTTCTCCGACAAACAATCCATCAACAACATCGCCAATGCGCTTTCCAAGCATTTGAGCGTGGTTGTTNCCACTAATCTTCAGGGCGTACGACTTACCGCCGTTTTTGGAATCGGTATCATTGACCACAGCGACGAATTCAGCATCATTTCCTGCCATAGGAGCACCTCTCGGGATTTCTCCGACCGAAGACCCGTATTTAGCCCCATCGTCTGCATCGTTGAAGTCGAGGTCAGCGAAGTCGCTTCGGGAGCAGCAATTCGAGTCGGTTTGCAATGTCGGCTGGAAGGAAGTGGGGCATGCTCAGATGGGTGGTTCGACCTCGGCCTCCCGGCACGGTTGCAACTCGGGTGGCGATGATGCCCTCACGTTCGATTTGTTTGGCATATTTCCACAAAGTGGTGTGGCTTTTCGGTTTTTGCTCGTATTCTTCACACACAACCGCATACAAGCGTTCCACGTCGCCCATGGTCATCGTCTCTTCAGAGCGCAAACGTCGGCACACAGCCAGCAACACCAACATGCCCTGAGGTGGAAGATCGTCCACGACTTCAAGGCGCGTGCTGGTATCAAGCGCCACGTTATCGCTCATGGCGTGGATGTCCTCGACGGTGATGGCTCGTTCATTGTGCCCGTCCTGCCGGAATTCGCAGCGCTCAGCNGCGGCGCTCAGGTATTCGATGACTCGGCGNGCATCTCCGCTGCTCGCAGCCCGTTCGGCCAGCAATCGGAGGGTGGCATCGGTCCATGTTCCAGGCACCAAGGCCAGTTCTGCTCGTTGACGAACGATGCCTTCCAATCCATCTACCGTGTAGGAAGGAATGCGAAGGTGATTGGATTGCCCGAACTTCGATATAACTGCAGTTTCGAGCACATCGAGCACTTGTTCTTGGCTGATAAGCATCAATGAGAGCGTNCCAGTCCCGACTTGGTCTTCGTCAATTCGGAGCAATTGATAGAGCAACTCATCCCCNGAACGACGTAGCATGTGGTCCACTTCGTCGAGTACCACGATGAGGTGTGTTGATGTTCTTCGTAGCATTTTCCGAAGACTGAGAAGCATTTCTCCGAGGGAGAGCCCTCGGTCGGGATGCCCCGGGTCAAATTGGTGAAGGATGCGTTGAGCTACCCGCATGCTGGTCGAAGCATTTCGACAGTTGATATGAGCGACTTTGAGNTCCCGNTTTCCCGCAAGATGCCGCTGTAGGTCCCTGCAGAAGGTCTTGGCCAACACCGTTTTCCCACTACCCACTGGTCCGGTGATGACCGCACGAGCGGCTCCTTCTGGNGAGGCTACATTGGAAAACTTCGAAGCCAACTCTCGTTGGANGTCTTCTCGCCCCACCAACGTTTCAGGAACGTGGTCAAAATCCAACATCTCGGGGTGGGCGATGATGAGCCCAGCGCCGATGCGGTCAAGATAGTCCACCATATCAAGGGAATGCTGATGTCAACCGTTCTAAAAGATGTGGTCTCTGAAGCGAGGGCGAAACCGGTTTTNCCAAACCCTCGTACGCCGGTTCAAGGAATTTCATCGAATTGGTATCCCGTTTCCCACTTCTTCTCGCCGAGGGCGACTTCAAGCTCAAAAGGTGTGATAAGCGGTTTGCGGTACTTGACGGCATCATCGATGGCGATGCGTGGGCAAGCCGTGTTGACAAAGGCATCCACAGGATAGAAATCGATCAGTTCGGGTCCAACATGCTCAAGCGCCAAAAGATAGCCTTTCTTTCCGTGCTTAGCCAATATTCGCTTCATGCGCAGCGCCAATGTACGTCGCATCTGTCCAGGTTTTTCCCCGATGAGGATGCCGAAGGAGTTGGCATCTTGAACACTCATGATGAGGCCAAACCGTTGACGTAGAATGCGTTCAATGCGTTGCAGCGACATTTCTTCGGCCTCGCCGGTGTAAGGGTCNAGCATAGCCAGTGGTTTTCCGGTGTGGAGCACCAACCCAATGGGGTGGAAATCCCCGCTGCCAAGGAAGAGGTAATGGCCAATCGATGGGTCATCGCCCGAATAGTTGCAGCCGAGGACTTGGCCAGGGAACGAGAGTCGTGCGCCGCCGATGGGGATGGTCACATCGAATCCTGCCTTTTCCAGACGGTCATGAAATTCGGGAAGGAGGTGGAGGTGTTGGATGGAGCCCACAAGCCCAAGTTTCGTGTCGGTGAGCGGAGCCATTCGGCCGACAGCGTCCATGAATCGTTCTTGGGCCTCTTCTTCGCTGAGTGTGTTCGTTTGGTCTTGTTGAGCAAGGCGCTGCAGGGCCATGTTTCGATGTTGCTCGAGCCAAGGAAGAACGGTGTTGAGTTCGGGGTCACCGTCGTAGGTGACGTTGATGAATTGCGTTGGCATTCCGGAATCGATGTTCATTTGTGAGTGGCCCATGTGAGCGACCAATTCTACGCCCATCAGTTGCATTTTGTCATGCACTAAATCGCAAGCACCGTAGCAAGGGTCAGCGGCGAGGACCACCTGGGCGCTCGTTTCGGTCTCGATGGTGTCCATCATCTCGAGGGCTTGCATCTTCAAACCTTCAGGCACNTGGAGCGCAATCAGTCGATTGTCGTTGGCGCGAATTCGCTCCATCAACTCATCCAACTCGAAGTCGTGGCGGTCAAGGTCCATGCTTCCCCTCAATCCGTCGGCGGCGCCCCTCCCTCATGAAGGCACCCATCAAAGCGAGGGATTAATTCTCGTCGAGGAGGACAACTTTGGCGCCGTCCATTTCCAAACGAACCAAGGACTGGATGCGAATATCGGGATAGTTTCCTTGCAATCGCTTCATTCCGCCGCCCTTTTCGACCACCGTAATGACTTCCGTAACCTGAGCGCCAGCACGTCGGACGCCTTCAATAACGGCCTCGAGGGTTCCCCCGGTTGACAGCACATCGTCCAAGATCGCAATGCGTTCGCCTTTCTTGAGGTCGTTGAGGTACATGGCCCCTTTGGAATAGCCGGTGGATTGGTCAATTTCCACTTCACCCTCAAGTCCATAGGAGCGTTTTCGGGCAATGATGAGCGGNAGGCCAGTCGCCATACTGAGCGGAGCTGTGAGCGGAAGTCCCATGGCTTCAATGCCCAGAATCATGTCAATTTTGTTCCAATCCACCCGGTCCACAACGAGTTTGGTGATGGCGTTGAGTACTTCGGGGTCCATTCGAGGGACGCCATCGGTGATGGGGTGGATGAAGTAAGGGTAATCGCCTTTCCAGATGACCGGCGCCGCTTGGAGGCTTGCCCGGAGTTCCTTCATCGCATCAGTCATGATGCCGGGTTGGTGTGTGAGTTAATCATCCTTGAGGATGAAGCATTCCTTTTTGCGCGGCTCACAACTCGGCGAGGTACTCAACGTACTCATTGTGTTCCATGAGNTTCTCAAGCAGTTGCTTGTCGTCGGGATTCAACTGAAGCTCGTGCGGTTCAAGCAAGATAATCCAGCCGTCGTTGTAAGCAGAATCGTTGACGAGGTCTGGATTGATTTCCACTTCCCCGTTCACATCGGAGATCACTCCGGAGAANGGAGAGGTCAATGAGACCTTTTCATCGGCCGTCCACAAGGAAAACAGACTTCCGCCTTCATCAACTTCGGTTTCAGCTTGCGGTAGAATGACGCGGAGCACGTCACCAATCTCAACTCGAAGAAATTCACTCACGCCAATCATGAGCTTCTGGTCTTTCTGTTGGAACCACAAGTGGTCCATTGAGTATTTTCTGTCTTGAGCAATCACAAATTCGATGATATCGTCATCCATGTTCGTCGCCTGTATCGCGGCTTCCACAGGTGGTATATGAAGACTGAGGGTAAATTTGTATTCTGAATCAAACAAACGGGTTAAGAAACACCCCCTGTTGGAAGGACTGGTGAGGGCATGAATTTCGGCGAAACTGACGAACAACAGATGATTCGTGAACTGGTGAGAGACTTTGCTGAAACGGTGCTTGCGCCAACGGTTGAACATCGAGATCAGAACCAAATTCCACCCTCTGAAGAATGGGAGGCGTTCCTTGAATACGGCCTTCACGGCATCACCATCCCCGAAGCATACGGTGGTTCACCGATTGACGATGTTTCTGAAGCCATCATCATCGAGGAACTCGCTCGTGTTGACCCATCGTTCGCCGTCATGTTCTGTGTCCATGTCGGACTTTGCTCCATGACCATCGCCCTTCACGGCGATGAACATCAGAAGAGCACCTTCCTNCCCCGCCTCGCAGCGGGNGAAGTAGGGGCATACTCACTTTCAGAAGCGGGGGCTGGGACCGATGCGGCTGCCATGTCATGCAAGGCGAAACTCTCGGAAGACGGAACCCATTTCATCCTCAATGGAGAAAAGATGTGGGTTACCAACGGGGCCCAGGCCAAACTCCTCGTCCTCTTTGCGAAGGACGTTGACCATCCTGATTATGGTGTCAAAAAGCATGGTGGGACAACGGCTTTCATCGTGGATGCCGATTACGAAGGATATTCAGTAGGCAAAAAGGAAGACAAACTCGGCATCCGCTCATCCGATACGTNCACCTTGGTCCTCAACGATTGCAAAGTCCCTGTGGAGAACGTCATCAAGGGCGTCGGCAACGGATTCCCAATCGCCATGAATGCACTGGACAACAGCCGGATTGGCATCGCTGCTCAGGCGCTTGGTATCGCTCAAGGTGCCTATGAATCGGCGCTCAAGTATGCCCATGAGCGAGAGGCTTTTGGCAAACCCATCGCNTACCACCAAATGATCATGGCTTACCTTGCTGACATGGCAACACAAATCGAAGCAGCTCGTCTCTTGGTTTACAAAGCTGCTTGGACCAAGGAACAGCACTACCACGCTGGCGGCCCACGCCATTCAAAGGAAGCCAGCATGGCCAAACTTTTCGCTGGCGATACCGCCATGTGGGTCTCAGAACGGGCCATCCAGGTGCTCGGAGGGTACGGCTACACGAAGGAATTCCCTGTCGAGCGTTTCTTCCGGGACGCAAAGATCACTCAGATCTACGAAGGAACACAAGAAGTGCAGCGCATCGTTATCGCAAGAGCACTGAAGTGATCAGGCTTCTAAGCAAATCAATTGCCTCAAGGCGACGTCCCAGTCGTGCAGTGCGACGGTCTTCTCAAACCGTTCTCCCGCATGAGGCGGCACTTCACAAGGCTTGAGCATCACACGCATCGAGAACCCTTCATCGTCAACACAATGNACCGTGTATCCATTTCGATACATGCCAACNCCAAGCAAGGTTTTCGAAACNGANTGGATGGTGCTTTGAGCGAGGTAAGGGGGAGAATGAGCGATCAAGGCCTGTGCTTCGCTTCNCAATTTGAGGTGTTCAACTCTGGTGACNAAGGCCCCAAACCCTTCCTCTGAACGGTGAACTTCCANAACGGGATGTTCCTCTACCGGGATTGTTTCCTCCACGACCGGGTCGTCCCTGACCGCTTCAACAGCGGGTACAACGGCGAATTGATGCTGGTCCAATCGAATTCCGAGGTGTCGGAGTTCGGCGATGTAGTTTCCAGGTGCGTCAAATTCAATTTGAAATTCGTCAAAATCTGGACGGTCCATGTCCGAATTCGGCGTCAACTGATTGTGCAAACGTGTTCCCGAATTCATTTCGGTGATGGAGAATTCATACGCCAGGACATCAACGTTGAAAGATACCGTGACGGAGAGTTGCTCGCCGGTAGTGATCTGCTCTTCCAAAATACCGATTGAACCGGTGACCTCTATTTTTTCCTTGAACAACTCGTCAGGAATCTCAAGCCCACTGGCTGCAAGGAAGGCCATCCAGTCGTTCAGAGGAATGCCGCTATTAACGTCGGCATTGACGAAGGAGAACACCAATTCAACCACCCACTCAGGGGGGCGTTCTCCGGTCATTCTTCCAAGCAGTGCTGCGAATTCATCTCCCGAGATGACACCGTCGCTATTGGTGTCAAGTTCTTCGGTCAGTTTGAGTGGGGACATTGAGGAGCTTGAAAGCCACTTTTTGAAGTTGTTATTGAGTAAGCCCGCCATGTTGTTGCTTTTCGTGATGCCTTCAATGCGCCGTTCAAGAGCCTCAACTTGCTGATTGAACACTTCCTTTTCCGGCAAATCAATGGTGGCCATGATACTGCCAAGACCCACCGCCACATCAAATTGATGCCGTCACATCAGGGAAACGAGGCGGTCGGCCAGTCTTCTGGTGAACCGTGCTCGAACGGCAAGCGGCTGAGTACCGCCTCCATTCCNCTCAACTCAGTGATTTCTTCCTCAATTTGGATTCGGTGGAGCCAGTCCTTAAGCCGGCCCAAACGCCTTCCCTCGACGGAGCCAGTTCGTGCCATGATCCAATGTCCATCAACAAGGGGCGGAATAGGGGCANGGCTTCCATTGAGCTCATTCCAACCATCAATGACCTCATCGACGGTTTGGGCTTGAAGGACGAGCCCGGAGTGCACGTTAATGGAAACGTCGCAACACGACCGGAGAATCGAAAGGTGTGCTTNNGCNCCTTTTCCCAGGACGTGGTTGAACACCCGAAGTTCNGGTTTCAAAGGCGTTGGTAGATGNCCCAATTGCTCGTGAAAAATNGCCGTGGTTCTTTGGAGTGCTTTNGANGTATGGAGTGCTTCCATCTGCTTCACGGTTTCTTTGGTGGGGTGTTCAAGCATGAGCAGAGCAAGCCGTTGGGCCAGTGAAAGATGGTTGAGTTCTGCATCGTCCAGGACCGTGAAGAGGAGGGGGTTGATGACGGCAAATTCTTCAAGCACGTATCGAAGAACACCGTCTGTTTGCATTTTTTCAAGAACTTCACCCGGTCGCTGCCCCTTCAGTATTTTTTCCATTTCCATCCAACGACGCTCAATCGCCACCATTCGCAAACGTGTGCAGTGCTGAGAAAGAGCGGTCGCTAAAGCATGATCGATGTGCCATAGTGGCCCTTCATCTCGGCGCATGAAGCGGTAAGCACGAAGGATGCGCAAAGCATCCTCTTGGCATCGAAGGTTGGCATCACCCACCGCACGTATGCAGCGTTTTTGCAGGTCAGTGATCCCGCTGTAAGGATCGTACAATACCTGCCGAGCCACATCAACGGCCATGCTGTTGAAGGTGAAATCCCGCCGGCTGAGGTCCTCACTTAACGAATCCCCCCAAACCACCTTTTCGGGCCTTCGACCGTCTCGATACAGCGATTCGGTTCGAAGGGTGGTCACTTCATAGTGCCGTCCAACTCCTTTGATGGTGATCGTGCCAAAATCAAGTCCGGTTGCGATGGCTTGGTCGCCAAACAACGTGAGCATGCGCTCAGGCGTACACGTCGTGCAGAGATCGATGTCCACCGAAGGTTTGCCAAGCCACGCATCGCGCACGCATCCTCCCACGAGCCAGGTTCCCGCTCCATCCTCAGCAAGCGTTTGGAGAACGGCGATTAGGTCATCGGGAAGGGAGGCGAGCCACCGCAGAAGGGCAGGAGGACAAGGAGTACCCTGGAGGTCGGCCTCAAGGCCTTCGGGGAGGGTTTTCGTTGCTGACATCCGGGCGCCTCTTGTCCATGTCTCGGGCTGGCCATGAAAAAGCATTATGTGACGAGTGCAGCAGGGGGTGTCAATGTCTTGGGGAGAAGGGGACGTCGAACTCGTGCCTCTCGAGTGGTTGAAAGCGCATGAAGAAATCAAGCCAAAAAACAGAGACAAACTCCTCGAGATGACCAAGCGTTGGGGAGGATACACCAAGCCGCTCATCGTTGACAAGCATACAGGAGCCATCTTGGATGGGCATCATCGGCACTCAATTGCTGAGATACTTCAACTCAAACGCGTTCCAGCCATTTGCGTCGATTACCTCGTGGACGACTCAATTGAGTTGGGGGTTTGGCCAGGATGCGGGTTGGACGAACTCAGCAAAGATGAGGTCATTCACATGGCCCTCTCCGAAAAGGTGTTCCCTCCCAAAACNAGTCGGCACACCCTNCCAGACGAAACGCCTCCAATTTTTATCCCGCTTGAGAGGCTGGCGGTTCTGCCATCGTTTACTTCGCCTGACGAGTCGTGATCCACGCCTTCCAGCGTTGATTTCCTTTCCCTTTCAAGGTCACACCGTGTTGCGGTGAAGAAGGAAGGACGAGGGTCGTTGTGGTAAGAATGCCCTCATGCGTGATGTCAAGTTTGACCTCATCGCCCGCTCGGCCCCCGATGAGTTTCTTCAAGTGAGCAACGGATTTGATGCGCACGCCGTCAACGGACACCACTTCATCGCCCACTTGGGTTAGGTTTCGAAGAGGTGAGCCTGCTTGGTACGTGGTGATGGTCACACGCCCGGAGGATTCCCTTAGGTTCACGCCGAGCCATCCTTTGCCTTCCTTGTCAGATGCATGGGGAACCAATTTCAATCGAAACGACGACAGGGCGCGTTGGACATTGGGGTGGTTCCGCTGCTGAACCAACCGGTCNAGGTAAGGTCCCATGGACGANCCGCCCGGGCATGATTTGAGAGTTTTGCGAATGTCGTTGTAATCCACACCAAGTTCTTCAGCTTCGTCTGAAGAAATAGCGTAGCGACGAACCAATTCAGCCATCAGGTCGCAAGCCCCGAACGTGTCATCGTTTCGCCGTCGCAATTCGGTGTCGAGGCAAAGCAGAGCAAGTTCNCCCTCAANGTAGTANGANATTTGGCTCTCACGNGTGTANGGGCCGCTTCTATAGAGGTGTATCCATGCATCATGGCTGGATTCAGCAAGGGATTCTCGAAGCATACCATTGTTGGCGGTGTGGCGTTTCATCTTNCGCTCAAAATCAAGCCTCCAATCCTCCTCGGTCCATGCGCCTGANCGAACGCAAATCATGTCACCCAACCACGATGTAGCGCCCTCAAACCACCACAGCAAATCGGTGTGGGTCTCGGATTGCAGGTCGTAGTCGAGGAAACACTTGGGTCGTAAGCGCTTGACGTTCCACTGGTGCAGGTATTCATGGGAGAACAAGCTGACAAGGTCTCGGTACTCATCGGGATGATCGGGGAAAAGGCACGACCGAGGCATCATTGAGGTTTGTGAATTCATGTGTTCCAAACCACCTCTTCCAGTGTCGGTCAAGTGCAGAACGGTGGTGTATTCAGGCCAATCTGGAACACCAAAAAGGGCGTGGTGCTCTTTTGCAATGCGTACCATGTCGTCCACGAAGGTCTGAAGTCGCTTGTCGTTTGGCTGGTGCCCCCCGCTATCCCACCACTTGAAATGATGCACTCGNCCGTCAATGTCGTGCGTGAAGGCTGGGTTGGGGTTGACTTCCATAATGCTGTCAAGAAGCATGTCTCGGCCCGTTGTTGAGAACAGCCACTGCTTGGCGTTTTTTCCGTGGTTCGCGCTGTTGTCGAGTTGAAGTTGAGTGGCTGGGGTCCACGTCGCTGGAGCCGTCAATTCGACGCTGTGGGCCAATTCCAGTCGCTCCATATCCACGCCGCGTTCCGGCCAAAACCAGGTGAAAGGAGGCATGAGATGAAGGTGGGTTGTGTCAAGGTGATTCGAGCGAACGCTCAATTCTTTGGCCAGCAGGGTGTAGTTGATGTCAAGCGAGGTTGAACTGCTTTTCAGTCGAACCGAAATGCCGTCNACGCCAACNCGCTTCCATTTGAGGTCGTTTCCTTGGTCATCGGTGGCCGAGAAATTGAACATGTGTTGAATTGGTTCACGCAGAAAATAGGACCCAGGTACCCAGCGAGGAAATCGGAAGACGACTTGCAGCGAGGTGAAGGGCCCCTCGAGGCGAAGGCCTGCGTGAAGGTGATGATTGGCTCCGTCGGTAGCGTCGGCGTAAAAGCACATTCCGGAGGTAGACTGGCTCATGAGTTGAGTTCGGATGCGGCGGTTGATAGGTTCTCGCACGCCACTTTGAGAAGTTCATTATCGGTTGTTGAGAGCAAGGATTGGGTTTGCTTGATCACGGCAGGTTCATCGGCGCGTCCAATCAAGCGCTCAAGCAGTTTACTTCGCTCGATCACGTGCAGTCGTTCGTCGTTGATGAGGCTCCACCGCAAGTCATCCTCTGAGGCCCCCTGCGAGATGACCCANTGAGCTACCGGTTTGAGGAGCCCTCCATCAATGAGGTGTCGAATCAAGGGTTCATCGCTGCTTTCAACTTCACTTCGAAGGTGGTCGCTAAGAGCCTTCATGTCGGTGGCTTTGATTCGAGANGTAAGGTCGCCAAGATGCTCAGGCTCATTCTTGGCGGTCCAAATGAGAATGTTCACGGTNTGTATTCCGGCTTCTAAAAACGGCATCAAAACGTCCATGGTCACCTGAATCTCCCGNTTGAANGCGTTATCNAGGGCTGCTTGACGTACACCGTCGTTTGGGTCCTCAAGGCCCAGTCGTAGCGCCTCCTCTGGCAGGGTTGGATGGTTCATTCCTGTTATGCGGACAGCGTCGTTGGCATGGTCAACCAACCGCTCAGCAGNCGTTGCTTCATGAAACAGGAGCAGGGCTTTTGCTGCTTTTCGTTGGACGACGCCATCTTCATCGCTTANGGCTTCAATGGCGAGTTCTTTTCCAGCCTNGCCCAAGGGCGCGAGGAGGTTGGCTCCAGCCCTGCGTACGTCCAAGTTTGAATGGCGTAGGAGAACAGCGATGGCTTCACTTCCAGCGGTGATGCCCCACATTCTGTAGGCGTCCAGCGCTTTGGAAACGAACCATGAATCCTGGTCGTCGAGCAGGGGCTGGAAGGCTTCCAAAACCGCTGCATCATCGTGTTCAAACAACGTACGAACAGCACGACGTCGCGTCCGAATGTCCCGNTGTTTGAGTCGGGCCATGGCTCGCCCGATGTCGTTCGCCATGATGGCGGGAACCCCCCCTCCCTCATAGCCTGTTGCGTTGCCCTTAGCGCATTTCCAACCATGCAAAGAAGAGAATGATTGGAAGCAAGTAGAACAAGCGTCGATGCATGCGATGTGTCGCTACCATGTGTTCGAGAACCGATGGCGGGAGCACCTCAACCGACGAAGCTGTTCTTCGTCGACGGTTGAGCATCACGTTTTCCTCGATGTAAGAAAGAACCTTTCCACGCAGTTCGGGGTCTCGACTTCGCGCTTCACCACGCCCGACAATGTATCGCACCGGGTAATTTTCGGCCAATTCGAGGGTTGAGGCAACGATGGTCAATGGTTGGGTTGAGTTGTGCAGGTCGATNCTTACCGCACGCCCATCGCTACGAACATGGCTGAGCACACGCCATTTTCCCTGGCCTTCATTGAACGGTTCAAGGCGTGCTCTGATCTCGTGGATGGGGTCGACGTTCGAAACAACTGGTGCTCGGCGAAATCCAAGAAATGGGCCCAAAAGGAGGGCACAAATGACCGGTGTTAAGCACATCAAGCGAACCAAGCGCCCAAGGGCNTCGGGTTCAGTGAGCGCTGAAACTACGGCGAGTGAGAACCCAAGGAACAGGCCGATGAAGCCCCCTGCTTGCAGCCCGGTCACCAAACCGATTCGAGGTCGTTCCTCTTCGGCCATGGTGGTGCTTGTGGCCGAAGGGAATTGAAGGCTTGGTTTCAGAAGAAAACAATCAAATGATTCCTGCCCGGTTTCCNGTCATGGAGCGCAATGGCCTGCCCGACCGTCTCCGTGAGGCAAAGGTCGGCAAATGGGTGTTCGGCGTTTGTGGTTTTCTTCTCGTGTCGTTTTTCATCGCGCCCATGACGCTTGATTCAGGGACTGTCGGGCCACTTCAAGGCCGTGCCAATGCCATTGACTATTACAGCGAAGATGGTTTTGGTTCCCATGGAAATCAACCCACCTCCACCAGTGTTGACAACGGGCAGTGTTGCCCCGCCTTTGCCTGGTCTGAAGTCAACTTCTATGCGGCCATCATCTATGGTTTTGGAGATGTGAATTGCCACCAAAAGTCAGAGCGTTCGTGGGAAGTAAACGACAACCAACTTCCTGTCTGTACCCGTGATGTAGGGATCTTTTTCGGACTCTTCCTTGGCGGAGTTGTGTTCTCGCGCCGCGGTTGGAACCGCTGGACGATACGGGACACATGCCTNTCGTTGCTTCCAGAGAAGATGCTCCACGAGGTCTATGCCAAGAACCGCCGTACATCTCTTTGGCTTGGCTGTGGCATGTTGCTTTGCTTACCACTCATCTTCGATGGATTCCTGCAGTTGCTCACCCCATACGAATCAACCAATTTCAAACGGGTGTTGACAGGCATACCGTTCGGGTTTGGGCTTGGAATTCTTCTTTCCTCGATGTTTTCGGCCCGTGCCGATGCCTTCCTTGGCGCAGGACAGGTCCTTCTTCCCGGGGAGGCTCGCTTCACGTTGGCTGAAAAAGCGCTTCATGAATCTGAATGAACGGGTGGTTGCATGGACCACCACACGGCCAATTCTTCAGCCGTCGTCGGCAACGGGCAACCTTCGTGGCCACTGGTCAAAATTTGAAGACGATGGTGGATGTCGTGAACAGCCCGTTGCAAGACGCCGGAGAGGTTTTTCCCTTCTTCTACGGCGAAGATCTCCTCCAGCGCCTGACTCCAATTCTTTTCGGGGTTGGCCCTTCGCCAACTTGCAAGAGAGCTTCTCAGGGGCCACATGGCGAGTGTGAGCCTGGCAAATCCAAGCCGCTCGTCTCGTAATTTGAAGAGTTGAGCATCGCTAAACGGGGTGTGATTCTGTTGTTTGTGGACCCAGTGCTCAATCAAGAGCCATTTGATGAGGCGTTGAGTGTGACGTTGGGTAACCATCCGGACTGGACCCAGTGCAGCATGCAAGCGTGGTACTTCACTGGAACCAACCATCAAAGAAAGGGTGCCCAAAATGGACCAGCATGAGTGGGCCAACGGTGTGGCGGGTACATCGTTCTCCTGAGCCGATTCAAGTGGCCAGTTGTCCTCGGCCTCCTGCATCCAATGGGCAGGGGATTTCCCACCCAGCCACCCAATATGGATGGAGGTGCGTTCTTGGGGCGCTCCCGGTAAGCGTCGTTGTTTCTTGACATCGTGAACCAAGGCATTGAGCAAGGTCCGGTCAACCTCATCTCGATCAACGTTCAATGGAAGTGGTTTTTTGTTGAAAAAGCGGCGTAGTTGCTTGCGCAGTTCTGCCTTGAGGTCGTCTAGACCCCCCTCGTTCATGATGGGTCCGACCACGTAGCATTGGTTGAAGGGGGCGGGAACTTGGCCGTGTTCCCCAAACAGTTCNTGAAAGCCTTGTCGAATGGTGGTTTGAATCTCTTGAGTTTCGAAATACTCTTGCTTTTGACTGGTCATTCTGAGGGTCCCTGACTTGATGCGCTTCATGGCCTTCTCNGGGTCNCAATCNATCCAAAACACGAGGTCTGGGATCATCGCCGCAGCGTTCATGCTCGCTACTTTTTGAAGGCCGAGGTCACCCACAACGCCTTGGTAAATCAGTGAGGAGTGAATGTTCCGGTCGGAGATCACCACCGAGCCACCAGCGAGTTGGGGCCGAATGAAGGTGTGGGAGTGGTCAAGACGGTCTGCGGCAAAGAGGCCAGCTTCCTCAAGGGGAGTTTTATTGCCAAGTTTGACCGATTGTAAGGCCAGCTTTCCAAGTTCACTGTGGCGGCGAGGTTCGTGGGTCATCACCACATCAGGGAAGGGGAATTCACTGAGGAGTTCGCCAAGGATACGGGCGGCTTCTCCTTTGCCGGACCCGTCCCCACCCTCGACCGAAATCAAGTACATGCTCAGTCCTCACGTTCGTCTTCAAAATCTTCTTTGGCGAACAAATTGACAATCATTCCAAACAAAATCAACGTTGGTCCGACAATGATTAAACCACGACTGAAAAGTGCACCTGCGGCGAGGTATTGGCTTCGTCGGTAGTGTTTGCCTCTTCGTATCTCAACGGCGGATTGAATGCCTAGGAGGGCCGTTATCATGGTGAGCAGGCCAATGGCGGTGGAAAGGCCAACAGCGTTGTCAAGCGTCCAGCCTGAAATCGATTGATCGTCGCTTTCCTCCCTGGTACCGTTTCCTGGTTTCATCGTCACNGGGTCAAGTCCAACATTGTCTGGCACAAAGGTACGTTCAACCGTGGTGTATCCTTCTTTTGAGAAGACGATAATGTGGATGTCTTGCTGCACGTTTTCCATGGCAAAGTATCCGAAACTNTCGGTTGTGGTGTTTTGCAACAAGGCTCGGGAGGTGGCATCAAGAAGTTCGACGAGGACATCCTCNACTCCATTGCCTTCGATATCCTCGAGGGCTGTGCCTGAGATGTCTACGGCCTCACTCTCAGCAAAAAAAGAGGTGTTGAGCAACTCCGTCGGGTTTCCTTGAAGAATCAAGGCGCCGCTCAACATGCCGAGGATGCTTCCGATGAAAATAAACGCCGCAGCGAGGTTTCGCCAGCGGTCTGCATCCTTGTCCCAAAGAGCGTACCAATCCTCGGCTTCGTTCTGTTCTTCTGCACTCAATTCCGTGGTGAGTTCTGAGGCACTGACCACCAATTCTTCTTCGAGGATTCCACCGTTGATAGCGGCTTCTTTTTTGGCTTTGACGCGAGTCCGGAGGGCTTCCATGCGCTGCTCACGGTCATCCACCATCGTGCCCCCTCCATCATCGGCGAAGGCGTGCGCGGATAATACCTCTTTGATGAACCACCGCGAGTTCAATTCATTGTTTTCCCTTGAATTCAACGAGGACCAACAGGCCGATAGTGGAGGTGAGCCCAACGGTTGCGATGATGAAGAGCGTTCGACTTTCCTGATGTTCAGGTTCATCCGATGGTTCAACCGTGATGGTGTTGGTTGCCCCGCTGGGGCTTTGTTCTTCGAGCGGTCCGATGGAAACGAAAGCATTGGTTCGCAGGCCCAGTTCAACCAAGCGACCGACATGGGCGAGTGATTCGGCACTGACCTTATCGGGGGTGTCTTCCATGGTGTGCCAGTAGCTTCCAAAGGTGAGGGGTTTTGGCTCGCCGTAGCTGGTGTCCATCAAATCAATGGCAGGAATTCCCAGTTCGTGGGCGTGGACGTGGTCGTCCAGAACACCAACGGCCNTGTCGTATTGGATGATGTCGCTGCCGGGTAAACCACCGCAGTCCATGGTCCCGTTCACCATGCCGAGGTGTCCGCCGAGTTCTACCACTCGCGATTTGAGCGTTTCGTTGCCGGGGTAAATATTGTGAAGTTGTANATCAGCATCGCCAATCATGTCCAACAACACAAAAGCATGCGTTGAGTTGATCTNCTCTTCTGTCAGGTTTTCTGCCCACGCCTCGGCACCCAAGGTGTAGCGTTGTTCTTGATCTTCTGCGTCGTTGAAAAACAGGACAACATCATGATTCAGGTCCATCTGAGGAATGTGCCTCGCCAATTCCAAGAGAACGGCGACGCCACTGGCNGCATCGTTGGCTCCAGGGACCGGAAGCGTTTGATTGGATTCATTGCTGTCTTGGTCTGCGATGTTTCTCGAGTCGTAGTGAGCAGACAAGACCAGTTGTCCGTTATTGCTGGCGTTTGGAGACCAACGGGCAAAGAGGTTGGTGAGCGTCATGTTGTAGCGTTGGTGGGTTTGGGTCGAGACTTCGTATCCAAGGGCTTCAAGGTCGGAAGTGATGGAGTCGCGGAANGTTGCAGAGACGTTGGAGCCGGGCAAACGAGGGCCAAGATCGACTTGCCATTGAACGGAAGCGTTGGCTAACTCACCATCGAACTGAAGCTGGCTGGTTATGTCGCAAGGTTCGGCGTCCTCAAAGGCCATCGTTTCAGCGGTTCCAGTGAACGGTATCAGCATCATGGAAAACAGCATGGACATGGCGACAAAGGCCGGCATCCGGCCGGCTTTTGNGGCGTTCCTTGGATGATGCATGACGATGCCTCCACCACGGACTCTTAAATACCTCCTTTCATCTCGGTAAATTGGGAATCCGTATGACGATTCTCTTTGGTGATTGACATGTCGGAACCACGCTCCACTCCTGCCTTTGCCTTCGTCTTGCTGATGCTCTTCTCCAGCACCGCCCCGCTTCTGCTCAGCGTTTCGGCAGATGGGCAGGACGAGTCGTCTTCATCGGCGGCCTATGACGCAGGGGGCGTCATCATCGGAGACCTCGATGATTTCAATCCCAGTAGTGGAAGTGAGTATTTGTTTATTCATGAGGATGAGCCCGTCGTCTCCGCCACACAATTCATGCGGCAGGCTTGGATCGACGAAGGCCGCCCTGGCGTCGAGGACATGGTCATTCAACCCTCGATGGCCCGTTCGAGCGCTCGAGCATGCACGCCTCACACGGTCGGAGATACACTCACCGTCCCCATCTCCGGTGGTTCCATCGGGGTTTATGTTGCGAAAACCACGAACTCCGTGGCTTTCCTTGTCCAAAGTGGACGCACCCTCTCTTCAACCGTGCTCAACAACCTTGCCAGCACGTGGGATTCCACCATTTATCCAACCATGACCACGTACTACGGGAAAGACTACCAAGACGGTCGAGGGCTCGCTCCGCCTGATGTTGACAACAATTGCCAGGTTCAAATCGTCATCTATGACATCGACGGCGCCTACAACACGGGTGGTTATTTTGCTCCCTCGTTCTCGACATCTCGTGAAGCGGTGTTCGTTGACTATGCGGACATCACCCTCTCATGGGGCCGTTCGATTCTTGCCCACGAACTCGAGCACCTTCTGCACAATGCGCTTGATCCCTACGAAAATTTGTGGATCGATGAAGGCAACGCCGACGTGGCCATTTACCTCTGCTTCGGAGCCGACTCGACCTTGACTGGGCACGTCAACGCATGGACGGCAGCCCCTGAACAATCCGTCCGCTGGTGGAATCAGCGCATCGCCGATTACGGTGCAGGATACATGTTCACCATGTACCTCGCCGAGCATTTGGGCGGTGGACCCGCCGTACGTCAACTTGTGCAGGATTCAGCCACTGGCGGACGTGGTGTTGAGAACCTCGCCCTCTCTCCTCAAGCCGGTCAAGTCGGGCTCTTGGGACGAACGATGGGGGAAATATTTGCGAATTTCAGCATCGCAGCCACCCTCGATTCAGACCAGGGTATCTACGGCTACCCGAATTTGGACCTCAATGTGGCTTGCTCAGGTGGGGCCTTCTGCCGGGCTCAACCAACCGAGGTCAACAGTGACTGGTCCACTCCTTGGTCCTCAACAGGTAACCTCCTCGAAGGCTGGGGGATTCGCTCGTTCCAGTTCACACCCGGGGGGGCCTCTCCAGCCCCGCTCACGCTCCGCTTAACCGCTGACCAAAGTCAGTTTGACGGTGTGATTGTCACCAAGGCCATTTCTGACGGCCTCTGGAGCGTTACGGACCTCAATTTCGTCAACAATGTCGCCACAGGATTGGTCCCAGGCTTTGGGAACCTCACCGACGAAGTGTGGGTCATAACGTGGTATGCCTCGACGATAGCTGATTGCGATTACACGTCCTGCGGACCGTCGTATCCAGAGGGAACCGTGGATATTGAGGCCGCTCGCATCACTTCACCCGCTACTCTCTCGCTGAACAACACCGTCCGTTCGGATCGAGACGGAGACGGCATGGAAGACACGGTTCAAATCAACTACGGCGTGCTTTCCAACGCCTTCTTTGAAGATCTTGATGTTGAAGTGAACGTCAGGGACAGCAGCGGACAATTGGTCGACACCATCACCGATCGTGTCGCTGCTGGTGGTGGCGTCTCCGTTGACAATCAAGTCTACTTTACCGCCCCGCTCGGCGATCAGTACTCCTTTGAGATGGTCATGATGGACATGTTGGGGGATGTGGTCGACACCCTCCAGACCTCGCCTCAAATGCTGAGCAACATGAAGCCTGTAGCCAACGGAAGCATCTCGCTTACCGATGTCCAAACATGGGAAAATATTCAGTTCCAAGGCGCAGGGTTCGATGCATGGGGACTCTCCCTCACCAACAACAGCCTGCCTTACCTTGATTCACCCACTGCGTATGCTTGGGTCTTTGGCGACAATCAATCCTCNAATCTGAAGTCTCCCTTGCGCTCCTACACCTCCGTTGGAACCTACAACGCAACCCTTCGTGTTCAGGACCAAGGCGGCACTTGGTCGGAAACACAAATTCACCCCATCAACGTCAGCGACGACACCGAACCCCTCCCAATCATCACCGTGAACAACGTCGTGATTGAAGACAACCTTACGTTGCTCACCGGGCAGCGAATCCTGTTTTCCGCTGGACGCACGATTGACAACGTTCCAATCGATAACCTGGATTTCCAATGGGACTGGGGCGATGGCACTCAAAGCGGGGGAATCGGNGTCTATGCCCAACAACATGAGTGGGATGAGATCGATGGAGAGAGCGAGATCTTTAACCTCACGCTGACGGTTTCGGACGGCATTAACGTAGGGATGAAGACCATCACGGTCCACATCAACAATCGGATACCGGTGCAAGTCTTTGCAGAGACGTTGACCACGATGACCTACACCAGTTTGGTTCTCCCCGATGTCTATGTCGACGATGACGGTGAAATTCTGACCTATGCTTGGTCCTTCCCAGACGGCGTTCGAGTTGGCACGGGGACNCCAACGAGAAACGACGATTTCTCGACCATCTCCAGCAGTGCAGAAAACCCAATNGTGGCTTGGGATGTACCTGGAAACAAGACGCTATCCCTCACCGTCACGGACGATGACGGAAGTCAGGCCACCGCCATTCTCAACGTCGTTGTTTTGAATCAAATGCCCGTTGCTGCCTTCGATGTCCGTACGCTTTCCGCCACCGGGTCGAGGGAAATTGATTTCCGCCAAGAAGACGGCGAGGTCGATACGGCCTACGTCTTTGATGGATTGGACAGCATGGATCCGGACGGTTCCGTGGGCGATTCAACGGACATCGATGTCTGGAATTGGACGTTCTCCGANGGAACCTTCGGAGATCGCCCCCAAGTGACCTACACCTTCACCACGCCGGGAGTTCATACCGTTTCCTTGGTGGTAACCGACAAAGACGGACTTCAGAGCTTTGCCCGCACGATGACGGTGCGAATTTCGAACCCACTTCCAATCATCCAAGTNCGCATTTTGGACGGCTACATCGCCGATGAAATCATCACGACGTCCACGCCGTTCCCAGAAGGCACGGTTCCCGATGCTTGGTCGCACACCTTCAATGAGGACGGTGCGGTTGTNACGGCNCCNGAGCGCATGCTCTACTTCGACTCCTCGGGTACCCGAGACGGTGACCGTCAGTTTGAAGGAAAATACATCCCGTTTGAGGTGGAATCGCCTGACTGGAACGGATTGGTTCAGTACACCTGGGACTTTGGCGATGCGACTCCACTGATTCATGAAGCAACGCCATGGCACGCCTACACCCTCCCCGGAACCTACACGGTTTCTCTAACCGTTCGTGATGGATTCGGTACTGGGGACGTCTCACGTCAAACCTACACCGTCATCGTGGACCACCCTCCTGAGGCCCGAGAGATTTACATTCCTGAGAACATCTTTGTCGGGTCCTCGATTTCCTTTGACGCCGATGTGTTCGACACAGAAGCAGGTTCCGAAATGGAAATTTACAGAGATTTGGACGTTGAGGATGGCTCCATCACGGAGCGNGACGAACGTATCCTCACCCAATTCACCGTTCGTTGGGACTTTGACATCGAAACGGACCTGGACGAGAACGGTGATCCTGCTGATGACTGGCTGACGCCGATTGCAGGCTCCTCTGTCAGAACCATCAACACATGGGAGAGCACTGGTTTCTATAGCGTTCTCGTGGAAATTTGTGACGGGATGGGACAATGCGATATCTTGGTGGAAGACATNGAAGTTGTTCCTGAGCCTGAAGGCCCTCCATCCCTTTCTGATTTCAGCGCTGATGAGTGGAAATCATGGCTTGCTGATGCCGGCTCCGAACTTGCCACCTTCATGGTGCTCATCGTTGTCGCCCTCGTTCTAGGGTGGCTGGTTATGCGTGAACCCTCTGACCTCGAGGAAGAAGCCAAGGAAGCAGCGGAGACATACACGGACATTGAGCATGTTGAGTCCCAAGGCGGCCTGCTGGGCATGGACCACCATATGCCTCCTCCAGCCCCGAAGATTCTGTCAAAGGATGAGCGCCGGAGTGACGACAGCGGATACGTTCGTCCGTTGCGCCGTCGTTGAGGAATGTCCTATAACCGGGCGTGACCGTCTTTGGCTGAGTGAGCCCATGCGAATGACAACCTTCGTGGCTTTTTTCCTGGTTTTGGCGACGTTGGGCTCGCCGAGTGCCAGTGTGGTCGAGCCAGCTCAGGCCGCTTCGGCCTGCGAAGGTGAAGTGGCAACGCCCGATTGGAACACAAGTGCTCAGCGTCTCGCCCTTGTCCCACATGCCTCATCGGGTGGAATGTACTTCTTTGACGAGCCCTATTACGATGAAGACGGAAAAGAGGAAGATCGTTCGAATGAAGACATTTCTGGCGATTGGGATCCAGAACTCCATCCTGAGGACAATTGGATGTACAATCCAACCTGGCCACTGCCAACCTTGGAGCCCTTGACCAGCGGTCAATACGCCGTCATGGAAATCGGCAACGACAGTGCGGGNGTTCTTCGNCTGAATCTATCAAGTGCCCACAGAACCACGTTCTGTATCTCGCTTTACGAGATGGTTGAGAATACCACGACGCCAACGAATGCCGATGTTTACCTCATGACGACTTCGCAATACAATTCCTATGAGGAAGTTTACCGCATGATGCATGGTGGCTGGTGGTACTGGGATTCATTTGGAGATGATGGAGATGAGCTGCTCAGCGATATTCCTCCCGAATGGCGAAGTTTCAATCCAATTGGGTGGCAAACCTACCGGGATGTCCATCAATATGAAAGCAGGCAGGAAGCAACCTTTTCCATTTCAATGGATGGTCCTGAAGTGTACAATTCCCTGTTTGGCGGTGCTGAGTGGCAGGATTTCTATCTCGTTATCGATGCATGGGACAACACCAACGATGGAGATGAGGAGGCTTCAAACAGCGTTCTCGTTGCTGATGTCACGGTGATTCCAACCGAGCGTACTGCTCTCCTCCCGCCTTGGACGGTGCCACTCACGCTCTTCGTTCTGCTTGCGGCTGTGGTGATCGTTCCAGTGCTTCTCAACAAACGGTACATGGAGGCAGGATTGAATCAAATGGAAACTCAAGAATTTACTCCGGTTCCAGTCCTTGAACAGCAAACAACTCATGCCGAGACGGAATGAATTGACGTTCAGTATTCCATCAAGGCCCAGGCGTTCTTGAGGTCACGAATGTTCACGAGGCCCTTGTTNGAGAGTTTGAACTCCGAACGTAGGGTTGCATAAACCAATGATTGGCCCAAAACNGGTGCGTGCAGGCGGGCCCANTCGCCNCCNTTTCCAAGCGCCATCAAGGAAAAGGAGAGGGGTGAATTTTGCAACTCATAGCTTGCTTCAACAATTTGCAATGCATCTTGGTGGTCGTTGACGGTGCCACAGAATTTGAACATCTCGCCTTCCTTGGCGTGTTCCTTCACCAAGCCCACCAGTTCATCGGCACTGGGGGTCGTNGAGGTGTTGTGCATGGATGAGATAATGCTCACTTTGGCGGAGGCAGCCTGTTCAAGGAGCGAAGTTCTGGTCGCTTCATCAATGGACAGTTCAAGATCAACAGAGTTGACGCCCGAGGCGATGGCCTTCTCGAGAATTTCATGCCGCTGGGACTCTTCTCCAGGGTAGTGTCCACCTTCCTCAATTGGGCGAACGGTGAAGATGACTGGCAATGGNATGCTTTCCTTCAAGTGTTGAATGGATGCGTCGACATCAATGGTCTCCATGTCTCGAACGGGCCATTCGTTTTCGGGGGGCATCACGTGTTTGACTTCGCCGTTTTCGTCCTCAACGGCCTCGGCTTCTGGTCGCTTGAGGTAGAGGCGATCAAATCGCACTTCTACGAAATCAGCGCCCGCTAGGTTTGCTCGAGCTGCCTCGTCCGCCATTTCTTTCACGGTCGTGCCTTCGAGAGATGCGCACACTTTTGGGTCAGCCATGGAACGCCCATCTGCGCTCTGTTCTTAACGCTCACGCATGGTCAGGGACCCGGATTTGTGGCCAATTTTCATTTCTCGCTCACCAAAACTGGGCGTGGCTGGTTCTTCGGCTTCAACCAGGGTTTTCGGTGAGTGAAAATGTTGAGCAATACATCGTTTTCCTTGGGTTAAAGGGGGTATGTTTATACCCCGTGGCGAGCAGTAGATTTTGAAGGAGGAAGAAGGCGAATCGCAATTGAGAAATTCGCCTTCATGCCCCCGATTTTACCAACTTTTGAGGCGATGACATGAGTGAAAATTATGACGCCGGGAGCATTCAAGTTCTCGAGGGACTTGAAGCCGTACGTAAACGACCAGGAATGTACCTCGGAGACCCCCACGACGGTTCCGCATTGCATCATTGCATCTGGGAAGTCGTCGACAATTCAGTCGATGAGCACCTGGCTGGTTTCAACGATGTTGTTGAAGTCGTTTTGAATGCAGACCATTCGCTCTCGGTCCGAGATTATGGCCGAGGTATCCCNGTTGACAAGCACGAGGAATTCGGAATCTCTGCTGCCGAAGTCATCATGACGAAACTCCACGCCGGTGGTAAATTCGACAACAGCTCCTACAAAGTGAGCGGAGGCCTTCACGGCGTTGGTGTTTCTGCCGTCAACGCTGTTTCGGAGTGGATGGAAGTTGAAATCCACCGCGATGGCACGGTCTACAAGCAACGGTTCGAAGCGGGAGTGCGTGTTTCGGAATTGGAAAGCATCGGGACGTGCGATGACACAGGGACCATCATTTCGTTCAAACCCGATCGGTCAATCTTCACCAACATCGTCGAATTCGACTTCGATCAAATCGATAGCCGCCTGAAAGAGACTTCTTTTCTCAATGCAGGATTAAAGATCATCATCACCGATGAACGCGCCGAAGAACCCCATTCCGTCGAACACCACTACGCCGGAGGAATCTCGGAATTCGTCAAACAGATCAACGCTCGACGCGAGACACTCCACCCCGACCCCATCCTCATTTCAGGAGAAAAAGAGATTGAGAAAGGCCCGGTCTCCATCGAGTTGGCACTTCAGTGGTCCGATGCCTTCAGCGAGACCATCCAATGCTACACCAACATCATTCGAAACAAGGATGGCGGCACCCACATGTCTGGACTTCGCACGGCATTAACCAGCTGCATCAACGGCTATGCAAAGAAGAAAAAGTTGCTCAAAAACGATGGGTTGTCAGGCGATGACGTCCGAGAAGGCTTGGCCGCCATCGTCAGCGTCAAACATCCGGATCCTTCTTTCTCGTCCCAAACCAAAGATAAACTCGTCAGCAGTGAGGTGGCAGGTATTGTCCAAACCGTTGTGTACGAGAAGTTGAATGAATTCTTTGAGGAGAATCCAAGCGTCGGGAAATTGATTGTTGACAAGGCCCTTCTGGCTTCGAAAGCCAGAGAAGCCGCCCGAAAAGCAAGGGATTTGACCCGTCGTAAAGGCGTCTTAGAAGGCGGGGGTTTGCCAGGTAAATTGGCAGATTGCCAATCTCGGAAGCCCGAGGAATGCGAAATTTACCTTGTTGAAGGTGATTCCGCAGGTGGTTCAGCCAAGACTGGTCGCGACCGTCGCATTCAGGCCATTCTGCCCCTTCGAGGAAAGATCCTCAACGTGGAACGTCAAAAGCACAACGTCGTGAAGGTGTTCCAAAACCAAGAGATTCAGACCATGATTCGAGCCTTTGGTGCCGGCGTGGGCAACAATGAAGACGACGAGGGTGCCTTTGATACCGCCAAACTTCGCTACAACAAACTCATCATTATGACCGACGCTGACGTTGACGGCGCACACATTCGCACATTGATGCTCACGTTCTTGTGGCGTTTCATGCGACCTGCCATCGAAGGAGGCCACGTGTACATCGCCCAGCCCCCCTTGTATCAACTAAGCAAGGGGAAAATCAACCGCTATGCCTTCAGTGACGAGGAGCGAGATGCCATCACTGATGACTTGCGAGGCGACAACCCCAACGCAAAGATTGGCATCCAGCGCTACAAGGGTCTTGGTGAAATGAATCCAGAACAACTCTGGGAAACCACCATGAATCCTGAAACCCGGACCATGCTCAAGGTCACGGTCAAAGAAGCAGAAGAGACTGACCGCATGTTCGAAACACTGATGGGCGAGGATGTGCCCGATCGTCGGGCGTTTATCGAACGCCACGCGAAGGAGGTGACCAACCTTGACATCTGATGATGAAACCACAACAACTGACGACGGATCCGCTGGGCCAGGTGAGATTATCCTGAACCATTCGCTGAACACTGAAATGAAAAATTCGTACATCAACTACGCCATGTCGGTCATCATCGGGCGAGCTCTCCCCGATGCCCGTGATGGTCTCAAGCCGGTTCACCGTCGTGTGCTCTACGGTATGTTTGAGGGCGGGCACACCGCTGAGAAGAAATTCAGCAAATCCGCTCGTTCCGTTGGTGAAGTGATGGGTAAATACCACCCTCACGGTGATCAATCCATTTACGACACCATGGTCCGTATGGCTCAAGAATTCTCTCTCCGCTATCCCCTCGTGGATGGACAAGGCAATTTCGGATCCATCGACGGTGACCCGCCAGCTGCCATGCGATACACTGAGAGCCGGCTTGATCGAATTTCCAAGCACATGTTGGAAGACATCAACAAAGACACCGTGGAGTTTCAACCGAATTTTGATGATTCAGAGAACGAACCGACCGTCCTTCCTGCTCGGCTTCCAAATCTGCTGCTCAACGGCAGTGACGGAATTGCCGTTGGTATGGCCACTCGCATTCCCCCTCACAACCTGACCGAAGTGGCGGGCGCTGTGAATCTNCACGTGGATACCATCTTGGAAACTGAGGCTGATGGAAAACCATCCATCTCTATAGAAGAGTACATGGAGCATGTCAAAGGACCTGATTTCCCCACCGGTGCATCCATTCACGGCATCGATGGAATCATCGATATGTACGCNACCGGGAAGGGCCGTTTCCACGTTCGTTCAAAGTGCGATGTGTTTGATGACGACAAAGGAAAGCGCATCATCGTCCACGAGATTCCTTACCAGGTCAAGAAGGCAGACATGCTTGTCCAAATCGCTGATTTGGTGAACAAAGAAGTCGTGATTGGCATCCGTGACATCCGGGATGAATCCTCGAAAGAGGGTATCCGTGTGGTCATCGAGGTCAAAAACAACGCCGACCCACATGCCGTTTTGAACCAACTTTTCAAATCAAGCCGCTTGCAAGAATCNTACTCTGCCAACATGATGGGTATTCTTGATGGTCGCCCGGTGTTGTTGGACCTTTCAACGATGATTCACACCTATGTGTCTCATCGAGAAACGGTGATTGAACGCCGTGCTGTTTTTGAGCTTAACAAAGCCAAAGCCCGCGCTCACATCCTCGAAGGATTGGTGAAAGCCCAGGACCGGATTGATGATGTGGTGGCCGTTGGCAAAGCAAGCTCAAGCCGAGAACAATTCGAGTGCGTGCTGCGGGGCGATGAAACCATGGCCGGTATTGCACCCTTTGATTTCAGCGAAGCNCAGGCAAAAGCCATNGCAGAGCGNCGCTTGTNTCAATTGAGCCGCCTNGACGTTTCCAAAGTCCAAGACGAGCACGANGAATTGAANCTCGTCATCGCNGACCTTGAGGACATCCTTGNNTCACGACCTCGCCGGTTGACCATTCTGAAAGAAGAACTTGCTGAATTGGTNGACCGACATGGCGACGAGCGTCGNTCCTTCATCGACCACATGCCGTTGTCCATGNACCGAGAGGANTTGATTGAAGANCGAGCCATCGTCATCACCCTCAGTGAAGACAACTACATNCGNCACACGCCCGTTGAAACNTTCCGNACACAGAANCGAGGTGGNCGNGGTCTCAAAGGNGTCACNACNAAGACCGANGATACNCCTCAACTCATCACGGCNTGTTTCAGCAAGGATCGNTTGTTGATTTTCACCGACCANGGNCGNGTNTACGGNCTCAANGCATGGGAAACGCCTCTTGGNAGTCGNCAATCNCGNGGTTCACACATNCGCAATCTCNTGGANAGTNTGCGNGAGGACGAGAACATCGTCAGCATCCTNCCNNTNTCNCGNGAGTTGCTTGAGGAGCCNGANGATCATTACCTCNTGTTCGCTACNCGTTTGGGCCTCATCAAGAAGACNGCCCTGTCCGAATACGTACGNATNAACCGAAANGGNAAGTATGCNCTNCGNTTCAAGAANGAAGGGGATTCGCTGGTCAANGTTCGTTCTGCGACCAATGAACACGACATTGTCATGATTTCAACCACGGGNTACGCCTCNCGGTTNAANTGTGGNGNNATNCGTGCNTCNGGNCGGGTNTCNGGTGGNGTTTACGGTATCAAAGTCAGCGANCGNAANGGCTCNGGTGGCGGCGTCGTNGCNGGCATGGTNGCCATGCTCAGCGCNGATGANCACATCTTGACCATCTCCAAATACGGNATGGCCAANCGCAGCCGNCTTGGTACTGCTCAAAAGATNCCNGACACGGATGCAGCGGGTAANCCCAANTTTGAGGANGATGGTTCCCCGAAGATGGCNACCGANGGATACCGGCGAACAAAGCCNGGTGCCAAAGGCGTTCGNACGATGAAACTTGATGAAGAGCANGATGATTCCATCATNAGTGTGCGGACCATCCCAGACATNGANGATCATCTCTTCTTGCTNACAAAGTCNGGCATGATGATTCGAATCAGGGTTTCTCANACCAAGGAAACAAGCGGAAAATCAACCCGTGGTACTCGGGTAATGGAACTTCGAAACAAGNNNAAGGGNGGCTTCACCGATGAAATCATCTTCTCNTCTCGNGTNNCTGCCTCCCTCTTGGACGTTGATGANGAGGAAGANGAATCNTCNCTTGGCGAAGAGGANTGAGCCACNCNNTCACNNCNNNCTTNGNTNGATTNNACNGAAATNGCNCAAGCGACGCATTNAAACGGGATGGCATCGTCTCAAGCATGCTGGGGGATTTCATCCCGGCGGTGAGATTGATGGACGAGCGTTCTTTGATTTATGATTGGAACACGGTTGAGTACGACTTCAAGCGAAACGCATCCAACCATCCACACGGTGTTTGGTTTGATGATGAAACGCTGCGCGATGGCTTGCAGAGTCCAAGCGCCCGCAATCCAACCATTGAGCAGAAGATCGAACTCTTGGGCTACATGGAACAGTTGGGCTTGCAAAAAGTTGACCTCGGTCTTCCAGGCGCTGGACCTTTCCATCGAAACCACATTGACGCCATGCTCACCCACATCCGTGAGAACGATTACGCCATTCGCCCTGGTGCTGCTGTTCGAACCTTGATGGGCGACATTGAGCCGTTGGTTGAAATGCAGGCCAAGCACGAAATGGAAATCCAAGCCTCCGCTTTCCTCGGCACCAGCCCCATTCGCCAATACACGGAGGGTTGGACCATGGAAAAATTGGTTTCAACCATGGAAAAGGCAGTCTCCTATGCGGTTGAGAACGATGTCCCAGTGATGTTTGTCACCGAGGACACGACCCGTTCGAACCCAGAAGATGTGAAGATGATCTATCACCGGGCGATGGAACTCGGTGTTCGTCGCCTCTGCGTTTGCGATACCTGCGGCCATGTTACACCCAACGGCGTCAAGAAGCTTCTCGCCTTCATCGACGAGGAAGTGATCAAGGATGCAGGTTATCAACGCCGAGAAATTGAGGTGAATTGGCACGGTCATCAAGACCGTGGATTGGGTGTCGCCAACAACATCGCTGCCGTTGAAGCCGGTGCCGATGTCATTCACGGTACTGCACTTGGAGTTGGTGAGCGGGCTGGAAACGCCCCGCTCGACCAGACCTTGGTCAACCTCAAACTCATGGGCGTTATNGACAACGATTTGACANCGCTNGACACTTACATGCAAAANGCCAACGAATACATTGAGGTTCCATTGCCTCGAAATTATCCCGTCTTTGGCGAGGATGCCTTTGAAACTGGNACGGGTGTTCACGCCTCGGCGGTCATCAAAGCCATGCGAAANGGCGATGATTGGCTGGCCGACCGGGTTTATTCGGGTGTGCCCGCTGGAGATTTCGGTCTAAAGCAGGTGATTCGAATCGGTCATATGTCCGGACGCTCAAACATCATTTGGTGGTTGGAACAGCAAGGAATTGAGGCCGAAGACGACCTTGTAGCCCACCTGTTTGAAGTGGCCAANAGTCAAAAGAGAAACATGCTCGATGAAGAGATTCACGCTGCCGTCGCTTCCTTCGGGTCTTCCTGATCAAGCAGCTTCTTCCTCTTCGAACTCTTTCTCACCGCCGGTAGGTTTGGAACCAACCCATTCGGAGTCAACTTCTCCTCCACTCCATTCTCCATCGAGTGAGATTTCGCTGATCTCGTGTTCCTCTCGCCATACACGTTCTTCTTGGCTTCCGTTGACAATGAATTGTCCATGTTCATCGATCTGCTCCTCGAGAAGGGCGAAGTGTTTCGAAATGGGNAGGAAATGGCCAACGGGCATGCCTGCAGCGGTGAAGGGATTGGTGGCTGCACCGATGATCAACCCGTCCTCTGGAGCCACGATGTCCACCGTCATTCCGGGTGTTGCAGGGTCGGATATGGTGGCCACGACCTCGCCTTCACGCATGACGCTGCCCGCCTGAACAAACATGTCCAAGAGCCCTCCTTCTGCCGCTCTGAGCCAGGTTGAACCGCTCGCCATGATTCGGAACTTTGGACGTTGAGGGTTTCCGGGGACCATNCGCATGGAGCGCAAAGCGTTCATCACNCCGTGAACGGCGACCTTGACGGATTGGTCACCCAAGGTGTCAGCTGCNCCTCCCTCGTAGGTCACAACTGGGATGTCGGCAGCGTTGCCCGTTCGNCGAAGTGTTCCTTTCGATGGAATGGAATCAAGAATGATCTCAATACCGAATGATTTTGCAAGTAAGTATGAACTNGTATGNGTCAAGTCGCAACGGACCTGGGGCATATTCTTCCTTCCCTTTGCCGCGCTGTGAATGTCNATGATGGCGTCGCTGTCCTCGACCAAATGGGTCCAGATTTGGTGCGCTACCCGGCGCGTGGTTGATCCGCCTGGATCACCNGGGAACTGGCGGTTGAGGTCCCTCCCGTCCGGAAAATACCGCGACTTCATTCGGTAGCCAGGAAGGTTGACCACCGGGACAATTCGAAGGGTCCCTGCGAGGCTTTTGGGATCGAGGGGCTTGCCTTCATCCGTGAAGGCATTGCTCAGTAAATGCGTGCAAGCCGAAGGCCCCGTTAATTCGTCGCCATGGATTCCGCCGATGATGGTGATGCACGGGCCTGGCCGGCTGCCGTGGATGATGGTCACCGGTACGGGCCAAGCATCTCCAAGGCTTACGTTCAACAGAGGNAAATGAATGGTCCGAAGGGTGCCAGGTTTGATCCTTTTGCGATTGAACCGAACATCACCCCAATCCGATGTGCGGTCCCAGTCTGGGCGGTCCTCCGTGCGGTGAGCCTTCATGGCCTCATCAATGGCCATACGGCGCCGTTTGGGCAACTCATGAGCAACCCGAACCTTCCGGACGGTTTTCTTCTTCCGCCGCGCCATGGCTTTGGGAAAGGTTGGCCGGTCAAGAACGCTCCGTTTTTCCNGCAAGGTAAGAACCATGAATCGGGTGGGGTGTGTTCGCCACCATGAAGCGACTCAGCGTTCAGCAAACCTATGCGCCCACTTCGATTTGTTTTGGTTGTGGACCCGCCAACAACCACGGTTTGAAGATCGACTCCCATCGCATCGAGGGGGGATTAAAGATGGAATTTAATCCCGAAGACCATCATCAAGCCTTTCCAGGTATGGTCAACGGTGGCATCATTGGGACGCTGCTGGATTGCCATGGGAATTGGGCTGCTGCCATCGCCTTGATGGACGAGCAAGGATTAGCCGAACCGCCGTGTACCGTCACGGCGAAGTACGACGTCCAACTTCGTCGTCCAACTCCACTCGGCGAGACCTTGACGGTCATCGCAAAACCCACCGAGGTGCTTGCTGACCGTGTTCATGTCGAGTTGACCATGGAGGCTGCGGGAAAGGTTTGTGCCACCGGAAGCGGTCTTTTTGTGGCCGTCAAAGAAGGGCATCCAGCCTACCATCGTTGGTCGTGAGGTTGAATTCATGCCCAACGCTAATCCCACTCAGCATGGGTTTCTCGAGCACTTAAGGCGGGACGTTTTGGAGGTCATGCAATCCTTGTTCACCCTCGATGAAGACAAGCACGTTCTTCTTTCGGATGTGAAACTCGGTGTCCTTCGATCGAATGCAACTCAACGGCACGGTGCGACCCGTTGGAAACGCCAACCGGACGGTTCGCTGGACCTTGAGGTCGTTGACCTTCATCCCGCATTGTTGGTCGGTGAATGGCGCGGCTACGCCTTGTTCGTGCTCTTCCATGAATTCCTTCATGTGGTGGGTCATCGTGCTCACGATGCAACCTTTCGGGACCTGGAGCGCCTTTGGCCAGATAAAGCCGCAGCCAAACAGGGGAAGGCGTTCACGCATGACCGTCGTTTAGCAAGGGCTCGATGGCACTGGGTTTGTCCAACGTGCGAACAGCGTTATCCTCGGCAGCGCCGTGGCTCAGGGAAGTATCTTTGCAAAACCTGCAAAACCGTGCTCGTCGATGTGCCCGTGAAGGACATTCACTGATATACTCCGGCTGATTGGTGAGGGTGATGAAGCACCGCACTTATCACCATTTACGGTGCATGTTGTGGGTCCTTTGCTTTCTCTCGCTGGGCGGTCATCCTTTCCTCACGTCGGCCTCAGCTGAATTGACTCAGGACGAAGGCGACCTCTTTCTGTCATGCCGTGCGGACAACGATTGCGTGCTGACGCCAACCCCCATCGGGGAAGAACTGATCTCCGAACAGACGTTTGCGAATGTGGTCCAACCTGAAGTCATCACTTTTGAATTCATAATGGACCCCGTTCAGAACCACATCGCCCTTCTCCCCGAGGTGCTCGATGAGCTTGAGATTGATTTCAAGCACCAAACCGAGGCTGGCAGCCTGTTTCGACCAGCGATGGATTTGCGCTTGGTCCTTGGCAACAACGTCAATGATTGGTCCTTTGATGCCAGCCCACTTCCTGATGTGGCTGCTTCCACCTACCGTCTTGAAAACGAACCGCTCGAGCTTTCTCAGGGCCGAGTGTTGTGGGAAGGTGAACCTGTTCGGCTCATTTTTTCCGTGACCCTCGACCGCCCGGGTACATGGGAATTGAACATGAGGGGCCCCTCATTTCTTCGTTTGGATGTGCCTTGGTCCATTGACGCTGAGCTTGTTGATTTGGATGAACCCTCTTCGACCACGCAACCGGTTGCGACGGAATTTGAGGACGTCCACAGAGGTGCTTTGGTGGGCGCTGACCATGACTGCTGGGCGTTTGAGGTTGAGACCCATGAAGTGCTCCGTCTTCTGGTCGAATGGGAACTTGTCCCCATCGAGATTGAGCAACCCCACCCCATTCCTGACCTGATCACGTCAGCCGGCCGTTTGTCTCCAGCCCCCGATGTTGTGGTGGATGACGATGGTGAATCTTTGCGCATGACCTACCGATGGCGTGCCCTTCCCACCGGCGATTATACCCTCTGCATGCACGGTTCGCCGGAGAAAATTCAGCCCTATGCATGGACCGGTGTGTTCGGGTACGAAGGGATGGGTCCAACCGACCCAACCGGTTTTACTTCAGCCAGTTATTACCCGCAGGGCGCAGCGTTGGTTGGCGATACTGAAAACCCAACGGCATTGAGCGATCAAGGATTTGGTCTTCTCTTGGTATCGCTCATGATGTTGGTGTTGTTTTCGGTGGTCGCTCTTCGTCCAACAACCGCCTATGGGGTTCGTTTTGGCTTGTTCGTTCCTGGAGTTTTGATGCTGATTGTGGGAGGGATTGCTCATCCAATATGGGCCATGGTCGATGAGGTCCAGCATCCTGAAGAAATCACGATTGAGGATTTGTTGGAAATGCGTCTTCAGCAACTGTGGGATGTTTCAGCAGAGGGTGTGCCTGAGCAAACGCTCTACACCCATACTGGGGCGACATGGGGAATGTTGGAGGGTGAGCGGCTAAAGATGAAACTGGACATTCAAGAAGCCATTCCGATGGACGATGGACGCTGGCAACTCGTTGTGCCTCAACTGAATTCTCTCCGTCTCGATCAAGCCATTTTTGGGCAGGTGTTCGAAGGTGAAACCCAACAGACCCAACAAGGTATGCTGGAAGACCAAACCGTTCGATTTATTCTGCTTGCTGGGCGTTCACTTCTGCTGGATTTGTTGATGTTGGAAGCGATGCTCGTGGTCGACCAACCTCCAACCTCATCGGTCTTCCACATCGATGTTGAGATGGTTTCCGCCAAGGCCAGTGGTTCCATCGGCGCCCCCGCATGGGCCACACGTCCTTCATCGGTCGACGCAGATGATTGGGTGCGACTTCAAGCGTCCCTCTTCCCAACCAGAATTTCGATTTCACTTTGCGATTGCGATTTGGATTTGCTCGATGTGACTTTTCTTCCCTCGCCTGGTTTTGACAGCCGAGATATCCCACCGGCTTGGGGGGTTGAGGGTGCAACCGGTTTGGTGCCCAACGGTGGCGCCTTGATGCTTGGTGGCTTATGTTTGGGATTGATAGCGACGTATGTGGAAGTACAACGTAAGGGGAAGGCAGAGCAGATGGCTCAGTCCTATACTTCGGCGTCAGAAGTTCATTGGGACTGATCAGTCCTCATCCTTCTTGTCCAATTCCTTACTCACGGCCTCGGCCGTGTCTGCTTCAGACATCTTGGCGGCCTTCGCTGCGGTTTCTATGGACTTTGCTTCATCCTTCGTGATTTCCCCATCGGCTGCTGCCGATTTGATGGCGGCTTTTACGTTGAGGTCGGCGGCTTCTTGGTCGCTGATGCCGAGGGCTTCTTGGAAGGATTTGAGTTCAGCGAGTTCCGCTTCCGTGATGACGCCATCTTCCCATGCCGATTCGTAAGCATGAACCAAGAATTCTTTGTAGGCTTCTTGGTTCAAAAGAACATCTCGAATGAGTCCAGTGTCAACGCCCTGGTCGTTGTTGACCATGTCGAGCAAAGCGATGGAGCGTCGAACTTCTTTGACGGCCATGTCCTTGAGTCCGTGCCCTGCCCAAACAGCCCCTGCTGCCACGACCGCTGCCGCAAACCAACGCATGATGTCGGGGTCGACCAGATTTCCGGGCTCCACAAGGTGGAAGACGCCGAGGACAACCATGGCGGCGCCGCACATGACTTCGACCCAGTCGTTCAAATCCGGCTCATCCTCAAACACGGAGAGTCGTTCTTCGACCATTGCATCTCTTTCGTCGGTCATGCTCGGACCAGGGACAGGTGGGACTTGTAAGTGTCGGCAATGGAACGAGGGCGTTGTCCTTTTGAACCGCTGCCGAATCTCCACCGGTATGGAGGAGGAGAATCGCATGGTTTCTTCGCTTGATTTACCTCCTGGTTTCACCAGCTTTCTCAAGAATGAATGGGGCATTGAGCGCCTCCATCCTCCACAGGCCGCCGCCATTCCTTCCATCCTCGCCGGTGAAAACGCCTTGGTTGCCATCCCCACTGCCTCAGGAAAATCACTGCTTGCTTACATGGGCATGGTCAAGCGCCTTTCCGAGGGGCATGACCGTTCGAAAGCCATCTACATCGTGCCTCTGAAGGCCCTCGCCATGGAGAAGTACGAGGATTTGGCGGAAATAGGACAAGCCATGGGCCTCTCCGTCGGCCTTGGAATCGGTGACGCCACGGCAGAAGCGAAGAACATCGACGATTGCAACATTCTGGTTTGTACGTCTGAAAAATTGGACTCCTTGCTTCGTCATCGCTCTGAATTGGTTGCCGACGTGTGCTGCGTTGTGGCCGACGAATTTCATTTGATGAACGATGGAACCCGTGGCCCGACGCTCGAGATTAACCTTACGCGGCTTCGCCACATCAAGCCTGATGCCCAAATCATCGCCCTTTCGGCCACCGTGGGGAACTCCCCAGAATTGGCCAAATGGCTCGATGCTGAATTGATCCAATCCGATTGGAGGCCGGTGGCGTTGGAATACGCAACGTTTCATGATTTCCACGTTGAACCTCGCAAAATACAATCGCCTGGTAATGAGGGTGAACATGGAAACTTGAGCGCTCCGCGAGACCTTGAAGGTCTGAAAAGCCATCCAGTGTGGAGTGTGGTCAGTGATGGGATAGACCAACAAGCCCAGGTGCTGATGTTTGTTGGGACGAGACGAAGTGCCCAGTCCGAGGCCAAAAATTTAGCAAAGCGCGTCCGTAAACGACTGGCGAAAGAAGACCCAGATCGCCTTCTAGCCTTGGAAGAACGTTCACAAAAATTGACCGGTAGAAGCCAGTCGAATTTAGCCGAGCAATTGGCCTCGTGCCTCGCTTCTGGTGTTGGTTTCCATCATGCTGGGCTCACCAATGCTCAGCGGAAGGATGTGGAAGCGGCGTTCAAATCGGGTCTGTTGGTTGCCTTGACGGCAACACCGACGCTTGCAGCCGGAGTGAATCTGCCTGCACGCAGGGTTTTGGTTCGCGATTTAAAGCGCTGGGATGACGGCATGAGTCGCCCTCTGCCCGTGATGGAAGTTCGCCAAATGCTAGGACGAGCTGGGCGACCAAAATACGACACAAAGGGGGAAGCATGGGTCTACTGCAAAGGAACCGATGGGTGGGAGGTGGCCGACGCTGTTTCGGACAGGTATTTCTTCGGCCCCATCGAAGACATTTCCTCCAAACTCGCCTCTGAACCGGCTCTTCGTATGCATCTTTTAGCGAGCATTGCAACAGGCGGTCTGGTTCACAAAGGTTCCATTGAGCATTTCTTTTCCTCAACCTTCCTTGGCGCATCCATGGGCCCTTCCCAACTTCGAGAGCGGTTGACCATGATGCTCGACTGGCTGGTAGAGGAGCGATTTGTCAGGAAATGTGGCCTTGATGAACACTACACCTCTCGGTGGGCTGACGCTGCCGTTGACGATGACGAAGCATGGGACGATACCGTTCCGGCATGGGCCACCAGCGCCCACCAAACATCTGGCGTGACATGGCAGCCTGAACGAGCCGGGCACAAACCTCCCCCTCGCACCAGCGCTCACACATCCCCGGCGCTTGGATTCTCCAAAGCCACACACCTCCAATCAACGGGAGGCTGGACTCAACCCGTCGCCGAAGATGGCCCAAACATGCGCTATGAGGCCACCCCGATGGGGGAACGTGTGACTCAACTCTACCTCGACCCACTATCGGCCTCCATTTTACGCCGTGGTCTTCGAAGAGCCGTTCGCCGAAAAGTTCGCAACGATGCACCTGTCACCGATTTCGGTTTCCTCCATCTCGCGGTGGCGACGCCCGATTTTGTCTCGCTTTGGGCGAAATCAGCTGACTTTGAAACAAATTCTCAAACCTGGCTAAAAGCCAATTCGACCGAACATGAATTGTTGGTGGAGGCAGGCTACGCTGAGGCGATGCTGAGCGATATCAAATCAGCATGGATGATTGAAGAATGGACCGATGAAACGACGTTACGGCAGCTCGAGAAGGACCTTGATGTCCTTCCAGGGGATGTCCATCATCGTGTCGATCTCATGGGTTGGCTTCTGGCCGGTGCGCAGCAAGTGCTGTTGACCGACGACGTCTTCGCTGAAGACCATCTCCCAGTTGTCGCCGACCTCGTTCAACAGATCAGTGTCCTCCAACAACGTGTACGCCATGGCTGCAAGGCTGACCTGCTCCAACTCGTCAACATTCGTCATGTTGGCCGACAGCGCGCAAGGGAACTGGCTGCTCTTGGTCTTCGTGAACCAAACGATGTGCTCGGTATGTCGTCCAAACACCGCCAACAATTGTTGGCCAAACGAGGCTGGGGCCCGGTTTTGTTGGACAAGATTTTCAACGAGATTCAGCGAGTCATCAAGCGTTCGTCGCCCAACACGGCCAGGGCGCCTCAAAGGGAAGACGATGCCCCACTCGAGGGTGAGCGCGCTGAGCATGATTGAAATCAAAGCGCATGTTGGGGTTCTTTGATGAGCACGCAGGCTTTTCCCATCGTCAACGTTGACCTTGGTGGTCTCTCGTCCAAAAAGGCCATCCAGCACTTCCTTGAACACCGCCCAAGCGAACGCTGGGTGCTGTTGGGTGAACACGCAGCTCAGAGCGTCGACCAACTCTGGACGGCGTGGATACAAGCAACGCGAAACGAACTCCGGGGTTGCATGGTCGCCCGGAGCATCGATGCTGAATTTCTGAGGTATTTGGCCGGCACGCACCACATCTCCGAAGCCTTTGCTCGGGCTGGCCTGCAAAGCGACCAATCTTCCGCCTGGGTCCTGTGCCTTCCAACCGCAGAAGGTGTTGAAAATGATTTAGGGCATGTTCAACCCATCGTTCGAGGAACACAAGCATTTTCCGACCATCTTGAGGGCTTTTTGGAATCCTTGGGTTGGCCAACGACCTCATCCAATGTTTCCTTTTCTATAGAGGGCTCGCAAATCCTTGGCATCGATGTTCAGGGTTGGGAAAAGGGCCGCGAGTTTGAATCCCTTATCGCTCACGTTCTCATGGCGGACGACCAGAGTTCGTCGCACCGTTAATGGGAGGGTTGAAAGGCCCCATCTTCCTCCGTTATCCATGGTCATGGCTGCGAAGCAAACCGATGGACACCACCCAACAGTGGGCCGATATTTGGATCAAGAGAAAGTCCGAAAGGCGCTTGATGCGGCTCGCTCGTACGGAGCCAGTTATGCGGAAGTCCGAGTGGTCGCTTTGACCGAATCCACCGTTGCAATGCGGGACGGTATCCTCGAAAAGGCGATCCCTGGCCAAGAGTTGGGCATGACCTTGAGGATCTTGGCAGACGGTGCTTGGGGGGTGCATTCCACCACCGACTTGGCCTCTCTTTCCGATCAAATTGAATCAACCACTCGCTTGGCAAAGGCGGTGGCAAAGCGTCGTGCTGCGAGCGAGCGGCCTAAGGCGTTAGCCGAAGTTCCCATCATCCAAGATGAAACGCATTGGCGCTCCAAACTGGACGTCCGTCACACGGAACTCGACCAAAAAATGGAATTGATGAACGATATTTATCGGGGCGCAAGCGGCCATGATGACATCGTCTCAGTACGCACAGGATGGAGCGATGAACACATTCACACGGAATTGATGACCACCGAGGGGATGGACCGAGTATGGTCTTTCCAACGCTCCCTCATACACGGTATGGTCACTGCACGTCGAGAGGGTGAAGTGGTTTCCTACCGAACCCGTCACGGAGGCCAAGGTGGATTGGAAGTCATCCAAGAGGCCGACCTCGTCCAGCTTGGGGAAGAAGCGCAACGAGCAGCACTCCGCCTCCTCAATGCTGAACGAGCACCTTCCGGTAAATTGCCGCTCATTGCTGACAAGGACCTCACCGGCGTGTACATTCACGAAGCCCTTGGCCACCCATGCGAAGCTGATTTGGTGGCTGCTGGGGACTCATGTCTGGACGGAAAACTCGGCCAGAAAATTGGGAATGAACTGGTCACGGTCGTCGACGACCCAACCATGATGGGCGGATATGGGGCCTACCCGGTGGATGACGAAGGCGTCAACACGCGAGAAAAAGTCCTCATCAAGAACGGTGTTCTCACCGAATACTTGAACCATCGAGAAACGGCCCATCATTTCGGTGTTGAACCCAACGGGGGAGCGCGTGCTCAGGATGGTCTTCACCATCCACTTGTTCGAATGAGCAACACCATGATTCACGGTGGAACCCATGCCGACATTGACGAGTTGATGGAAGATGTTCAGTATGGCGTCTATGCTTGTGGGACACGAGGGGGTCAAGTCGACACGGGCCGCGGCTCGTTCCAATTTGCGGCGCAAGAAGCTTGGCTCATCGAAAACGGGGAGTTGACTCGACCGCTCAAAGACGTGAGCGTCAGCGGACTGACGCTTGAAATTCTAAAGAACGTTGACGGGCTTACACGTGACGCTTCCCTTGCCTCACCAGGTTTCTGTGGAAAAGGTCAGACGGTCCCGGTTGGCGATGGCGGCCCAGTCATGCGAATCAGTGAAGCACTGGTGGGATGAGATGCTCCCCGAAGGTGCAGAAGATCGCCTTTTGGCGAATGCGAACGTCATCGCGGATGCTTGCAAAGGAAGCGGGGTCCAGCAATGGGACCTCATCGGTTTCCAGTCCTATGGACATCAATTGGACATTGAGGCGGGAAAAATCACCATGGCTGCCGGTGGCGGTGAAGGTGGTTTTGGGGTTCGCGTGGTCGACGAAGGCCGGTTCGGTTTTGCCCATCTGGTCGATGTCTCTGGAGCCCAACGTGCTGTCGAACAAGCTGTGGCCATCGCCAAGAAATCTCCTTCCATTGAAGGCTTCGTTTTACCTTCAGAACAGCCTGCTGAGCAGGTGTCAGGACGCATGGATCGTGCAGTTTTGGACCTGAGTCCAGAGGATTTACTCGAGCAAGCCGACGGTCTCCTCTCCGAGGTAAAATCACTTGATGAGCGTGCGGTGGTTACGGGTGGTGGCGTTGGCGTCTCAGCTACAGCCGGTTGTTTGATGAACAGTGAAGGCATTCTTTCCACGGGCATGACCACCTCTCACGGCATTGGGTTGCAAGTTTCCCTTGAGGTTGATGGGGAATTGACCAGTTCCTACCAGGGTCAATCGAGCCGTTCTCTCCTTCCAGAAATGCCGGCCTGCGTCGCAAGGGCCGTCCACTGGGCACAAGTAACTCAAAACCCACTTCGTGTTGAAAGCGAAGCGGTCGATACCCCTGTACTGATGACGAGTGAGGGGTTCTCTCCCCTATTTTCCATGGTGGTTCCATCCGCCATGACCGGAGAAAAAATGGTTCGCAAAGAATCGTTTTGGGCCGATAAAATGGGTCAACAGGTCCTCAATCCTAACCTCTCAGTTCACGATAATGGCCTCCTTGAAGGCGGTATGTCGTCGGGTTCTCGCGATGGAGAGGGCGTACCTCGTCGCCGTCAAAACCTCATCGAGAACGGCCGTCTAAATGGGATGCTCTGGTCCACCAGAGATGCTGCACAACAGGTGGCTGAAGGTCGCATTGAGGCTGCACACTCGACCGGTTCTGCTTCGTCAGGGGGGCACCAATCACCACCATCAACCGGATGCACGGAACTGTTTCTTACCTCCTCAGAGCAAGGTAAATCCATGGACGATCTCCTGAAGCACATGGGTGATGGCTACCTGGTCAACAGTGTGATGGGTGCTCACACCGCCAATCCAAGCAGCGGAGATTTTTCCGTCACCACCAGTTCAATTTTGAAGGTAGAAGGCGGTGAGATCGTGGGTTCTCTCAAGCAAGCAGGGTTTTCAGGAAACCTGGCAAAGGCTCTGAACGGAGCCGTGGTGCTGGGTGCCGATGTTCGCCGTCAGGGCTCATACTCCTCGGGAAGCATGCATCTCCCTGATGTGCTCATGATGGATGGGCTGCGCATCAATCCGGCTTGAACCTTCCAAAGGTTGTTACGGGATTCTTTATGACCCGTCGTCGTTGGTAAGATGTCCCATGGAGGTCAAGGGAGTGTCCAAACTTAACCAACCCGCACGAAAGCCCGCCGCCTGTTCTCCGTACAGGCCCCGAAGAACAACGCCTGTCGGAGGTCTGCAGCATGGCCAGTGACAAATACGCCGATTACGTTCAAGCGGTTCAGAAAGAATGCCCTGAGGCAGACGCTGGAGAAATCGCCGAAGCATTTGCCAAATACGAGGAAGAATTCTACATTCCTCCACAAGATGCCATGCGCTCTGTCCTTCGCCGGTTCCAGAGTGGAACGACACCAACGCCATCCCGAGGTGGTTCAACAACCACGACTCAAACGAAAAAGGTCGCCACCCTTTCAGAACTCACGGGCAGTGACCGAGACATCGAAATTGAAGTCGCCATCGTCTCTCACAACATTCGTGATCAAATGATTCGAGGCGAAGAGAAGCAAATCGCCTTTGGAATGCTTGAAGATAATCCGTGGGAGGAAAACGGCCAACGGACTCGCTGGGATTACAAAGACTGGGGCCCACATGCCAACCTTGCCGCAGGAAGCATCGTCCGAATTGAAGGGGCGAGCGTGAACGAGTACAACGGAAAAATGTCCTTGAACATCAATCAATCAACACGAATTGTTGTGTTGAAAGAAGGTGTTGCCACCACGGTGGCTTCCAATGACCCCATCGATATCAACAACATCCCAAAGGAAGGCTACATCTGCGTTGTTGGTCGTGTTCTCGCCAGTCGGCCCGACCAGATTCACCGAAAGGACGGATCCGGATCCATTGACGTGGTCCGAGGTCGCTTGGCCGATGACACGGGGACCATTGGGTTCCTTTCTTGGGAACCCTTTGACCATGAGGTCGGAACCCTGGTGAAGATCGACGGTGCCCAAGTCCGAAGTTTCCGGGATACTCCGGAACTCAACTTTGGCCGAACGACGCGAATTGAAGTTTACCACGATGCCAACTTCGCTGACTTGGAGACGCTTTCCCAAAACACCCTTACCAACGTCGCTGCACTAAGGGATGGTTCACGAGACGTCGATGCGATTGTCCAAATCACTGAGATGACCAAACGAACCTTTGACCGAGACGGTGAGGAGAAATTCCTCTGGTCCGGGCAAATTGCCGACCCAACCGGTCGGTGCCGAATCAGCATATGGGATGCTCTCCCGTTCGACGAAAATGAACTCCCTGTCACCGTCCAAGTCAAAGGTGCACGCGTTCGTGCATGGCAAGGTATCCCCGACATCACGGTGGACAGTGCCGACCAACTCACGATGCTTGAAACCCCTCCATGGGACGCTGAGATGGATTTGACAAACCATGCTGTTGACGTCAAGCTGTCTGATGTGGTAGCAGGGCCAAGCCGTGTCGGAATGAAAACTCGAGGCATGCTGGTCAGCGTCCGTGAGGATTCCGGTTTCATCAAGCGATGCACCGATTGCCGAAGGGTCTTGCGAAATGGCGTGTGTTTTGATTGTGGCGAGAATGAAGGGACAGAAGACGTCCGTCTCCGACTGGTCGTCGACGACGACGGTGTGACCGCCGCCGTGTTGGTGAACAAAGATGCCTCCCTCGCCGTGTTGGGGATGGATCAGGAGCAGATGCGTTCCAAAGTAGAAGAATTGGGAGACCTCGGTTTTGTTCAATACGTTCGCGAATTGATGCTTGGTCGTCAAATCAGTGTCTCGGGTCGGAGCATTGTTGATGACCAAGGCGCCATGGTGCTGGCTGACGGGTTTGAACTTGAGGAGCATGATGCCCAGATGAGGGCGAGCGAGTTACGCACGCAATGGGGGTGGGCCTGATGGAGCGCGCACGTATTGCTCGACAACCAGCCCATCTTCTCCTCGCTTCGGAGTTTGGCAGCGCCACCCTTAACGAGAAGGGATCGGGTGAATACGACCCCTCTTTTGTCATCACCAAACTCGGTGCAAAGGTCAATCGAATCGTCGCAGCGGGCCTGCTTGAGCGCCTCGAACTTCGGGAAACAAGCAACGGTTCTTCGTTGTATCAAGGTCAACTCCGTGATCCAACAGGACTGCACTACTTTTCGGTGGGGGAATACAATTCTGAGATGATGCAAGAACTCGCTCATCAATGGACTGAACGTTTGAACGACGGTGAGCCACTGCTGGTGATGATGACCTCGAAAACCCGTTGGTACCAGACCGACGAAGGTGCAGTATACACGTCCCTTCGTCCCGAAGAAGCCTGTGTGGTCAAGCGAGAGGTCTATGCCAATTGGCTGCTTGATGCCTGCCAAGCAACGATGGCGAGGATGAATCAATTCACTGCTTCGTTGGAAGTGGAACCCACCCTCGATGCGTATGCCCGGGCAGGCCTGCCTGTGAGCTTGCTTGCCGCCCGAAACCACTACGGTGAGGTTGACCTTGAACCGTTCAACCTGAACCTCATGCAAGCCTTGGACATCGCCGAAGGTCGAATTGAGGCCGCTACGACGCCGCCTCCCGTCATGACGCTTCCAGATGGAAGCGATGAACCCTCCTCGGGCGATGCCCCAGGCGTCGAGGACTTCCTCACCCAAGCCATCGGTCATTTGGATCAAGGCGAAGGTGTCACCTTTGACACCCTCCTGAAGAACGCTGTTGCCCGCGGTTTTGTTCGAGAAGTTGCGGAGGCGAAATTGGACGACATGCTGGACAGCGGTGTCCTTGAGGAGCCTCGCTTCGGATGGTTCCGACTCGCTCCATCCGAGTGAATCACATCCAACACATTCAAGTCCTTCTCACGCTGTGGGGAGAATAGGGGTAAGACATGGCTGGAATGGATTTCTTTATTCGGCCCGCATCGGGTACATCAAGCTCAGATTGGGTTCGAATTGCGAACGCTGATATCAAAGTGCGAATGACTCGCCGCCTCACACGAACGGTGATTCGCGGGCAAGAAGGCGATGATTTGCACGATGAAGGCTCAGAGTCAACCATGTACACCGTCCGTGGTGAACTCTCCATTGATGAATACAAGCGAATCGTCGCTATGTTCCGAACCGGTCAACCTTACCTTCACGATCCGTTTGAAGAGCGAGACGTCAAGGTCATTTTTGCAGTTATGGAATATGACAGTTCCAACGAAGGGTTCCATTTCGAATTGCTTGAAGACGTCATTTGAGGAGGCTTGCATCATGCGCGCACTGGGGGAAAAGCAAGAACTCCTCTATGTGATTCGCACCATGGATGTGTTGATGTCATCTGGTGTCGGTCTTGAAGCGGCGCTTCACACCATTGGCCGAGGGGGCTATGGCATCATCTCAGAAGATTTCTCTCAAATGATGAAACGCCTCCAAAAGGGCACAGGTGGTGGCATTGACAAGGAACTCAAGGCCATGATGAAGAAAGCCGAGTCTGCAGGGTACAAACGTCTCCTGAACACGCTTTACACGAACGTTACTCAAAACACCGACTTGGTCGAGACCCTCAAAAAGCAGGGTGCCCGCATGGAAGAGGAGCGTTCGGAGGCCGTTGAGAAGTACATCGAAGAATTGGGTGGCGTCCCCGAAACCTTGCTTTCTATAGGCATGATTGGCCCAATCATTCTCTCCATTGTCGGGCTTGTTCCTCAGTTGATGTCAGGCGATCTTGGTGCATTCATGTCCTTGCCGGATTCCGCTGTTATCAACAGCGTGGTTAACATGGGATTGATTGTGACCCTCATTGGAATGGCATTGGTCGGTTTGAAAGCGCATACGAAAGACCCGGGATTGTGAGGTGAACGAATGATTTTTGGAATTCTTGAGTCGTTCAACGAATCCCCACTGTTGCTCTACCTCG